>NZ_JBXAWS010000002.1:0-496695 GCF_057292075.1 Stenotrophomonas sp. 1L-E-5-B-C3
ACGCCGTAAACCCGTCCATGGGGGCTTGGCCGCGGCATCCATGCCGCGGACACTCCCGCAACCGGACCCACCCCGCCTTCGACAGATTTCCGCGACCTGTCGGGTATTGCTTTCTGTAGAGCCGAGCCATGCTCGGCTCAGATCTCACGGATATCGAAATATTCGATTCCGATGGAGTCATCCACGTAGGCGTGGATCCATCAGATCGCGGAAACCTGTCAGAGGTGGGGCGGTGTCGGAGTGCGGGGTGTCTGCGGCATGGATGCCGCGGCCAAGCCCCCATGGACGGGTTCACGGCGTCCCCGCACTCCGACACCGCCCCGCCACCCCACGGAATGCGTGCTGTTGCTGTTGCTCCGGCCGTTGCTTCGGCGGGTGCAGGGCGCAGCCCTGCCGAAAAACACACATAAAAAAACAGCAGGCCGAGGCCTGCTGTTTCGGTGTAATGGTGCGCCCGGAGAGATTCGAACTCCCGACCGCCTGGTTCGTAGCCAGGTACTCTATCCAACTGAGCTACGGGCGCCAATTACATAAACTTGTTGTGCTGACTGTGTGTGGTGCGCCCGGAGAGATTCGAACTCCCGACCGCCTGGTTCGTAGCCAGGTACTCTATCCAACTGAGCTACGGGCGCGCGGTACACAATCAACTTACTGCCTAATTTTACTGCATTTCCAGCGGCGGATGCTGGAAACCTGTCGAGTGGTGCGCCCGGAGAGATTCGAACTCCCGACCGCCTGGTTCGTAGCCAGGTACTCTATCCAACTGAGCTACGGGCGCCCTGCGACAGGAGCGGAATTATGCGGATCTCGGCGCGGACCGTCAACAGTTTTGTGAAAATTTTCACCCAACTGAATGAAAAAGCTGTCAGCTACGGCGTCCGGTGCCTTCAGCCAGGCGAAATGATCGGCACGCGTGCCCAGTTCCTGCGCGGAAAGCACGCGCAGCTGCGCGGCCACATTCGGCAGCTTCGCCAACAACGTCTGCATCGATCCGGTCGGTGCCAACCAGTCGTGTTCCATCAGCACCGCCTGTGCGCTGCCATGCACGCGTGCCATCTGTGCGTCGAGGTCTTCGGCCATGCCCGCGGCGGCGTAGTGATTGTTCAGGCCCACGCGCGCCCAGTCGGCGATCAGCCCACGTGCTTCGGTGCCACCGAAGCCGAGGCGACGGCCATGCAGCACGCCTTGGCGTTGTGCGATCCACGGCAGGAAGCGATAGACCAGCGGCAGCAGCCAGCCGCGTGGCGGCGGGAAGCTGCGCCAGAACGGTGAGCCACTGGCGGCCAGCCACAGCCGATTGAAGTGCTGCGGATGTCGACCGGCGTGTACGCAGGCCAGCTGCCCACCCAGGCTGTGGCCACCGATGATCCAGGGCAGGGCGCCCGTTTCGTGGTCCGCTGCGGCCAATACGCCCTGGCTGCTCGGCAGATCCTGATCGAGTACTTCGCGATAGCCCCAGTCCTTCGCGCGTGACGGACGCAGCGAGCTGCTGCCGTTGCCACGCCACTCGTGCAGGTACACCGCCACCCCCTTGGCCGCCAGCGCCTGCGCCAGCGGCAGGTAATGGCGTGCGGCCACGCCCAGCGCCGGCAGCCACAGCAGGCGTGCGATCGGCTGTGCCGGAACGCATGCGATCACTTCATAGCGATGACCATCACCACACTGCACGGCAACAATCTGCGGTGTCACGCTCATGCGTGCGGTGCCGCGCCGAAGTGGTCGAGCACCAGTACCTCGCTGCGGCCCGGCGCGTAGCCTTTCTGCAGCCCGCGTGCGACGTAGTCGATGCCGGCTTCGCAGGCGTTGGCCAGGCTCAGGCCATTGCACAGCTGCGCGGCAATGGCCGAGGCCAGCGTGCAGCCAGTGCCGTGCGCATCCAGCGGCAAGCGGGCATGGATGAACTCTTCGCTGCTGACGCCATCGAAGTAACGGTCGATCACCCGGTTGCCTTCATGCAGGTGCCCGCCCTTGAGCAGCACCGCGCCGGCGCCGAGGTCGAGCAGGGCCGAGGCGGCGCGCTCTACATCTTCGGCATTGCCGATGCGGCGGCCGATCAGCAGCTCGGCTTCCGGGGTATTGGGGGTGACCAGCGTCGCCAACGGCAGCAACCGTTCGCGCATTGCGTTCAGGGCACTTTCCTCCAGCAGGCGCGCGCCACTGGTGGCCACCATCACCGGGTCCAGCACCACATGCGGCGGGCGGTGTTTCTCCAGTGCGTCGGCAACGGCGTTGATCACTTCGGCATTGGCCAGCATGCCGAGTTTCACGGCGTGGATGTCGAAGTCGTCGAAGCAGGCTTCGATCTGTGCACGCAGGAATTCGACCGGCGGCACGTGCACGGCGGTGACGCCGCGGGTGTTCTGTGCGGTCAGCGCGGCGAACACGGCCAGACCGTGCACGCGGTGTGCGGCGAAGGCCTTGAGGTCGGCAGGAACGCCGGCGCCGCCGCCGGAATCGGAGCCGGCGATGGTGAGGGCGGAAACGGGAGTGGTCGGGCTCATCGGGTGATTGTGCCGTGGTCGCCGTAAAGGCGGTAGCGTCGATCCGGTAGACGGGGTCAGATCCCGTTTCTGCGGGAAAAGGGATCTGACCCCAAGCGCGGACGGTTCAATGTCGCCAGCGAGCCCACTGCTGGTACAGCACATAGCCCAGCCCGGTCAGGCCGGTCAGCAGGGCGGGTGCGAGCAGGGCGTCGTACTGCCAGCGCATGAACAGCCAGGCGCCGAGGATGCCGCCGGCGAGGAAGCCGCTGATGATCAGGCCGCTGAGGGTCAGCCGTCGTACCTGCAGCGGCAGCCCGCGGAGCAGGTGGCCGAGGCCGATGCCGAGGTCGGTGAACATGCCGCTGAGGTGGGTGGTGCGCACCACCGCGCCACTGAAGGTGGTGGCCATTGCGTTCTGCAGGCCGCAGGCCATGGCGGCGGCCAGTGCACCCCATATCTGATGCTGTTCGAACAGGGGGATGGCGACCAGCAGCAGTGCCGATTCCAGGGCCAGCGCCACGCCGTAGCGGCGGCCCAGCTGCAGGGCGCTGTCCTGGATCAGCAGGCCGCTGAGCATCGCGCCCAGCGAGAACGCGATCAGCAGCCCCCACAGGTGGCCGACCGCACGCCAGTCGCCCTGTGCCAGGGCCATGCCCAGCTGGCTGGTGCTGCCGGTCATGTGGCTGACGGCCTGGTGTTCGAAACCGAGGAAGCCGACCACATTGACCATGCCAGCCACGCACGAAAGCGCGACCGCTCCGATCCAGACCCAGGTGGGCAGGCGTATTCCCATCGGCGGGGCCCCTCAGGGCCCGCCGAAGCCGCCGTTGAACTGCAGCTCGCTGAAGGTGTTGCTGGCGGGATCGAACACGGCGCCCCAGAACTGCGCGCCGCCATCGCAGACGCGGATCGCTTCACGGGCCGGATTGATGCTGCCATCGTCAGGCAGGTGGAAGGCGTTGATGTAGATCAGCCGCTTGCCGGCGCTTTCGATGCCGACGTACTGGCGATCGAAATCCAGCACCTTGGGAACCTGTGCTTCCAGCGAAGGCAGCTTCGCCTCCAGCTGGTCGATCTGCTGCCGGCTGGGCGCCCAGTAGCCGCTGACCCGCCCGGCCTCGCGGCCGGGGCTGGCGCGCGAGCAGGTGTCGAGCACCTGCGCGGCGATGATCGGGCGGGTGACCACCCAGGACTGGCCGGTACGCTCGGCGGTCGGCACGCTGGCCGGGCCGCGCGTGGTGGTGCAGGCGCCGAGCACGGCTGCGAGGGTGATCGCAGCCGTGGGCAGCAGCAGGCGGGTGCAGCGGTTCACAACACCTCCGAGGCGTAGTCGGCCAGGCGCGAGCGCTCGCCACGACGCAGCGTGATGTGCGCGCTGTGCGGCCAGTTCTTGAAACGGTCCACCGCGTAGGTCAGGCCCGAGGTGGTCTCGGTCAGGTACGGGGTGTCGATCTGCTCGACGTTGCCCAGGCAGACGATCTTGGTGCCGGGGCCGGCACGGGTGATCAGCGTCTTCATCTGCTTCGGGGTGAGGTTCTGCGCCTCGTCCAGGATCAGGTAGCGCGACAGGAAGGTGCGGCCGCGCATGAAGTTCATCGAGCGGATCTTGATGCGGCTGGCGAGCAGGTCGTTGGTGGCCTGGCGGCCCCAGGTGCCGCCTTCCTGGTTGTGGGTGAGCACTTCCAGGTTGTCGGTCAACGCGCCCATCCACGGCGTCATTTTCTCTTCCTCGGTGCCGGGCAGGAAGCCGATGTCTTCGCCGACGCTGACCGTGGCGCGGGTCATGATGATCTCGCGATAGCGCTGCTGGTCCATCGTCTGCGCCAGGCCAGCCGCCAACGCGAGCAGGGTCTTGCCGGTGCCAGCGGTGCCAAGCAGCGTGACGAAGTCGATTTCCGGATCCATCAGCGCATTGAGCGCGAAGTTCTGTTCGCGGTTGCGCGCGCTGATGCCCCACACGGCGTGGCTGCCGTGGCGGAAATCATCGACCAGCGACAGCACCACCTTGCCATCGCCGACCACGCGGCTGACGCGCAGCTCGACTTCGTCTTCGCCCGGCAGGTAGACGTACTGGTTCGGGTACCAC
The DNA here is from genome assembly GCF_057292075.1 of Stenotrophomonas sp. 1L-E-5-B-C3. NCBI lineage: Bacteria > Pseudomonadati > Pseudomonadota > Gammaproteobacteria > Lysobacterales > Lysobacteraceae > Stenotrophomonas > Stenotrophomonas sp. 1L-E-5-B-C3. The sequence goes on from NZ_JBXAWS010000002.1 coordinate 4,570, forward strand.
TCTTCGCCGTCCTGCGCCTGGATTTCGTAATGGGTACGGCCCTTGTCGCTCCAGCTGCGCAGGTCATCGCCGTGGCGCTTCCAGAAATCTTCCGGCAGCTCGGTGGCGCCGGTGTAGAGCAGGCTGAAATCATCCAGCGCGCGGTCGTTCTCGTAGTCCTCGGACACGATGCCGGCGATCGCTGCCTTGATCCGCAGGTTGATGTCCTTGGATACGAACACCACCGGGATCTCCGGGGTCTCTTCCTTCAGGGCCAGGATCGCGCCGAGGATGGCGTTGTCCGGGATCACCTTGCCGAAGCTCTTGCCGGCGTCGAAATGGCTGGTCTGGAAGCGCAGCAGGCCCCTCTGCTTGCCGCGCAGCTGCAGGCCCTGCGGCCGCTGTAGCGGAATGCCGTCGGCCAGGTTGTCCAGGCCCGACGCCTGCACCAGCTCGTTGAGGAAGCGGCTGACCTGGCGGGCGTTGCGGCTCGCCTCGGTGGTGCCCTTCTTGCCGTTGTCCAGCTCTTCGATCACCTGCATGGGCAGGTAGACGTCGTGCTCCTCGAATTTGAACAGCGCGGTGGGATCGTGCATCAGCACGTTGGTATCCAGCACGTAGATGCGCTTGCCTCGGGTCATCGTCGATTCCTGGTTACGGACAGGGAAAAACCATCACGGCCTGCTGCGGGGCAGGGTGATGGCAGACACAGTAGGCAGTGGGACTCACTTGGACTGGGAGGCCTTCAGTTCGGCGAGAACGGCATCGGCATGGCCGGCGACCTTGACCTTGCGCCAGGACTGCACGATGCGGCTGTCGGGGGAAATCAGGAAGGTGCTGCGCTCGATGCCACGTACCTGCTTGCCGTACATGTTCTTCATCTTGATCACGTCGAAGGCGCTGCACAGCGCTTCGTCGCCATCGCTGACCAGCGGGAAGCTGAACCCCTGCTTGGCACAGAAGTTGTCGTGCGACTTCACCGAATCGCGCGAGACGCCGAGTACGACTGCGCCTGCCTTCCTGAACTTCGGCAGCAGCGCGTTGAAGTCGATGCCTTCGGTGGTGCAGCCGGGGGTGCTGTCTTTCGGGTAGAAGTACAGCACCAGCCATTGGCCGGCGTAGTCGCCGAGGGTGGCCTGTTCGCCGCCGGACAGTGCCAGCGGCAGGGAAAGAGTGGTGCTGTCCAGGGTGTCGCCGTTGTTCATGAGGTCCTTCTGTCGAGCCTGGGTTCTTTCCAAGACAATTGCATGAAACGCCACGCGCCTGTGAGAGGCGCGCGAAATTCAGAACTTCATCGGGTCCATGATCGCGTCCAGGTTCAAGTGGTCGCAGAACTCGAGGAAATCGTCGCGCAGTGCGGCGATGTGCATGTTGGCCGGCACGCCGATGGTGACCTGCGCGCTGAACATTTCCGCACCGGTCTGCATGGCGCGGTAACGCGTGCTCTGCAGGCTCTCGATGGTGATGCCCTGGCGGTCGAAGAAGTCGGCCAGCTGGAACAGAATGCCCGGCTTGTCGGCGGCGATCACCTCCACGATGTACGGCAGCAGGTTGGACTGCGCCTGCTTGGCCGCGGTGCGGTACCAGACCAGCTTCAGGCCTTCTTCGCGCTCGAGCCGGGTCAGCATCGCTTCCAGCTTGGCCACCGAATCCCAGGAGCCAGTGGCCAGGGCGGTGACCGAGACATCGCGGCCGACCGTGGCCAGGCGTGCGTCCACCAGATTGCAGCCGCTGTCGGCAATGCGGCGGGTGACGGACAGCAGGGGGGACTCCGGATGCGTCGTATAGGCGTTGATCAGGAGGTGGTTTTCGCTCGGCGCGGGGCGCGGGGTGGTGTCGGTCAAGGCGATTCCGGGTAATGCATGCGTTAGTCTGAATGCCCGCCAGAGGCGGGGATCCACCGGTGTCCAGCATACTTGCCCGTGGTTTCGCGCCGCAAGTAACATTCAGGTCGCCCCCGGCCTTTCGTGGCGGGCGTTTTCCCTTTCCAGCCAAGAGCAGCACGTCCTTGTCCCTTTCCGGCCTCATCACCGCGCTGGCGACCCCGTTCCGGGCCGACGGCGCCCTCGACCCCGACGGTTGGCAGCGCCTGCTGCATCTGCAACTGGAAGGTGGTGTCCATGGCGTTGTCGTTGCCGGCTCGACCGGTGAAGCGGCAACCCTCACCGATGCCGAGTACGACCAGCTGCTGGCCAGCGCGGTCGAGCGCATCGGCGGCCGCATCCCGGTCATGGCCGGTACCGGCCTGTCGGGTACCGCCAAAACCATCGAACAGACCCGCCGCGCCGCCGCGCTCGGTGCCAGCCACGCGCTGGTGGTCACCCCGCCGTATGTACGGCCGACCCAGGCCGGCCTGATCGCGCACTACCGCGCCGTCGCCGACCAGGGCGGGCTGCCGGTCGTGCTGTACAACGTGCCCGGACGTACCGGTTGCGACATGCAGCCGGAGACCGTGGCCGAGCTGGCCAGCCATCCCAACATCGTCGGCATCAAGGAAGCGGTGGGTGACACCGGCCGGGTGCAGGCGCTGCTGGCGTTGCGCAGCGCGCAGTTCGCCGTGCTCAGCGGCGATGACGGTACCGCTGCGCGTTCGATCCGGGCTGGCATCGATGGCCTGATCTCGGTCGGTTCCAACGTGCTGCCGGGCGCCTACCGCCGGATGTGCGAGCTGGCGGCCGCCCACGACCACGAAGCCACCGAATCATGGGATGGGCGCCTGCAGCCGTTCCATGAGTTCTGTGGCGTCGAACCGAACCCGATTCCGGTCAAGGCGCTGCTGCGCCGCATCGGCATCGGCCACGACCTGCGCCTGCCGCTGCTGCCGTTGTCGGCAGTGCATCATCCGGCTGCCGATCACCTTGCCGGCGACATCGCCGCCCTCGAAGCCCTTTCCAGCCACTGACCTTTCGTCTTGGTCTGACCCAGGAGATTCACATGCGTCAATCCGTTTCCACTGTCCGCGTGCTGTCCTACGCCCTGCTTGCTGTGGCCGTCGCCGCCGGCACCACCGGTTGCTTCAAGCGTGGCGTCAAGGGCGACTACGCCTTGGCGCCGGAAATGCGTCCGCTGGAAGTGCCGCCGGACCTGAACCTGCCGGCCACCACCGGTGACAACAAGCTGCCGGCTGCGGCTTCGGTGACCAAGCCGGCTGCGCCGGTTGCGGCGGCTCCGGCCGTGGGCAACACCGGCTTCACCATTGCCGGAGGCAAGGATGAAGCCTTTGCCAAGGTGGGTACCGCGCTGGAAGGCGTGGAAGGCGTGACCATCGCCAGCCGCGCGCAGCTGCTGGGCTCGTACGACGTGGCCTACGAAGGCAGCAACTTCCTGGTGCGTGTGGTTGCCGTCGACGCCGGTGCTTACATCTCCGCGGTCGACCCGCGTGGCCTGCCGGCCACCGCCGAGGCCCCGGTGAAGCTGATTGCCGCGCTGAAGGCGAAGCTGGCGCAGTAAGCGCGGGTCGGGTGGGGGCGGGCCCAGGTCCGCACCTGCCTTGGGTAGCGCCGGGCCATGCCCGGCGAGCGTGAAGCGCGGCCCAGGATCCGCCGGGCATGGCCCGGCGCTATCGAAAAAAAGGGCGCCGATGGCGCCCTTTTCCTTGCCGCAACAAGCGCTTCTCAGCGCTCCAGCAGCTTCAGCTTGTCCGGCTTGCCGTCCCATTCGCCGGCGTCGGCAGGTGGGTCCTTGCGCACGGTCAGCACCGGCCATTCTTTGGCCAGTTCGGCATTGAGGGCGACGAAGCTTTCCTGGCCGGCGGGGACATCGTCCTCCGGGAAGATCGCATTGACCGGGCACTCCGGTTCGCAGAGGGTGCAGTCGATGCACTCATCCGGGTCGATCACCAGGAAGTTCGGGCCTTCGTGGAAACAATCCACGGGGCACACTTCCACGCAATCGGTGTGTTTGCACTTGATGCAGTTTTCGGTGACGACAAAGGGCATGGGCTGGGGGTGGATCGATTCCTGAACCCGACAATTCTAGAACAGGTTGGCCCCCGGTGTCGGCGCAGGGCGGAAAACGGGCGTCTGGCAGGCCCGGCCATGGCTGGTTGGCGGCAGGGCAACGCCCATGCGACGCTGTGGCGCAGCCGGTCATCCGCGATGGCCGGCGCCCCTTCCCAGCAGGAACGTCCATGTCCCAGATCCAGACCGGATCCGCCTTGCACCGCGGTGAGAACACCGCGTTCATCGTCCTGATCAGCTGCGTGGCCACCCTCGGTGGATTCCTGTTCGGCTTCGACAGTGGTGTCATCAACGGCACGGTTGATGGCCTGCGCCAGGCCTTCAATTCCAGTGAGGCGGCGCTGGGCTTCGAAGTCGCCTCGATGCTGCTGGGCTGCGCGATCGGTGCATTCCTGGCCGGTTGGCTGGGCGACCGCCTGGGCCGTCGCGGCGTGCTGATCGTGTCCGCGCTGTTGTTCCTGGTCTCGGCGCTGGGTGCCGGTGCTGCGCATGCCTCCTGGCTGTTCATCGCCGCACGCGTGCTCGGCGGATTCGCAGTGGGCGCTGCCAGTGTGATGTCGCCGGCCTACATTGCCGAAGTGGCGTCGGCACGCTATCGCGGTCGCCTGGCCACGGTGCAGCAGATGGCGATCATCTGCGGCCTGTTTGCCGCCTTCCTCAGCAATTACCTGCTGGCCCGTGCCGCCGGGGCCTCCACCGAGCCATTGTGGCTGGGGCATGAGGCCTGGCGCTGGATGTTCTGGATGCAGGCGCTGCCGTCGGGCCTGTTCCTGCTGCTGTTGCTGGTGATCCCGGAGAGCCCGCGCTTCCTGGTGCTGAAGGGTCGGCAGGCGCAGGCGAGGGCGGTGCTGGCACGGTTGTATGGCGAGGACGCGGCGGTGGCCAAGCAGGCCGAGATCGAGGCCAGCCTGGCCCAGGACCAGCACAAGCCTCGCTTCGGCGATCTGCTCGACAAGGCCACCGGCAAACTGCGCCCGATCCTCTGGGTGGGCATCGGCCTGGCGATGTTCCAGCAGCTGGTTGGCATCAACGTGGTGTTCTACTACGGCGCGGTGCTGTGGCAGGCGGTGGGCTTCTCGGAAAGCGACGCGCTGCTGATCAATGTGTTGTCCGGTGGGCTGAGCATCGGTGCCTGCCTGCTGACCGTGCTGCTGATCGACCGCATCGGGCGCAAGCCGCTGCTGTGGATCGGCTCGGTCGGCATGTCGGTGGCGCTGGTGCTGATGGTGGTCGCCTTCGCCAGCGGCAGCCTGGTCGACGGTCGCCTGCAGCTGTCCGATGGCATGGGCCGGCTGGCCCTGGTTGCGGCCAATGCCTACGTGGTGTTCTTCAACATGTCCTGGGGCCCGGTGATGTGGGTGATGCTGGGTGAGATGTTCCCCAACCAGATCCGCGGCCCGGCGCTGGCGGTGGCCGGCGCGGCGCAATGGACCTCGAACTTCGCCATCACCGTGACCTTCCCGATGCTGCTGGCTGGCATCGGCCTGGCCGGTGCCTACGGCATCTATATGGTCGTGGCGATCCTTTCGATCTTCTTCGTGGTCCGCTACGTGCGGGAGACCAAGGGCAAGGAACTGGAGCAGATGGAAGGCTGACGAGTTACAGCTTCGGTTGCATCCAGTTGGCGCCTGGTTGTCCCGAGTTTGAGGGGGCAGGCCGCCCTCTCCAGGACACGCAAAAGCCCATCCATGGTGTTCGATGGCGCCATCCATGGCGCCAACGGTCCTGGAGAGAGCGGCCTGCCCCCTCCTGACAGTTTCATGGTGCGTGCGGACGCGGCGAAGCGCTGGTCGGTTGTTGCCGGGGTTCGCGGGAAACCGTCCAGAGCCGGTGGGGTCACCCAGGGCGGGACCGTTGGCGCCATGGGTTGGGCGCATGCGCCCGACGGGTTGGGCAGGAGCCCAACCCCGGTCTTGCGGTGTGCGCAGGACAGCGCACGCGAGCAAGGCGCCATCGAGCCCCCATGGATGGGTTCACGGCGTGTCCTGCCCTGGGTGACCCCACCGGCTCAAGCCGATTGCAGGGAAGCGCCGATGCGACCAACCCGACCGCAGTCACTGCAATCCCGGAAAACAGAAAAGCCCGCACAAGAGCGGGCTTTTTCGGTTCCTGCTGCGGCGACTGGTGCTCCCTAGGGGACTCGAACCCCTGTTTTAGCCTTGAGAGGGCCACGTCCTAACCACTAGACGAAGGGAGCAGTGTGTCGCTGCCGATGCAGGAGCGCTAGTATATGCACCTCGATGCCATTGGGCAATCCCGAAACTTCAACCGGAAGCGCCAACATCATTTCCTCTGCTCCATCACCGTTCAGCCTGCGCGTCATCCCGCGCGACCAGCACACGATCTCCCGCAAGGACATCAGCCCGAACGCCCTGCGCGTGCTTTATCGCCTGCGCGATGCCGGCTTCGGCGCCTACCTTGTGGGTGGCGCGGTGCGCGATCTGCTGGTCAATGGCCAACCCAAGGATTTCGACGTGGCCACCGATGCCACGCCCGAGCAGGTCAAGCAGTTGTTCCGCAACTGCCGCCTGATCGGCCGCCGATTCCGCCTGGCCCATGTTGTGTTCGGCCGCGAGATCATCGAAGTGGCCACGTTCCGTGCCAACAGCGATGACGGCAGCGGCGACCGCGAGATGGAAAACGGCATGCTCGTGCGCGACAACGTGTACGGCACCATCGAAGACGACGCCATCCGCCGCGACTTCACCTGCAACGCCCTGTATTACGCCATCGAGGACTTCTCGGTGCGTGACTACACCGGCGGCTTCGAAGACGTGCAGGCACGCCTGATGAAGTTGATTGGCGACCCGGTGCAGCGCTACCAGGAAGATCCGGTGCGCATGCTGCGTGCGGTGCGCCTGGCGGCCAAGCTTGGTTTCCAGATCGAAGAGGGCACCGCCGCACCGATCCCGCAGTTGGCCAGCCTGCTCAACGAGGCCGCGCCGGCGCGTCTGTTCGAGGAAGTGCTCAAGCTGTTCCTGTCCGGGCACGGCGTGGCCAGCTTCGAAGGCCTGGAGCGTTACGGCCTGCTGGACGTGCTGTTCCCGGAAAGCGCCAAGGCCCTCAAGTCCAACCGCACCGGCGCGCTGCGCCGCATGCTGGTGGAAGGCCTGGCCAATACCGATGCGCGCGTGGCCAATGACGAGCCGGTCTCGCCGGCGTTCCTGTTCGCGCTGCTGCTGTGGCCGGCGTACTGCCGTGCACAGGCGACCCTGCTCAAGCAGGGCGTGGCGCCGGAAGAAGCGCAGCGTCGCGCCGCCGACCGCGTCACCGTGCAGCAGCTGAGCACCATCGCATTGCCGCGCCGCTTCTCGCTGCCGATGCAGGAGATCTGGCTGCTGCAGTCGCGCTTCGGTTCGCGCCAGCGCAAGCGCGTGTTCCGCACCCTGACCCACCCACGCTTCCGCGCCGCGTTCGACTTCCTGGCCCTGCGCCAGGTGGCCTCGGCCGAGCACGAGGCCGATGTCGCGTTCTGGCGCGAAGCGCAGGCGCAATCCGGGCATGAGCTGGAATCGTCGCTGGATTCGCTGCACCACGAGGGCGTTGACGAAGAGGGTGGGGTGCCGCGCAAGCGCCGCCGTCGCCGTCGCCGTCCGGGTGCCCCGGCTGGTGCTGCGGGCGAGTAAGCGATGACCCTTGCCTGGATCGGCCTCGGCGCCAACCTTGGCGACGCGGCTGCAACCGTCCGCGCAGCGATTGCTGCGCTGGATGGCCTGCCCTGCACCCGCGTGGACAGGGCGTCGCGCCTGTACGCCACGCCGGCCTGGGGCAATGAAGACCAGCCGCCGTTCGTCAACGCGGTGGCTGCGGTCGAAACCGATCTGCCGGCCGACGAACTGCTGCAGGCGATGCTGTCGCTGGAGCGGCACTTCGGCCGCGTACGCGATCCGCAGGTGCACTGGGGGCCGCGCGCGCTGGATCTCGACCTGCTGCTGCATGGCGCGCAGGTGATCGATCAGCCCGGCCTGCAGGTGCCGCATCCCTATATGCACGAACGCGCCTTCGTATTGGTGCCGCTGGCCGAAATCGCGCCGGATCTGGCCATTCCCGGCCACGGCCGCGTGCAGGATGCAGTGATGCGGGTGGATGCCTGCGGGATCGCGCCGATAGGGTGATAATGCCCGGGTTATCTCCCCCGGTTATCAGCACATGAGCACCCACGCAGACAGCAAGCCCTGGACCGTTCCCGCACTGGCCGAGGCCAAGCGCAATGGCCAGAAGCTGGTCATGTTGACCGCCTACGACGCCGGCTTCGCCCGCACTTTCGATGCCAACGGCGTCGACCTGATCCTGATCGGCGATTCGCTGGGCATGGTCGTGCAGGGTCATGACTCCACCTTGCCGGTGACCGTGGCCGACATGGTCTACCACACCCGCGCCGTGGCCCGCGTGCTGCAGCGCGCGCTGCTGGTGGCCGACCTGCCGTTCGGCGCCGATGCCACCCCGGAGCGCGCGCTGGATGCCTCGCTGCAGCTGCTGCAGGCCGGCGCGGAGATGGTCAAGATCGAAGGTGCCGGCTTCAAGGTCGACATCATCCGCTACCTGGTCGAACGCGAGATTCCGGTCTGCGCGCATCTGGGCCTGACCCCGCAGTCGGTGCTGCGCCTGGGCGGCTTCAAGATCCAGGGCCGTGGCGATGCTGCGCGCCAGCTGGTGGAAGATGCCAGGGCCGTGGCTGCTGCCGGCGCCAGCATCATGGTGCTCGAATGCGTGCCGACTCCGGTCGCCGCCGAAGTCACCGCTGCGGTGGACGTGCCGACCATCGGCATCGGTGCCGGCCCGCAGTGCGATGGCCAGGTACTGGTGCTGCACGATTTCCTCGGCCTGGACAGCGGCCATCGCCGTCCGAAGTTCGTCAAGGACTTCCTCGCCGAAGGCGGTTCGGTGGCCGGTGCCACCCGCGCCTATGCCGACGCCGTGCGCGACGGCAGCTTCCCCGACGAACAGCACGCCTACGCCCAATGATCCAGACCTTCAACGAGCTCGGCGCACTGCGCGGGCAGATCGCCGAGTGGAAGCGCGAAGGCCTTCGCGTTGCGCTGGTGCCGACCATGGGCAACCTGCACGGGGGCCACCACTCGCTGGTGACCCTGGCCCGCCAGTACGCCGACAAGGTGGTGGCAAGCATCTTCGTGAACCCGACCCAGTTCGGCCCCAACGAGGATTTCAGCCGCTACCCGCGCACGCCCGAGGCCGACGTGGCCGGGTTGGAGCAGGCCGGCTGCGATGCGGTGTGGCTGCCCAGCGTCGAGGCGATGTACCCGCTGGGCGTGGACAAGACCACGCGCATGCACGCGCCGGGTGTCAGTGAAGTGCTGGAGGGCGCCAGCCGCCCGGGTCACTTCGATGGCGTCTGCACGGTGGTCGCGCGCCTGTTCCTGCAGGTGCAGCCGGACGTGGCCGTGTTTGGTCGCAAGGACTACCAGCAGCTGGCCGTCATCAAGCAGATGGTGGCCGAGCTGTCGTTCCCGATCCAGATCGTCGGCGCGGACATCGTGCGTGACGACGATGGCCTGGCCAAGAGCTCGCGCAACCAGTACCTGAGCGCCGAACAGCGCCCGGTCGCGACCAGCATCCACCGCACCCTGCTGGGCATGCGCGAGGGCTACGTGGCTGGCCAGTCGCGCGCGCAGATCGAGGCCGACGCAACGGCCGCGCTGCAGGCGGATGGTTTCCAGGTCGACTACGCCGTGTTGCGCACACCGGAACTGGCCGAGCCGACCTTCGATGGCGGCGGCCGTGTAGCGCTGATCGCCGCGCGCCTGGGTACGACCCGGTTGATCGACAACCTGGAATTCTGAGCCGCCAAGCGCAGCATGGGAGGGCGCCCACAACGGGCGCCTTTCACCTTCCCACGGACGGGAGATCGGAAATGAAGACCCCCACCACTGATACCGGCCGCCTTGCCCAGGCCTCGATCCTGGCGGTGCTGGCGGCCGGCATGCTGCCGGCCCAGCTGTTTGGCGGCCTGTTGTTCGCGCTCGAATTCCGGCGCACGCCGGTGCCCGCGCTCACCGGGGCTGGGCTGATGTTCGTGCTGGCCGCCTGCAACGCGATCGCCGTGCTGCTGCCGATGGCGCTGATCCTGCAGTCTCAGCAGCGCCTGCGCCGGATCGGGTTCGTCCTGGTCGGGTTTGGGCTGGGCGCGTTGGCCATGGCCACGTGCGCCTGGCCGGGCGCGGACAACGGCCCGCTGCTGCAGCGCCTGCGCTATGTCGACACCTTCGACGTGATCAGCTACGGCCTGACGGTGCTGGCCGCAGGGGGCTTCGGCGTGGTCGCCGGGCTGGCCTTCCACACGGTCTTCCGCCTGTCGCTGCACGGCACTTCCGGCGCTGTCCCGGCAGTCCCGCCGGGCGAGGGCGCCTGAACGGCCTTCAGCGTCCTGCCGCAGGCCCCTGACGACAGCCAAGCGGGTGCTAGAATCCGCTCTTTCCTTTGCCGTTGCAGCGCCCCCATGCACCTGTCCCTGCTCAAGACCAAGATCCACCGCGCCACCGTCACCCATTCCGAGCTGAACTACGAAGGCTCGATCGCCATCGATGACAACCTGCTGGCTGCCACCGGCATCCGCGAGTTCGAGCAGGTGCACATCTGGGACGTGACCAACGGTGCGCGCTTCTCGACCTATGCCATCCGCGCCGAAGCCGGCAGCGGCGTTGTCTCGCTCAACGGTGGCGCCGCGCGCCATGTGCAGGTCGGTGACATCATCATCATCGCCGCGTTCGCCAGCATGACCGAGCAGGAAGCTGACAGCTTCAAGCCGAAGCTGGTGTACGTTGATGGCAACAACCAGATATCCCACACCAACGACACGATCCCGACACAGGCCGCATGACAACGAACAACGGATTCGACTCGCTGCATTCCCACGCCCAGCGCCTGAAGGGCGCAAGCATTCCCAGCCTGCTCGCCGCCGAACCCGGCCGCGTCCAGGAGCTGGCGCTGCGGGTCGGTCCGTTGTATGTCAGTTTCGCCCGGCAGACGTACGATGCCGCGGCGCTGCAGGCGTTGCTGGCGCTGGCTGCCGAGCGTGATGTCGGTGCTGCCATCACCCGTCTGTTCCGTGGCGAACAGGTCAACCTGACCGAAGGCCGCGCCGCACTGCATACCGCGCTGCGTGGCGATGTGGTCGATGCGCCGGTGGCGGCCGAGGCCTATGCCACTGCGCGCGACATCCGCCAGCGCATGGGCGTGCTGGTACGTGCGCTGGAAGACAGCGGCGTCACCGACGTGGTCAGCGTTGGCATCGGTGGTTCCGATCTCGGTCCGCGGCTGGTCGCCGATGCACTGCGCCCGGTCACCGGTGCGCGCCTGCGCGTGCATTTCGTGTCGAACGTGGACGGCGCCGCCATGCAGCGCACGCTGGCTACGCTGGATCCGGCGAAGACTGCCGGCATCCTGATCTCCAAGACCTTCGGCACGCAGGAAACCCTGCTCAACGGCCAGATCCTGCACGACTGGCTGGGTGGCAGCGAACGCCTGTACGCGGTCAGCGCCAATCCGGAACGTGCCGCCAAGGCCTTCGCCATCGCCGCCGATCGCGTGCTGCCGATGTGGGACTGGGTCGGTGGCCGCTATTCGCTGTGGTCGGCGGTCGGTTTCCCGATCGCGCTGGCAATCGGCTTCGAGCGCTTCGAACAGCTGCTGGAAGGTGCCGCGCAGATGGACGCGCACGCACTGGACGCGCCGCTGGAGCGCAACCTGCCGGTGCTGCATGGCCTGACCGATATCTGGAACCGCAACCTGCTGGGCTATGCCACGCATGCGGTGATGACCTACGACCAGCGCCTGGCGCTGCTGCCGGCCTACCTGCAGCAGCTGGTGATGGAAAGCCTGGGCAAGCGCGTTCAGCGCGACGGCCAGCCGGTTACCACCGATACCGTGCCGGTGTGGTGGGGTGGGGCAGGCACCGACGTGCAGCACAGTTTCTTCCAGGCGCTGCACCAGGGCACCAGCATCATCCCGGCCGATTTCATCGGCTGCGTGCACAACGATGATCCGTACACGATCAATCACCAGGCACTGCTGGCCAACCTGCTGGCGCAGACCGAGGCGCTGGCCAATGGCCAGGGCAGCGACGACCCGCATCGCGATTACCCGGGCGGTCGCCCGAGCACGCTGATCCTGCTGGATGCGCTGACTCCGCAGGCGCTGGGCGCGCTGATCGCGATGTACGAACACGCGGTGTACGTGCAGTCGGTGATCTGGAACATCAATGCCTTCGACCAGTTTGGCGTCGAGCTGGGCAAGCAGCTGGCCAGCGGCCTGCTGCCGGCGTTGCAGGGCGAGGACGTGGCGGTTGCCGATCCGATGACCCGCGAGATCCTGGCGCAGCTGAAGCGCTGAGGTTCTGGTGCCGGCCAGCGGCCGGCACTACCGGTGGTCCTGCCTTCTGGTAGTGCCGGCCGCTGGCCGGCATTCTGGCGATGCCTTCACCGTTCATGAGGTTGCCGGCCAGCGGCCGGCACTACCACGTCACCGGCTCGGATCGCGCTCCGGGCTCGGCCGCTTGGCCAGCTTGCGCTGCAGCGAACGCCGGTGCATGCCGAGCAGGCGCGCGGCCGCTGACACATTGCCGCCGGTCTCGTGCATCGCCTGCTGGATGTGTTCCCACTGCAGCCGGCTGATCGGCGTCATCGCGTCGGGCACTTCCATTTCGCCATCGTCAGCCGGACCATCGTCTTCCTCGCCGAGTGCGCGCAGGATCATCGGCACTGTGGCCGGCTTCGGCAGGTAGTCATCCGCACCCAGCTTGATCGCCTCCACGGCGGTGGCGATGCTGGCGTAGCCGGTTACCAGCAGGATCCGCATGTCCGCGCGCAGGGCACGCAGCGGCTGGATCAGTGCCAGGCCGGAATCGCTGCCCAGTTTCAGGTCGATCAGCGCGAACGCCGGCGGGTGCTGGCGAGCCAGTGCAAGCGCGCTGGCGGCATCCTGTGCGGTCTGCGTTTCCAGCCCCTTGCGGGCCAGGCTGCGCTGCAGCGTGCGCAGGTACAGTTCGTCATCGTCGACCAGCAGGCCGAGGGTGGAGTGGTGAAGGCTCATGGGGTGTCCTCGCGTGGGGCCAGCGGCAGGCGGAAGCCGACGCGGCTGCCGGCCCCCTGGGCCGGGCGCATCCACATCTCGCCGTCGAGGCGTTCGATGGTGGCATGGGACAGGGCCAGGCCGACGCCCATGCCCTCGCTCTTGCTGCTGCCGAACAGCTTGCCCGGCAGGACGGCGGCACGGGCGTCGAAGCCATGGCCGTAGTCGCGTACTTCGCCGATCAGGTCGTCGCCTTCGATGCGCAGGTCCAGGTCCACGCGCGGCCGGCCGGCCTGTTCGCCGGCATCGGCGGCATTGTTGAGCAGGACCATCAGCAGATGGCCCACGCCCGGATCCAGCGGCAGCCGCAACGGCGCATCGTCGTTGCGGTGCAGGTCGATGGTCGGACGCACCAAACGCCACTGCTCCAGCACCTGCTGGGCGCTGGAATGGCTGCGCCCCGGTGCATCAGCCGAGGCCGGCGCGGCCAGCGCCAGCACCCGTTCACGGCATTGCACCAGCAGCTCGCGCAGGGTTTCCATGTCTTCGCGTACTTCCGGCTCTTCGCTGCGCTCGGCGACGTCATCGGCGAGCAGGGTCATGGTCGCCAGCGGCGTGTTCAGTTCGTGCGCCACCGAGGCCGCATGGGTGGCCAGGGCGACAATGCCCTCGTTGCGGGCGAAGCGCTCGCGCAGTGCCGACAGTTCAAGCTCACGCTGGCGCAGCGCCAACGCCAGGCGGGTGGAGAAGGTCAGCACGACCGCAGCGGAAATCAGGAAATTGGCGACCACGCCCCAGCGGTTGAGGTCCTGCGCGCGGAAATAGCCGTCCGGCAACGGCTGCCCGAAAATGCCGCTGGCGGCGTAGCCGAGCAGGCAGGCCAGTGCCACCGCCAGCGCCCAGCGCAGGGGCAGGGCGAACGCGGCCAGCGCGATCAGGATCAGGAACAGCGAGCTGAACGGGTTGGCCATGCCGCCGCTCCAGCCCACCATCCAGGTCAGGATGATCACGTCCACCAGGATGTGACCGAATGCGGTCAGCGGTGCTGTGTCAGCCGCTTCCGGGCGCAGCTGGGTGTAGATGTTGAACAGGGTCAGTACGGCCACGCCGGCCCACAGCGGCAGCTGCGGCAACGGCAAGCCCAGCACCCAGGTGGCGACCAGGATGGTGGCGGCCTGGCCGCCTACGGCAAGCCAGCGCAGGCTGCACAGGGTTCGGAGAAACGGGGCGTCGGGACCGGTCATTCACGCTCATCGTATGCGTTCACGCGTGGACGTGCCTGCGACAATCGGCCGCAGCCGTGCCGGCGGCTGAATGCGAGTCACCCGGAATGCGGGGGCGGGCGGTAGAATGCGCCCATGCACGACGCCGTCACCCGCCCGACTCCGCCCTCCGATGCCACTGCCTGGCCGCGCCGCCAGACCCATGCCGTCCAGATCGGCGGGGTTACCGTAGGCGGTGGCAAGCCGGTGGTGGTGCAGTCGATGACCAATACCGACACCAGCGATGTGGCCTCCAGCGTGAAGCAGGTGGCCGAGCTGTGGCGGGCTGGCTCGGAGATGGTGCGGTTGACCGTCAACACCGTTGAAGCGGCCGCCGCGATCCCGCGCATTGTCGACAAGCTGGCGATGATGGGCATCGACGTGCCGCTGATCGGCGACTTCCATTACAACGGCCACCAGCTGCTCACCGCCGAACCAGCGTGTGCCGAAGCGCTGGCCAAGTACCGCATCAACCCGGGCAACGTCGGCTTCGGCAAGAAGAAGGACCTGCAGTTCGCCCAGCTGATCGAGTTCGCGATCCGCTACAACAAGCCGGTGCGCATCGGCGCCAACTGGGGCTCGCTGGACCAGGCCCTGGCGGCGAAGCTGATGGACGAGAACAACCACCGCGAACAGCCCTGGGACGCCGGCCGCGTGCTGCGCGAGGCGCTGATCCGTTCGGCGCTGGACTCGGCCGAGCAGGCAGTGGAGATCGGCCTGCCGCGCGACCGCATCGTGCTGTCGGCCAAGGTCAGTGGCGTGCAGGAACTGATTGCGGTGTACCGGGACCTGGCCCAGCGTTCGGATTTCGCCCTGCATCTGGGCCTGACCGAGGCCGGCATCGGCAGCAAGGGCATCGTCGCCTCGTCGGCCGCGCTGAGCGTGCTGCTGCAGGAAGGTATCGGCGACACCATCCGCATTTCGCTGACCCCGGAGCCGGGCCAGTCGCGTACGCAGGAAGTGATCGTCGCCCAGGAACTGCTGCAGACCACCGGCCAGCGCGCCTTCACGCCATTGGTCACGGCCTGCCCGGGCTGTGGTCGTACCACCTCTGAGTTCTTCCAGGAACTGGCCAAGGTGGTGCAGAGCCATGTGCGCGAAAAGATGCCGATGTGGAAGATCCAGCACCCGGGTGCGGAGAACATGACCCTGGCGGTGATGGGCTGCATCGTCAACGGGCCGGGCGAGTCGCGGCACGCCAACATCGGTATTTCGTTGCCGGGCACCGGCGAAACCCCGGCTGCGCCCGTATTCGTCGATGGCGAAAAGAAGGTGACCCTGCGCGGTGAGAACATCGCCCAGGACTTCGTCGCCCTGATCGACGACTACGTCGAACGCACCTATGTCCGAAACGCCGGATAAGCCTGCGATCCTCGCTGCACCGGAGTCTGCCTCCGGGTTCCGCCACTGGATGGCGAGCAATGCCTGGCGCCTGCTCCTGCTGTTCGGTGGCGTGCTGCTGCCGTTGGCAGGCTTCGTCGCCCTGGCCGACGAGGTGCACGAGTTTGAATCGTTCCATTTCGACGCACCCCTGCTGTGGCAGATGCATGGCCTGCATTCGCCTCTGCTGGACCGCTTCTTCGTGCTCATCTCCAAGCTGGGCTACGAGTGGTTCCTGATTCCGGCCGACGTGCTGATCATCGGTGTGCTGCTGGGCTACCAGCGATGGCGCGAAGCCACCTTCGTGGCGGTCAGCTTCGTGGGCTCGGCGCTGTTGAACATGGGCAGCAAGCACTTCTTCCAGCGCCAGCGGCCCAGCCTGTGGGAATCGATCGCGCCGGAATCGACGTTCAGCTTCCCCAGCGGCCATGCGATGGGCTCGATGACCCTGGCGGTGACCCTGGTGCTGCTGGCCTGGAACACCCGCTGGCGCTGGCCGGTGCTGCTGCTGGCACCGGCGTTCAGCCTGCTGGTCAGCGTGTCCCGGGTCTACCTGGGGGTGCATTACCCCTCCGACATCCTGGCCGGATGGTGTGCCGCGCTGGTTTGGGTGGTAGGGTGCTATCTGGTCATGTTCAGTCGCCGGCACCCATGGCGACGTCACGGCTCGCCGCCAGCGAAGGCCAGCGAAGCATCATCACAGGGGGATTGACGTGGATGGCCCCTCCGGGACGTCTACGTAATAGATCAGTTGTTTCGTTGCAGCAGGTTCTGCAAGACAGGGGGCAAGCACAACGCGCGGTAGTGTGATGCGCAAGGCAGATTGCCGGGGTCGCATTCCGAACGCGCTTGCAGGGGTATCGGCACCCTGCCTAGCTTGACCTGCAATGGCCGCATTCGAAGAGGTACGTGAATGACGAATCGAGTCTACCTGGTGGATGACCACGCGCTGGTCCGCACCGGGATGAAGATGATTCTGTCGGGGGAAACCGACATCGAGGTGGTGGGCGAAGCCGAGACCGGCGAAGACGCGCTGCGTGAAGTCCGCCAGCTGCTGCCCGATGTGGTGCTGTGTGACCTGCACCTGCCGGGTGTGAGCGGCATGGAAGTGACCGAGCGCATCGTGCGCAGCCACCGCAATACCCGCGTGGTGATCGTGTCGGTGCTGGAAGATGGCCCGCTGCCGAAGCGGCTGCTCGAGGCTGGCGCCGCCGGTTACATCGGCAAGGGCTGCGATGCGCAGGAGCTGTTGCGCGCGGTGCGTGACGTGGCCGGTGGCCGCCGTTACCTGGGCACCAGCATCGCGCAGAACCTGGCGCTGTCGACGGTGGAAGGCAACGGTTCGCCGTTCGACAGCCTGTCACCGCGCGAGCTGGAAGTGGCACTGCTGCTGACCCAGGGCCTGCGCCAGGAAGACATCGCGCGGCGGCTGAGCCTGAGTGCGAAGACGGTGAACACGCACAAGGCGCGGTTGTTCGAGAAGATGGGGATCCACGACAACATCGCGCTGGCGCGGATGGCCAGCCAGTATGGGCTGGTGGATCCGGCACGGCCGCTGTAAGGGATTCGGCCAACGGCTGAGCCCCTCGCGGTGGAGTGCGGTTGGATTCTGGGGGATGGCCGGGCGGATGGGCTGTGCAGGGGGCGCTGCAAGTACGTCCATGTAAGCTCGGTCGCCGCATCCATGCGGCTCACGCCCCTGCACAACCCATCCGCCCGTCCACGGATAGGTTCCGTGCGCGTCCACCGCGGAATGAAGAAGGAAGAGCAGGAGCGGGTCGCGCGCTGTGCGCGCTCGTTACCCGGGGTCGGAGCCGAGCGTGGGCTCGGCTCTACACCTTGATCTGCTCAGTGACCGCGCACGCGCTTGATGATCTTGGCGGCGTCGGCGGCGCTGGCGCGCACCTTGTCCCATTCGCCGTTGGCGATCCAGTTGCCCGGCACCATCCACGAACCGCCGATGCAGACCACGTTCTTCTGCTCGAGATATTCGGCGGCGGTGTTTTCGGTGATGCCACCGGTCGGGCACAGCTTGAGGTCGGCGACCGGGCCGGCCAGGCCCTTGATCATCGCCAGCCCACCCACGGCGGTGGCCGGGAACAGCTTGCACACACGGAAGCCACGCGCATACAGCGACAGCAGCTCGGTCGGCGTCGCCGCACCCGGCACTACCGGCAGCGGTGCCGCCGCCAGTGCATCGGCCAGCGCCGGTGGCGTACCCGGCGTCACGAGGAAGTCCGCACCCGCATCGATCGACTGCTGCATCTGCTCCACGGTCAGCACCGTACCGGCACCCACCACCACGTCCGGCAGCTCACGCTTGAGCATCGCCAGCGCTTCCATCGCCACCGGCGTACGCAGCGTCAACTCGATCGCCGGCAGGCCACCTTCCAGCAACGCCGCGCTGACCGCACGCGCCTGGTCCAGCGTATGAATCGTCACCACCGGCAGGATGCCCGCCGCACGCAACAGCTCCGCCGCCTTCACCTGATGTTGTTCGATACCCATAGCTCTGCTTCTGCCTTTGCTTCTGCTTTTGAATTTGATTTTCAGTGATCACTTCGCGGCGTCGATGCGCCGCAGAGTGTCAGGAGGGCGCGGGTAGCCCCAGCCGGGACCGTGAGCGGCATGGATGCCGCGACCGAGCCCCCATGGAAGGGTTTACGGCGTGTCCCGGCTGGGGCTACCCGCGCCCTCAACCAGGAAACTCACCGCCACATAGAACCCGCAACGCTCCTCAACCCTCAGGCGTCTTTCGCCTCATGCGGCGCCGCCGCCGCCGCGGCATCGTGCCCCAGCTCGTACTCCGCATCGTAGTCCCACGGCCCACCATCAGCAGCTGCCGGCCCGCACGAAATCGAAATCGCACCCTGGTCCGCCGGCCCCACCACGCGACGGTTGATCGCGAACAGGTTGCGGCCCAGGTCGTGCGCTGCCGGCGCGGTGTTCGGCGCCAGCGGACGTGCAGCCCATTCGGCTGCGTCCACCAGCACTTCCAGCGTGCCGGCCTCGCCATCGAGGCGGATCATGTCGCCCTCGCGAACCTTGGCCAGCGGACCACCCCGCGCCGCTTCCGGCGTCACATGGATCGCCGCAGGAATCTTGCCCGAGGCGCCGGACAGGCGGCCGTCGGTGACCAGCGCCACGCGCCGGCCCTGGTTCTGCAGCAGGCCCAGCAGCGGCGCCAGCGAATGCAGTTCCGGCATGCCGTTCGCACGCGGGCCCTGGTAACGCACCACCGCCACGAAATGCTCGGGCAACAGGCCGCCGGCATGCAGCTTGTTCAACACCTGCGGCGCATCGACCACCACCGCCGGTGCTTCGATCGTGCGGTATTGCGGCTTCACCGCCGACAGTTTGATCAGCGACTTGCCGAGGTTGCCGCGCAGCAGGCGCAGGCCACCCTGGTGTTCGAATGGATTGTCTACGCCACGCACCACCTCTTCGTCGGCGCTGCGTTCCAGACCCGGCAGGTAGACCAGCTTGCCGTCGCGCAGCTGTGGTTCGCGTGCGTAGTCGGCCATGCCGCCACGCGCCACGCTGACCAGGTCGCCATGCATCAGGCCGGCCTTGATCAGTTCGCCGAACACGAAGGCCGGGCCGCCGGCAGCTGCAAAGCGGTTCACGTCGGCGTCGCCGTTCGGATAGACGCGGGCCAGCAGCGGGATCAGCTGCGACAGTTCGTCGAAGTCGTCCCAGGTCAGCACGATGCCGGCCGCACGCGCCACCGCGATCCAGTGGATGGTGTGGTTGGTCGAGCCGCCGGTCGCCATCAGCGCAATGACCGCGTTGATGATCGCGCGCTCGTCGATGATCCGGCCGAGCGGACGGAAATCGTCGCCCAGTGCGGTGATGTCCAGCGCGCGTTCGGTGGCTTCGCGGGTCAGGGCATCGCGCAGCGGCGTGTCCGGGTTGACGAACGAGGCGCCCGGCAGCTGCACGCCCATCGCTTCCAGCAGCACCTGGTTGGAATTGGCGGTGCCGTAGAAGGTACAGGTGCCCGCACCGTGGTAAGAGGCCGATTCCGCTTCCAGCAGTTCCTCGCGGGTGGCCTCGCCGGCGGCGTAGCGCTCGCGCACTTCGGCCTTCTGCTTGTTCGGAATGCCCGGCGTCATCGGGCCGGCCGGCACGAACACCGCCGGCAGGTGGCCGAAGGCCAGCGCACCGATCAGCAGGCCGGGCACGATCTTGTCGCACACACCGAGATGGATGGTGGTGTCGAACATGTCGTGGCTGAGGCCGATGGCGGTCGCCTGGGCGATCACATCGCGCGAGAACAGCGACAGCTCCATGCCGCCGCGGCCCTGGGTGACGCCGTCACACATCGCCGGTACCGCGCCGGCCACCTGTGCCGTTGCGCCCAGCTCACGGGCCATCGCGCGGATCTGATCGGGATAGGTTTCGAACGGCTGGTGCGCCGACAGCATGTCGTTGTAGGCGGTGATGATGCCGAGGTTCGGCGTCACGCCACCGCGCAGGCGGCTTTTGTCAGTGCCACCGCAGGCGGCGAAACCGTGGGCGAGGTTGCCGCAGCTCAGGCGGCTGCGGAACGGGCCATCGCGCAGTGCGGCGTCGATCGCGGCCAGATAGGCGGCGCGCGAGGCGGCGCTGCGGCGGATGACACGTTCGGTGATGGCTTGCAGTTGCGGATGGAGGCTCATTGGCTACCGGCGTTCGTGGTGGCGAGAGGCAAGCGGCGGCACGGTGCCGCCGCCAACATCAATCAGCCCAGTGGACGCGCAGGCGCGCGCCTTCCAGGTTGATCGCATTGAGGATCGGGTACTGCTGGGCATCGTTGCTGTCCAGCGCCTGGCGCAGCACCTGCAGCTTCTGCTTGCCGCGCAGCAGCAGCAGGCGCTGGCGGCACTGGCGCAGGCCATGCGGGGTCAGGGTGATGCGCAGCGGCCACTGGTTGGCACCCGGGCAGCCGGTGGCGTCCAGCGCGGCATAGGGCAGGGTGCTTTCCAGTGCACGGGCCAGGTCCTTCGAGCCGGGGAACAGCGAGGCGGTGTGGCCGTCGTTGCCCATGCCCAGCGCCACCAGGCTCGGCGGCTGGCTGTGCTGCGCCTGCAGGTTGGCGGTGTACACGCATTCCGGAAGCGGCTTGCCGATCCGCACCAGCGGATCGAAATGCGCACCTTCGGCGCGCTTGAGCAGATTCTCGCGCACCAGCCAGGCATTGCTGTCGCGATCCTGCGGCGACAGCCAGCGCTCATCGGCCAGGCTCACTTCCACCCGGTCCCAGTGCACGTCCAGCTCGGCCAGTGCCTGGTATACCGGTGCCGGCGTGGTGCCGCCAGACAACAGGATGCGGGCGCGGCCCACTTCGTTGATGTCGTGGTTGAGGGTCTGCGCCATCTCGGCGGCCACCGCCTCGATCCAGCCATCGGCATCGCCGTGCTGGATGAACTCGATGCGGTCGTCGTGGAAGGTGGTGGGGCTCATGCGGCAACTCCAGGTGCGTCACGTTCGGCGTCGGCGGCATAGGCGGCGGCGCCCAGCAGTCCGGCGTGGGGGTGCATCACGGCCAACGAGGGAACCCGCGCCATGATCGAGGAGAAGCGGCCCTTGTGTTCGAAGCGCTGGCGGAAACCGGAGTGCTGCAGCGAATCGAGCATCTTCGGGGTCAGCCCGCCGGTCAGGAACACGCCGTCCCACGCGCCCTGGGTCAGCACCAGGTCGCCGGCGATGGCGCCGAACACCGCGCAGAACACGTCCACGGTGCGCATCGCCTGCGGATCGCCGTGCAGGGCACGCGCGGTCACGTCCACCGGCTGCAGCTGGCCCGGATCGATGCCGGCCATCTCGCACACGGCACGATGGATGTTGACCAGGCCAGGGCCACAGATCAGGCGCTCGTTGGAGACGCGGCCGAACTGTTCGGACAGGATCTCCAGGATGCGGATTTCCTCCGGGGTTCCCGGCGGGAAGCTGACATGGCCACCCTCGGTCTCCAACGGATAGCAGCGGCCATGGCGCAGGATCAGGCCGCCGACACCGAGCCCGGTGCCCGGCCCGATCACCGCGTAGTTGCGCGGCTGACCGGGCTTGCCCGGCACCCATGCAGCGCCGCCGACCTGGACCACGTCATCGGGCTGCAGCAGTGAAATCGCCATCGCCTGCGCGGCGAAGTCGTTGATCAGGTGCAGTTCGTCGAAACCGAGCATGGCCGCGGTGCGGCTGCGCGAGATCACCCACGGATGGTTGGTGATGCGTGCTTCGTCACCGTCGACGCGACCAGCGACCGCGAACACGCCGCGGCTGGCGGTAGCGCCGATCTGTTCCAGATGGTGGCGCGCGGCATCACCCAGCGACGGGAACTCCGCCACCGCGTACTCACGGATGCTGTCCTGCTGCAGCGGTGCATCGAGCGAGGTGTCGGCCAGGGCGAAGCGGGCGTTGGTGCCACCGATGTCGGCGACCAGCACCGGCTGCGAGCTGGCACTCATGCCGACGCCTCGCTGTCCGGCGCATCCACGCCCTGCGGCAGGAAGCCGGTCGCGTTGTCCGGGCCCCACTGGCCGGCGGGGTAGGGTTCCAGCGGCAGCTTTGCTTCCTTCCAGGCATCGGCCACGCTGTCGATCCACGCCCAGGCCGCGCGCACTTCGTCGTCGCGCACGAACAGCGTGTGGTTGCCGTTGAAGGCGTCCAGGAACAGGCGCTCGTAGGCGATGCGGCGATGCAGGCCGGTCGGCACCGACAGTTCCAGTTCCAGCGGGTGAAGTTCCAGCGCGCCCCATTCGGGGCCGGCCAGGCTGCTCATCAGGCCCAGTTCGATGTTTTCCTGCGGCTGCAGCTGGAACACCAGGCGGTTCGGTGCGGCCTGCGCACGCTGCGGGCGCTCGAACAGCCAGTGGGTGACCGGCTTCAGCGTGACCACCACGCGGGTGGTGCGCTCGGGCAGGCGCTTGCCGGTGACCAGGTGGAACGGCACGCCGCTCCAGCGCCAGTTGTCGATATGTGCGGTGACACCGGCGAAGGTCTCCACGTCGCTGCCTTCCGGCGGCTGGTAGGCCTGTGCCGGCTGGCCATTGATGGTGCCGGCGGTGTAGCGGCCGCGGATGCTGTCACGTGCGGCGTGCTTCGCATCGAGCGGGCGCAGGGCGCGCAGCACCTTGACCTTCTCATCGCGGATGCGGTCGGCTTCCAGCGAGGCCGGCGGTTCCATCGCCACCATGCACAGCAGCTGCAGGATGTGGCTCTGCACCATGTCGCGCAGCGCACCGGAGCGCGCGTAGTAGGCGTCACGGCCGTCCACGCCTTCGCTCTCGGCCACCAGGATGTGGACCGACTCGATGTAGTTTCGGTTCCACACCGCTTCCAGCAGCGTGTTGCCGAAGCGCAGCGCGATCAGGTTCTGCACCGCCGCCTTGCCCAGGTAGTGGTCGAGGCGGAACACACGATCCTCGTCGATCCACTGGCCGATGGTGCTGATGATTTCCTCGGCGCTTTCGCTGTCGCTGCCGATCGGCTTCTCAAGCATCAGCCGTGCCGGCGCGGCAAGGGCGCCGCCCTTGGCCAGGCCTTCGCAGGTGGAGATGTACAGGCCTGGCGGGATGGCCAGGTAGCTGACGCACTTGCGGTCCACCAGGTCGGAGACCGCGGCGGCGACCGAGTCGACGTCGCGCAGGTCGACCGAACGGTAGTCGATGCGGCGCAGCAGCGCGGCGATGTCGTCCTGGCTGGCCATCGGCATGGCCTGCTGCAGGCGCGGCCGCAGGATGTCATGGAAGGCTTCGGTGTCATGCCCGGACAACGCCAGTGCGCGGATGCGGAAGTCCTCCGGCAGCAGGCCGTCGCCAAGCAGGCGAAGCAGCGAAGGGAACAGATAGCGCTGGGCCAGATCACCTGTGGCACCGAACAGGAAGAGGGTGTCGTGCATCGCTCGAGTTTCAGATCCGGGTGACATCGTTGTCAATCGCTTCATGGCTGGGTTCGGGGGACATCCGCGCAACTGCCTGTCCGAGGTTCGTCCGGGGCGTTCTCCGGAGCTCCGGAAGACCGTTCCATTCGAAACCACTGCTTCGGCAGAACCTTCGTTCAACCGCCGACGCAGATCGGTGCGCACCGATCATCGGATAGTGCCACGTGAAAACGTTTACATGGCAGAATGGGCAACTGTATTCGATTGCAGTGCTCGCCGTCATGCGGCAGGCGCGCAATCATCACTGCCATCGGGAGGGCCGAGGCAGTCCCAAAAGACAGCCCGGCTTCGGGCGGACCGGATAGGTGATATGGCAAAAGTGCAGTTGCAGGGTGTGCGCAAGGTCTACGACAACGGCCAGGTCGCGGTGAAGGACGCCACCTTCGAGGTCGCCGATGGCGAACTGATGGTGCTGGTCGGTCCCTCCGGCTGCGGCAAGTCGACCCTGTTGCGGATGGTTGCCGGCCTGGAAGAGATCAGTGGCGGCACGCTCACCATCGGCGACCGTGTGGTCAATGATGTGGCGCCGAAGGACCGCGACATCGCCATGGTGTTCCAGAGCTACGCGCTGTACCCGCACATGACCGTGGCCGAGAACCTGGCCTTCGGCCTGAAGCTGCGTGGCCATGACAAAGCCACGATCGACAAGCGCATCAGCGAGGCGGCGCAGACGCTGGGCCTGACCGAGATGATGGACAAGCTGCCCAAGGCGATGTCCGGTGGCCAGCGCCAGCGTGTCGCGCTGGGCCGTGCGCTGGTGCGCGAGCCGGCGGTATTCCTGCTTGACGAGCCGCTGTCCAACCTCGATGCCAAGCTGCGCCACAGTGTGCGTACCGAGATCGCGCAGCTGCATCGCAAGCTGGGCACCACCATGATCTACGTGACGCATGATCAGGTCGAAGCGATGACCCTGGGCCAGCGCATCGTGGTGCTGAAGGACGGCATCATCCAGCAGATCGATACACCGATGGCGCTGTATGATCGCCCGGCCAACCTGTTCGTGGCCGGTTTCCTCGGCAGCCCGGCGATGAATGTGCTGCGTGGCACCCTTGAGGGCGATGCCGGCGGGGTGACCGTGGTCGATGGCGAATGGCGTGCTCCGCTGGGCCAGGCCACGATCGATCCGGCCTGGCTGCAGAAGCCGATCGCGGTGGGTGTGCGTCCGGAACACCTGCAGCCGGCCAGTGCCGATGATGCGCATGCATTCACCGCGCGTATCGAGGGCATCGAACCGGTCGGCAACGAGATCTTCGTCAACCTGAGCAGTGGCCAGCACGCGCTGACCATGCGCGTGGCGCCGCAGTCGCTACCGCGCGTGGGCGAGGACATCCGCGTGGCGATCCACCCGCAGGGCCTGCATTTCTTTAACCCGGAAACCGGCGAGCGCCTGTAAGGGGCGGTAGCGCCGGCGTCATGCCCGGCGTCATGACCGCCGTGCGGACCAACGGTCCGCACCCACCAGGGTGGTGGTAGCGCCGGGCCATGCCCGGCGGGCGCCTAACGCGCCAGCCCATCCAGCAGCGGTATCCGCTGCGCAACCGCATCACCCACCTGCAGATCAGCGTCGCTGGCCTCCAGCGGCAGTACCGCCAGTGCCAGATCGCCGGCCACGCTGGCAATGGTGCCCAGCGCCGTACCGTCCTGCTGCACGCCATCGCCAGCCTTCGCCGGTGCCGCGGTATGCAGCAGCTGCACCGCGCGCTTGGCCTTGCCGAGGAAGTGGGTGCGGGCGACGATTTCCTGTCCCGGGTAGCAGCCTTTCTTCACGCTGTAGCCATTCAGGCGGTCCAGGCCCAGCTGCTGCGGGGTCCACACTTCGCGCTGGCTTTCTTCCAGCCGCGGCAGGCCATGGCGCAGGTCGGCCTGGCGCCAGGCAAGCGCGAAAGCGGCCTCATCGGCCTCGCTGCCGGCGTCGAAGGCCTCGGTGGCGCCGATGCGCAGGGTGCGCGGCAGCGCGTCGCTGCCCAGGTCCAGCTCCCAGCCGTCACCTGTGGTCTGCGCAATGGCGGCGCCGCTGGCGGCCTCGGGCGCAGTGAACGCGCCGGCCACGGCCAGATCGCTGCGCACCAGTACCTTCACCTTGCGGCGGAACACGAAGCGCTGCAGTTGCGACGCAATCGCATCGGCATCACCGTCGGCCAGCACCAGCATCACATGGTCTTCGGCCAGCCGAAGCAGCTGGAACACCGTCAGGGTGCGGCCCTTGGCGCTCAGCCAGGCGCTCCACTGCCAGTGCAGCAGGGGCAGGGCAGTGACATCGCCACTGAACTGGGCATGGGCGAATACGGCCGCATCCGGGCCCTGCAGGCTCAGCAACTGGTGGCCGGGCAGGCGCGGATATCCGACGAAAGCAGGGGGCAGGTTGTCAGGCACGTGAACGAGGTCTAAAATTTGTGCGTTGCGAGACCAACAATGATAGGCCAAACAACCCCCACTCCCGACGACGAATCTGAAGCCCCGCTGGTCCCCGCGGCACCCGTGCCCGTGGAACAGGAAAAAGCAGAGGAATTCGGCGGCCGCGGCGGACTTGATCCGGTGCGGTATGGCGATTGGGAGAAAAACGGACGCTGCATCGATTTCTGATCAGCATTGAGCCAACGCGGCCGTGTGCCGCCCAGCCGAGACAACGAGCCCAGCGAATGGCGACCAGACAACGCCCACTTTCCCCGCACCTTCAGGTGTATCGCTGGCAGATTCAGATGGCCACCTCGATCCTGCATCGAGCCACTGGCGTCTTTCTGTCTGTTGGTGCCCTCATCATCGCCGCCGGCCTGCTGGCACTGATGATGGGGCCCGATTCCTGGAACTGCTTCACCGGCCATGCCGGGGCCTGGTATGGCCGCGTGTTCCTGTTCGCGTGGACATGGTCGTTCGCCTATCACCTGTGCAATGGCATCCGCCATGTGGTGCAGGACTTCGCCATCGGCTTCAGCATCCCCGCCTTCATCCGCAGCAGCTGGCTGTCGGTCATCGGCAGCCTGGTGATCACCCTGCTGGTGTGGGCCTATGTGATGTTCGGAGGTGCCGCGTGAGCAAGTTCCGTACTCCGCTGAAGGGTGTGCGCGGCCTTGGTTCGGCCAAGACCGGCACCGAGCACTTCGTGCACCAGCGCCTGACCGCCGCCGCCCTGGTGGCGCTGGGCATCTGGTTCCTGGTCTTCGTGCTGGGCCTGCTGGGCTCGGACTACGCGACCGCCGCCGCCGCCGTGGCCAAGCCGTGGAACGCAGTGCCGCTGATCGGCCTGCTGATCGCCATGTTCTGGCACGCGCAGCTCGGCATGCAGGTCGTGCTGGAAGACTACATCCACGAATCGCTGCTGGCCCTGGTGCTGCAGACCGCGGTGAAGTTCGTCGCCGTGCTCGGCATGATCGTCAGTGTGTTTGCGGTGGGCCGCATCGCCCTCGGCGTTGCCTGAGCCCAGGCACCTACACAGGAATCCAGATTAGATGTCCGCTTACAAGATCACCGAACACAAGTACGACATGGTCGTGGTGGGCGCCGGCGGCGCCGGCCTGCGCGCCACGTTCGGCCTGGCCGCCAAGGGCCTGCAGACCGTGTGCCTGACCAAGGTCTTCCCGACCCGTTCGCACACCGTTGCCGCCCAGGGCGGTATCTCGGCCGCGCTCGCCAACATGGGCGAGGACGACTGGCGTTACCACTTCTTCGACACCATCAAGGGCTCGGACTGGCTGGGCGACCAGGACGCCATCGAGTACATGTGCCGTGAGGCCATCCCGGCCATCATCGAGCTCGAACACTACGGCGTGCCGTTCTCGCGTACGGCCGAAGGCAAGATCTACCAGCGTCCGTTCGGTGGCATGACCACCAAGTACGGCGAAGGCCCGGCGGCGCAGCGTACCTGCGCGGCGGCCGACCGTACCGGCCACGCGATGCTGCACACCCTGTACCAGCAGTCGCTGAAGCACGACGCGCGCTTCATGATCGAGTACTTCGCACTCGACCTGATCTTCGATGATGAAGGTGCCTGCCGAGGCGTGCTGGCGTTGGACATGTCCGACGGCACCCTGCACCTGTTCCGCGCCCAGGGCGTGGTGCTGGCCACCGGCGGCTACGGCCGTGCCTACTTCAGCGCCACCTCGGCGCACACCTGCACCGGCGACGGTGGCGGCCTGGCCATGCGTGCCGGCATCGCCATGCAGGACATGGAGTTCGTGCAGTTCCACCCGACCGGCATCTACGGCGCCGGCTGCCTGATCACCGAGGGTGTCCGCGGTGAAGGCGGCATCCTGCGCAACAGCAGCGGCGAGCGCTTCATGGAGCGTTACGCACCGCACTACAAGGATCTGGCCTCGCGCGACGTGGTCAGCCGTTCGATGACCATCGAGATCCGCGAAGGCCGCGGCGTCGGCGAGCACAAGGACCACATCCTGCTCGACCTGACCCACCTTGGCCCGGGCGTGATCGACGAGAAGCTGCCGGGCATCGCCGAGAGCGCCCGCATCTTCGCCGGCGTCGACGTGCACAAGCAGCCGATCCCGGTGATCCCGACCGTGCACTACAACATGGGCGGCATTCCGACCAACTACCACGGCGAAGTGGTGCGCAAGGATGGCGACAACCCCGATGCGGTGATCCCGGGCCTGTACGCGATCGGCGAAGCCGCCTGCGTGTCGGTGCACGGTGCCAACCGCCTCGGCTCGAACTCGCTGCTGGACCTGGTGGTGTTCGGTCGTGCGGTGGCCAACCGTTGCGCCGAGACCATCAAGCCGGGCGCGTCGCACAAGCCGCTGGTGGCCGATGCCTGCGACAAGGCACTGGGCCTGCTGGACAAGCTGCGCCACGCCAACGGCGACACCCCGACCTCGGTCATCCGCGATCGCATGCAGCGCACCATGCAGGCCGACGCCGCCGTCTTCCGCACCAGCCAGACGCTGAAGGAAGGCTGCGAGAAGATGGACAAGATCTTCGACTCGTTCCAGGACGTGAAGGTCTCCGACCGTTCGCTGGTATGGAACTCGGACCTGATCGAGACCTACGAGCTGAACAACCTGCTGCTGAACGCGGTGGCGACGATCAACTCGGCCGAACAGCGCAAGGAAAGCCGCGGCGCGCATGCGCACGAGGACTTCCCGGACCGCGACGACGTCAACTGGCAGAAGCACACCCTGGTCAGCGTCGACGAGAAGGGCAAGTGCAGCTTCGACTACCGTCCGGTGCACATGTACACGTTGACCGACGACGTGTCCGTAGTGCCGCCGAAGCCGCGCGTGTACTGATCCGACCCCGCCTACCATGCAATCCGCGCCCAAGGGCGCGGGCCGCCTGAGCCAACGAGAGCAGCCATGGCCGAGTTTTCACTCCCCAAGAATTCCAAGATCACGAAGGGCAAGCACTTCCCCGTCAAGAACGGCGGCAAGAACGTGCGCACCTTCAAGATCTACCGCTGGAGTCCGGACGACGACAGCAACCCGCGCACCGACACCTATGAAGTCGATCTGGACGCCTGTGGCCCGATGGTCCTGGACGCCCTGATCAAGATCAAGAACGAGATCGACCCGACCCTGACCTTCCGTCGCTCCTGCCGCGAAGGTATCTGTGGTTCGTGCGCGATGAACATCGACGGCACCAACACCCTGGCCTGCACCCGAGCCATCTCGGACTGCGGCAAGAAGGAAGTGCCGATCTACCCGCTGCCGCACATGAACGTGGTCAAGGATCTGGTTCCGGACCTGACCCACTTCTACGCGCAGTACGCCTCGATCAAGCCGTGGATCCGCACCCAGACCCCGGCACCGCCGGACCGTGAGCGCCTGCAGTCGCCGGAAGACCGCAAGAAGCTGGACGGCCTGTACGAGTGCATCCTGTGCGCCTGCTGCTCGACCAGCTGCCCGAGCTACTGGTGGAACGGCGAGCGTTACCTGGGCCCGGCGATCCTGCTGCAGGCCTACCGCTGGATCATCGACTCGCGCGATGAGGACACCGGTGCGCGCCTGGACGATCTGGAAGATCCGTTCAAGCTGTACCGCTGCCACACCATCATGAACTGCGCCCGCACCTGCCCGAAGGGCCTGAACCCGGCGCTGGCGATCGCCGAGATCAAGAAGCTGATGATGGAACGCCGCGCCTGATCGGGCCTGGCTGTACCTGGTAGAGCCACGCCATGCGTGGCTGTGCCACCCCAGTAGAGCCACGCCATGCGTGGCTGTGCCACCCCAGTAGAGCCACGCCATGCGTGGCTTTGCTGTATCTGGAGAAACACGATGGATGAAGAAACCCTGCTGAAGAAGCTGCGCTGGCGCTGCCGCCGCGGCATGCGCGAGCTGGACCAGCTGTTCGGTCGCTATCTGGACCACGAATGGAGCACTGCGCCGACCGAAGAGCGCGAGGTTTTCCTGTTCCTGCTCGACTGCGAGGACGATAAATTGTGGCGCTGGTTCATGGGCTATGAGGCCTGCCCGCATGCGCACGCGATCCCCCTCATGCAGAAGATCCTCGCCCTCAAGCCTTGAGTGGCGCCCCTCGCGGCTGCAGGCCGCCGCCCAGTTGGCGGTGCTGCTGGCCGCGCCCTGGCTGCTGCGCGCGACGGAGTTGCCGCCGCGCCTGCTGATGCCGGCCGTGCTGCTGGCCTGGGCCATGGGACTGGCGGAGCTGGCCTGGCGCTTTCGCCGGCCACGCGTTGCCCTGTGCCTGCCAGCGCCGCCCGACCCGATGCAGGTTGCCGGTCAGGACATCGAAAGCCCGCAGCTGGTCGTGCGTGGGCCTTGGCTGCTGTTGCTGTGGCGTGAGGATCGGCGCCGCCGGCGCCTGTTGTTCTGGCCCGATGTGCTCGATCCCGGGCAGCGACGTGAACTGCGACTGGCCGTGGCCGCACGTGCCGTTTCCCGTAGGCCCCGTACGATGGCACCATAAGCTGAATTGACTGGCGTGCCTGCATGTTCAAACCCCTTCCCGTGGCGATCGGCCTGCGCTACCTGCGCGCCAAGCGCCGCAACGGCTTCATCTCCTTCATCTCGATGGCATCGATCCTGGGCATCGCGCTCGGCGTCACCGTGCTGATCACCACCCTGGCGGTGATGAGCGGTTTCCAGAAGGAAATCCGCAGTCGCCTGCTGCAGATGACCGCGCACACCACCATCAGCCGCGACGGCGAGCCGATGCCGGACTGGATGCGCGTGGTCGACGTGGCCCGCAAGGACCCGCGCGTGGCCGGTGCCGCGCCTTACATCGAGATCCAGTCGATGATCAGCGGCCCGCGCGTGCAGGGCGCGATCATCCAGGGCATCGACCCGGCGCTTGAGCCGAAGGTGTCGGTGATCGACAAGAAGGTCACCAAGGGCAGCTACGACAGCCTCAAGCCAGGCAGCTTCAACCTGCTGCTGGGCAAGGAACTGGCGATCTGGCTGGGCGTGGATGTCGGCGATCAGGTGCTGGTGACCTTCGCCGAAGTGCAGGGCACGCCTGCCGGTGCGGTGCCACGGATGAAACGCTTTACCGTGAGCGGCCTCTTCGAGGCCGGCTACAACGAGGTCGACCGAGGTGTCGGCTTCGCCAACATGAAGGACCTGGAGCGCGTGCTGCGTTCCGATGGTGCTACCGGCGTGCGGCTGAAACTGCACGACATGGACCGCTCGCTGGAAGTGGGCGTGGACCTGGCGCAGAACCTCGGTGGTGCGTACCGGGTGAGTGACTGGACCCAGCAGAACGCCAACCTCTACCACTCGCTGCGCATGGAGAAGGTGGTGATGGGCATCCTGCTGTCGTTGATCATCGCCATGGGCGCGTTCAACCTGGTGTCCTCGCAGGTGATGCTGGTCACCGACAAGCAGGCCGACATCGCCATCCTGCGCACGCTCGGCCTGACCCCGGGCGGGGTGATGCAGGTGTTCATGGTGCAGGGTTCGCTGATCGGCATCTTCGGCACGCTGGCCGGCTTGATCGGCGGCATCACCCTGACCCTCAATCTGGAACGCATCCTCGGCGCCATCGAGAGCGTGTTCAACGTCAAGCTGATGCCGGAGGATGTCTACTACATCACCGGCCTGCCGACCGACATGCAGACCGGCGACGTGGTGGCGATCACCGTGGTCGCGCTGCTGATGAGTTTCCTGGCCACCCTGTATCCCGCCTGGCGGGCAGCACGCACCCAGCCGGCGGAGGCCCTGCGTTATGAATAAGGTCTTCAACCGCGGTGATGAAGTGATCCGCGCCGAGGCACTGGGCAAAACCTATGCCGAGGGACGCATGCAGACCCCGGTGTTCGATGGCCTGGGCCTGACCGTGACCGCAGGCGAGACGGTGGCGATCATCGGCGCCTCCGGCGCCGGCAAGAGCACGCTGCTGCACCTGCTGGGCGGGCTGGATACTCCGACCGCCGGTGAGGTGTACGTGACCGGCCAGCGCATGTCGGCGCTGTCTGATACCGCGCGCGGCCTGCTGCGTAACCAGGCGCTGGGCTTCGTGTACCAGTTCCACCACCTGCTGCCGGAATTCACCGCGTTGGAAAACGTGATGATGCCGGTGCTGCTGGCCGGCACCGCGGTGGCCGAAGCGAGCAGTCGTGCAACGACCCTGCTGGAGGCGGTCGGCCTTGGCCATCGTCTGGACCACAAGCCGGGCGAACTGTCCGGTGGTGAGCGCCAGCGCGCGGCCGTGGCGCGTGCGCTGGTCAACCATCCGGCCTGCGTGCTCGGCGACGAGCCGACCGGCAACCTCGATGACCGCACCGCGGCGACGGTGTTCGAGCTGATGCTGGAGCTCAACCGGGCGCGGCATACCAGCCTGGTGCTGGTGACCCACGACCGCAGTCTGGCGCGGCGCCTGGACCGGGTGCTGGAGCTGCGCGAAGGGCGCCTGCACGCACTGGCCCACGCCGACGTCTGAGGCACTGGGCACGCTTTGGTAGAAGCCGACCTTGGTCGGCTGCTCTTGCAGGGCAAGCGCCAACCAAGGTTGGCGACTACCGTGGTCCGGCCAGCAGCCGCCGACCGGCTGCTGAATGGGGCTCCGGCTGTCGCGCCAGCCGCACGTGGCTGGGCGCATGATGGCGGCAGTTCCCCGAGGAGATCGCCATGAAGACCCCGATCCTGATGGCCGGACTCTGCCTGGCGCTGGCCGCCTGCGCGACCACCGGCCGGCTCAGCTCTGCCGAGAAACTTGACCTGTACCGTGCCCATGCCGGCGCGGCGCAGAACGACATGCAGTTCTTCGGCAGCCTCAATGGCTGGACCGAGCTGGGCGACAGCGCGCTGGCAGTGTGGACCCGTCCCAGCGAAGCCTACCTGCTGGAATTGAGAGGTCCCTGCCAGGACCTGCCGTATGCCACCGCCATCGGCCTGACCAGCCAGATGAACCGTGTTTCGGCGCGTTTTGACAAAGTGCTGGTGCGCGACCCGACGGGCGGCCCGCGCATGCCGTGCTTCATCGACAGCATCCGCAAACTGGACGTGAAGGCGCTGCGTGCCTCCGAACAGGAGCTGCGCCAGGCGCAGGTGCAGGAGCGCGAGGAAAGCACGAAATAGCGTGATAGTGCCGGCCGCTGGCCGGCATCGCGCGGATGCCAGGTTGCCGGCCAGCGGCCGGCACTACCTGTGTGTCAGGCTTCCGGGGTGAAGCCGGCCGGCTTTTCCGCGTCCTTCTCGAACAGGAACTTGACCAGTTCGCCTTCAAGGAACGCGCGATGCTCCGGCGTGCGCGGCGACAGGCGGTTTTCGTTGATCAGCATGGTCTGGTGCGCCAGCCATGCGGCCCAGGCCTGCTTGCCGATGTTGTTGAAGATGCGCTGGCCCAGCTCGCCGGGGTAGGGCACGAAGTCCAGGCCCTCGGCATCGCGTTGTTCGTACTGGCAGAAGACGGTTCGGGACATGGCATTCACTCGTGGTTGCGGGGTTTCTTGGAATTTCGTTTTGGCGTCTTGATCGTTGCGCCGTCGAGCAGTTTGCGGATCGGTGCCGGCAGGCCCAGCGCGGGCAGTTCGTCGGCGGCCACCCAGCGCAGCGTCGGTTCTTCCACGCGCAGGCCGTGCACCTGTCGCGACAGTACCTGCAGATGCAGCTTGTAGTGACTGAAGGTGTGCTGCAGCACTGGCAGCTCTTCGGCCTCTTCCAGCGAGCCGTCGACGTGCAGGTCGAACCAGTCCTGCAGCACGCTGCCGGCCTCGGCCTGTGGCAGCGTCCACAGCTGCGCCCAGATGCCGGTATCCGGCCGCTTCTGCAG
Source organism: Stenotrophomonas sp. 1L-E-5-B-C3 (assembly GCF_057292075.1). Taxonomy (NCBI): domain Bacteria; kingdom Pseudomonadati; phylum Pseudomonadota; class Gammaproteobacteria; order Lysobacterales; family Lysobacteraceae; genus Stenotrophomonas; species Stenotrophomonas sp. 1L-E-5-B-C3. Next base: position 38,274 of record NZ_JBXAWS010000002.1, read on the forward strand.
CAGCACGCGCTGCTGGGCGTCGCGCAGCAGCAGCGCAACGGCCTCGCGCTCGGGCAGGGTCTTGCTGGGCTTGGGGGTCGGCAGTTCGGCGCTGCGGCCTTCGCGCCGTGCCACGCAGTCATCCTGCAGCGGGCAGATCACGCAGGCCGGTTTGGCGCGGCTGCACACCGTCGCGCCCAGATCCATCTGCGCCTGGGTGTAGTCGGCCATGCGCCCGGCCGGCACCTGCGCCACGTGCGTCTCGGCGATCGCCCACAACTGCTTCTCGATCGCGGGCAGGCCGGGGAAACCCTCGATGCCGTGGTAGCGGCTGAGCACGCGCTTGACGTTGCCATCGAGGATCGCGAACGGGTCGTTCCAGGCCTGGCTGAGGATCGCGCCGGCGGTGCTGCGGCCGATGCCGGGCAGGGCATGCAATGCATCGAAGTCGCGCGGCAGTTCGCCGTCGTGCAGTTCCACGCACCGTTTGGCTGCGGCATGCAGGTTGCGTGCGCGGGCGTAGTAGCCGAGCCCGGCCCACTGCGCCATCACCGCGTCGTTGCTGGCGGCGGCAAGGTCGGGCAGGGTCGGGAAGTGCTGCAGGAACCGCTGGAAATACGGGATGACCGTACTCACCTGGGTCTGCTGCAGCATGATTTCCGACAGCCAGACCCGGTAGGGACTGCGCGGGTGCTGCCAGGGCAGGTCGTGGCGGCCGTGGTCGTCGAACCAATGCAGCAGGTGGGCGACGAAGCCGTCTTCCTGGGCAGTCTTGGCGCTGGCGTGCGGCTGGCGGGGCATCGGTGTTCCGGAGGTGGGCAGCCACCCATGGGGTGGCTCTACCGGTTTCAGTAGAGCCACGCGACGCGTGGCTGCACGGTGTATCAGGCGCCCAGCGCCTCAGGCAGCAGGGCGTCGACGAAGGCTTCCGGATCGAACACGCGCAGGTCTTCCGGGCGCTCGCCGATGCCGGCGAAACGGATCGGAATGCCGAACTCGCGGGCTAGCGCGAACACCACGCCGCCCTTGGCGGTGCCGTCCAGCTTGGTCACCACCAGGCCGGTCACGTTCACGGCGGCGTTGAACTGGCGCAGCTGCGACAGCGCGTTCTGGCCAGTGGTGCCGTCGATCACCATCAGCACTTCGTGCGGTGCAGTGGGGTCGATCTTGCCGAGCACGCGGCGGATCTTGCCCAGCTCGTTCATCAGGCCGGACTGGGTATGCAGGCGGCCGGCGGTATCGGCGATCAGTACCGAGGTGCCGCGAGCCTTGCCGGCCTGCAGCGCGTCGAATGCCACTGAAGCGGCATCAGCGTTCTGACCCTGCGCGACCACGGCCACGCCGTTGCGCTCGCCCCAGGCCTGCAGCTGGGCCACGGCAGCGGCGCGGAAGGTGTCACCGGCGGCCAGCATCAGGCTGTGGCCTTCGTCCTTGAAGCGCTTGGCCAGCTTGCCGATGGTGGTGGTCTTGCCGACGCCGTTGACGCCGACGGTCAGCACCACGAAGGGCTTGGCGGTGCGGTCGATCACCAGCGGCTTGGCCACCGGCTGCAGGATCGCGATCAGTTCGGCACGCAGCGCGGCAAGCAAAGCGTTGGCATCGACGAATTCACGCGCCTTCATGCGCTTGCGCAGGCCCTCCACCAGGTCGGTGGTGGCACCAACGCCGACATCAGCAGTGATCAGTGCGGTTTCCAGCTCGTCCAGCAGGTCGTCGTCGAGCTTGGGATTGCGCGAGAACAGGCCGCCGAAGCTGCGCGCGATGACGCTGTTGCGCAGGCGCTCCCGCCAGCCGGGCTTGCCAGCCGTAGCCGGCACGGCGTCGACGGAGGCTGCCGCAGGCAGATCGTCGGTGATCGGTGCCGGGGTCGGCGCAGGCGTGGGCTCCGGCAGCGGTGCAGGCACCGGCTCGATGGCCTGGGTCGCAACAGGGGCGACGTCGATCTGCGCAATCGGGCTCGAAGCGGTGGGAGCCGGGACTGCCGGGACCACCGGCGCTGTAGCCACCGGGGAGGCCTCGATCGTTACCGGTGCGACCGCTGCCGGGGGCGGCTCGACGGGGGCGGGTGCGGTTGGCGCAGCTACCGGTGCCGGTTCCTTGTCCTCGGCGGGCGCGGCCGACGGGAACGCCGCCGCCAGCTCTTCAGCCGAGTAGTGCTGGGTCTTGGGAGCCTCCGTTGCGGGGGCATCCTGGGGCTTCTTGCGGCGGAAAAAACTGAGCATTGGCAAAAGGCGCTGAAATCAGAGGGATATGCTACCACTCGGGCCTGTCGGGCCGATGTGGACTCAAGGTCGCGACCCGTCGGCCGTTAACCGGTCCGGAGGGCTGCGCAGGGCGGCCCGGAGACCGCCATGAACAACGTGATGGGAATCGCCCTCAGCGGGATGCGCGTGGCCCAGCAGGGCGTGCAGGTAGCCGCGCACAACGTGGCCAACCTGGCGACCCCGGATGCCCAGCGCCTGCAGCTGCAGCGCGGTGCTGCGGAGCAGGGCGGGGTGCAGGCCGCGGTGGTCCCTGCCGACGCCGATCCTGGTGCGCCATTGGGGGATCTGCTGGCGGCAAAGGCCGAGGTGGTGGCCTTCGCTGCCAATGCTGCAGTGATCCGCCGCCAGGACCAGATGCTGGGCTCGCTGCTGGATCGGGACGCCTGAGCAACACCGCTTTGGCAGGTGCCAACCGCCGCCCCTGGTGGGTGCCAACCTTGGTCGGCACGCTTCGACCCAGCCTGGTAGGTGCCAACCTTGGTTGGCACGCTCGATCCGCCCTGGTAGGTGCCAACCTTGGTTGGCACGCTTTTTGGGGCGCCAACCAAGGTTGGCCTCTACCAGGGCAGCAGTGCCAACCAAGGTTGGCATCCACCAGCACCCGGTAGCGCCGGGCCATGCCCGGCGACCACCGCATCGATCAGGCCGACAACTCCAGCAGCAGCTTGTTCAGGCGTGCCACGTAAGCACCCGGGTCCTTCAGGCTGTCGCCGGCGGCCAGCGCGGCCTGGTCGAACAGCACCCTGCCCAGGTCGTCGAAACGTGCGCCATCGGCTTCCGCATCCAGCTTCGCGATCAACGGGTGGCCCGGATTGATCTCCAGCACCGGCTTGCTGTCCGGCACCTTCTGCCCGCTGGCTTCCAGGATCTGGCGCATCTGCAGGCCCAGGTCCTGCTCGCCGATGGCCAGCACCGCCGGCGAATCGGTCAGGCGGTGCGAGACGCGCACTTCGGCCACGTCATCGCCCAGCACGCTCTTCAAGCGCTCGACCAGGCCCTGCTTGTCCTTGGCTGCCGCTTCCTGCTCCTGCTTGTCGGCTTCGCTTTCCAGCGCACCCAGGTCGAGGTCTCCCCGCGCGATATCGACGAAGCCCTTGCCATCGAAATCGGTCAGGTAGCCCATCAGCCACTCATCGATGCGGTCGGTCAGCAGCAGCACTTCCACGCCCTTCTTGCGGAACACTTCCAGGTGCGGGCTGTTGCGCACCTGGCTGTAGCTCTCGCCGGTCAGGTAGTAGATCTTGTCCTGGCCTTCGGCCATGCGGCCGATGTAGTCGGCCAGCGACACGCTCTGTGCATCGCCGTCGCCACGGGTGGAGGCAAAGCGCAGCAGGCCAGCGACCTTCTCGCGGTTGTTGTAGTCCTCGGCCGGACCTTCCTTCAGCACCTGGCCGAACTCCTTCCAGAACGTGGCGTACTGCTCAGGCTTGTCGTTGGCCAGTTTCTCCAGCATGTCCAGCGAGCGCTTGGTCAGCGCGGCCTTCATCGAATCGATGACCGGGCCGGACTGCAGGATCTCGCGCGAAACGTTCAGCGACAGATCATTGGAATCAACCACGCCCTTGATGAAGCGCAGGTACAGCGGCAGGAACTGCTCGGCCTGGTCCATCACGAACACGCGCTGCACATACAGCTTCAGGCCCTTGGGCGCGTCGCGGTGGTACAGGTCGAAGGGCGCGCGACCGGGCACGTACAGCAGCGAGGTGTACTCGAGCTTGCCTTCGACCTTGTTGTGGCTCCACGCCAGCGGGTCGCTGTGGTCGTGCGCCACGTGCTTGTAGAACTCCGTGTATTCCGAATCGCTGATCTCGGTGCGCGGGCGGGTCCACAGCGCGCTGGCGCGGTTGACGGTCTCCCACTCGACGGCCGCGCCTTCTTCGGCGTCTTCCTTCGGCATCTGGATCGGCAGGCCGATATGGTCCGAGTACTTCTTGAGGATGCTGCGCAGGCGCCAACCGTCGGCGAAGTCATGCTCGCCATCCTTCAGGTGCAGCATGATCTGGGTGCCGCGCTCGGCCTTGTCGACGGTGGCGACGTCGAAATCGCCTTCGCCACGCGAGGTCCAGCGCACACCTTCGCCTGCAGCCAAGCCGGCACGGCGCGAGGTGACTTCCACTTTGTCGGCGACGATGAAAGCGCTGTAGAAGCCGACGCCGAACTGGCCGATCAGCTGCGAATCCTTCTTCTGGTCGCCGGACAGCTGGCGCAGGAAGTCGCCGGTGCCGGACTTTGCAATCGTGCCCAGGTGGGCAATCGCTTCGGCGCGGCTCATGCCGATGCCGTTGTCTTCGATGGTGATGGTGTGGGCGGCGGGGTCGAAGCTGACGCGCACGCGCAGTTCGCTGTCGCCTTCCAGCAGGGCGGGCTGGGTCAGGGCCTCGAAGCGCAGCTTGTCGGCGGCATCGGCGGCGTTGGAGACCAGCTCGCGCAGGAAGATCTCCTTGTTGGAGTACAGCGAGTGGATCATCAGCTGCAGCAGCTGCTTGACTTCGGTCTGGAAGCCAAGGGTTTCGGTCTGGGTGGTCTCGGTCATCGATAAGGCTCCGTGTGCAATGCCGCGCCAGCGCGTGCGGCCTCGCCAAGGGGTATGGCTGATTGTCCCGAAATCAAGGGGTTGTTCTGGCAGGGCTGCGCCCTGCACCCGCCGAGGCAACAGCAACAGCAACAGCGGGCATTCCGTGGGATGGCGGGGCGGTGTGGGTTGGCAGGACACGCCGTAAACCCCCCTCCGGGGTCCGGCCCAGCCGCTGGCGGCTGTGCGTTCGGGCGCTTGCGAGGCATGCCTCGCAGGCAAAGCGCCCTCACCCATGGGGGCTCGATGGCGCCTTGCTCGTGTGCGCTGTCCTGCGCACACGGCAAGACCGGGGTTGGGCGTCCTGCCCAACCCGCCCGAGGCATGCCTCGGGCCCATGGCGCCAACGGTCCTGCCAACCCACACCGCCCCGCCTTCGACAGGTTCACTCGGCTGTTGGTAGGTGTCGACCTTGGTCGACACATCTCTCAGATATCGAAATCCAAACCAGGGTCAGATCCGTTTTCCGCAGGAAAACGGATCTGACCCCAAGAGACGTTCCGACAGTTCGCAGGAAACTGTCGAAGGCGGGGTGGGTCGGGTTGTGGGGGTGTCCGCGGCATGGATGCCGCGGCCAAGCCCCCATGGACGGGTTCACGGCGTCCCCCACAACCTGACCCACCCCGCCAACCCACAGGAAACCGGCTTTTGAAGTTGCTTCGGCCGTTGCTTCGGCCTCTGCGGGTGCCGGCCGCGGGCCGGCCGAACTACAATCCCGCTCATGCTGAAATTCTCGAATACCTCCCGCCGGGGGCGCCGATGAGCGGCCGTGGCGGCAATGACGGCCAGGTCCGCATCATCGGTGGTCGCTGGCGCAATACCCGCCTGCCGGTGCCGACCCTGCCGGGCCTGCGGCCCAGCAGCGACCGCGTGCGCGAGACCCTTTTCAACTGGTTGATGCCCAGGTTGGGCGGTGCGCGGGTGCTCGATCTGTTCGCCGGCAGTGGTGCGCTGGGCCTGGAGGCGGTCTCGCGCGGTGCCGCCCACGCCACTATGGTCGAGCGCGACGCGCAGCTGGGACGCAATCTGACCACCGCCGTGGCCAAGCTGCAGGCCACCGACCAGATCACGGTCGTGCAGTCCGATGCCGTGCGCTGGCTGCAGGGTGCGCCCGCGCAGCAGGCCGACCTGGTCTTCATCGACCCGCCGTTCGCCGACGGCCTGTGGCAGGACGTGCTGGCCCAGCTGCCGCGGCACCTGGCCGCCGATGCCTGGCTGTACCTGGAGTCGCCGGCCGGCCACGTGCCGGTGCTGCCGCCGGAATGGCTGCTGCACCGCGAGGGCAGTACCCGCGAGGTGCGCTTTGCCCTGTACCGCCGCGCCACTGCTACACTTTGACCTCATCTGAACATCTGCAACCGCCCATGACCGTGGCCAACCGCCGCATCGCCGTCTATCCCGGCACGTTCGACCCCATCACCAATGGTCATATCGACCTGGTGAGCCGGGCCGCGCCGCTGTTTGAAAAGGTCGTGGTCGGTGTGGCGCAGAGCCCGTCCAAGGGCCCGGCGCTGCCGCTGGAGCAGCGCGTGCAGCTGGCGCGTGGCGCATTGGGCCACCACAGCAATGTCGAGGTGATCGGTTTCGATACGCTGCTGGCGCATTTCGTACGTTCGGTGCAGGGGGGGGTCCTGCTGCGCGGCCTGCGCGCGGTGTCCGACTTCGAGTACGAATTCCAGATGGCCAGCATGAACCGCCATCTGATTCCCGAAGTCGAGACCCTGTTCCTGACCCCGGCCGAGCAGCACAGCTTCATTTCGTCATCGCTGGTCCGCGAGATCGCGCGCCTGGGCGGCGACGTGTCCGGTTTCGTGCCGGCCGCGGTGCTGGAAGCCCTGCGCAAGGTCCGCGAGGCGAAGTCGGCGCAGTCGTAAGCCCCGCGGTACCCGCACCCCCTTTACGTACAACACCACGCACCATTCCGGGAGGAAACCCATGAACACCACCATGCGCGCGATGCTGATCGCTTCGTTGGCCCTGGCCTTCACCGCCTGCAAGAAGGAAGAGGCCGCTCCGGTCGACGAGGCCAAGCAGGCCTTGGTCGCTCCGTCCAAGGACGACGATGCAGGCTGGAAGAAGTACCTGCAGGAAGTGGCGATCCAGAACATGGGCAACATCACCAACAGCCCGTTCCTGTACTACCTCTCGCCGGAATCGGACCCGGACTTCCAGGCCAAGTACGAGCGCCAGACCGAGAGCGCGACCCAGGCAGTGGCCCGTGGCGTGCAGCCGGGCAACATGCTGGCCTTCGGTTCGTCGGCCTCGGGCAAGATGGCTGACATGATCCAGGCTGTGTTCAAGGACGTGTCGCCGGATTCGATGAAGGGCGTGCGCGTCGTCTTCATCGGCCAGTCGGCCGACAACGCCCGTGTGCAGGCTGCGATCCAGCCGACCGGTGCCGAGTACATTTTCGTCGAAGCCAAGTAATACCGAGCCATGGCGGCCATGCTCCGGCATGGCCCGGGCGGCGTCCTGCAAGGGCGCCGCTGATGACCTGACCGGCCCGCGCGCCCGCGTTGGCCGGTCCTTTGTCCCAGGGCGCGGGCGAGGAGTATCGCCGTGTCGCTGAAAATCAACGAGCTCTGCGTCAACTGCGACGTATGCGAGCCGGCCTGCCCGAACCAGGCCATTGCGATGGGTGAAACCATCTACGTGATCGACCCTGCGCGCTGCACCGAATGCGTGGGTCATTTCGACGAGCCACAGTGCGTGGTCGTCTGCCCGGTCGAATGCATCGACCCGGACCCGGAGATCGTGGAAACGGAAGACCAGCTGCTGGCCAAGCTGCGCCAGCTGCAGCACGATCACCCTGAACTCTATGCGGAGCCCCCATCCGAATGAAGACGCTGATCGTCCGCCCCCTGTTGCTGCTCGGCCTGCTGCTGAGCCCGATGGCTTGGGCCGACAGCCCGGTCCGTGCCGAGCGCCCCGATGGTGCGGCCATCGCCAGTGGCCACCGGCTGGCCACCCAGGCCGGCATCGACATCCTGGCGCAGGGCGGCAACGCTTTCGACGCTGCGGTGGCGGTGTCGTCCACGCTGGCGGTGGTCGAGCCGATCAGCTCGGGCCTTGGCGGCGGCGGTTTCTTCCTGCTGCATGATGCGGCCACTGGCAAGGACGTGATGCTGGACGCGCGCGAGACCGCGCCGGCCGCTGCGACTCCGCAGGCCTACCTGGACAAGAAGGGCGACCTCGACCGTGACCGCTCGGTCAACGGGCCGTGGTCGGCCGGCATTCCCGGCCTGCCGGCGGCGCTGGTCGAACTCTCGGCCAAGCACGGCAAGCTGCCGCTGTCGGCCTCGCTGCAGCCGGCGATCCGCATCGCGCGCGAAGGCTTCCCGGTGTACGACCGCATGGCCAAGGGCTATGCCTCGCGCCGTGAAGTGATGGAGCGCTACCCGGGGACACGCGAGGTCTACCTGCGCAACGGCAAGCCGATCGCCACCGGCGACCTGTTCCAGCAGCCGGAACTGGCGCAGACCCTGGAACGCCTCGCCGCTGACGGCTTCGATGGTTTCTACAAGGGCCAGACCGGCAAGCTGCTGCTGGCCGGCGTGAAGCAGGCCGGTGGCAAATGGACCGCCGAGGAGCTGTCGGGCTACCGCGTGAAGCTGCGCGAGCCGATCGTCTTCAACTACCGCGACTGGAAGATCACCACGGCGTCGCCGCCGTCTTCCGGTGGCATCGCGCTCGCGTCGATGCTGCAGATCCTGGAAGGCTGGGACCTGAAGTCGATGGATGAGGCCCACCGCACCCACCTGGTGGTGGAAGCGATGCGCCGTGCCTACCGTGACCGCACTTTCTTCCTCGGCGATCCGGACTTCGTGCAGATCCCGCAGAAGGTGCTGGTCAGCAAGGACTACGCACAGGGCCTGCGCGCCACCATCCATCCTGAGAAGGCCACGCCCAGCGACCTGCTGTCGGGCAACCCGACCCCGCTGGAGGACGACGAGACCACCCATTTCTCGATCATCGACCGCGACGGCAACCGCGTCGGTGCCACCCAGACCGTCAACCTGCTGTATGGCTCGGGCCTGATTCCGAAGGGCACCGGCGTGCTGCTGAACAACGAGATGGACGACTTCGCACTGAAGCCGGGTACGCCCAACGCGTTCGGCGTGATGGGCTATGAGGCCAATGCGCCGAAGCCGGGCAAGCGCATGCTCAGCTCGATGACGCCGACCTTCATGGAGAACGCCGACAAGGTGGTGGTACTGGGCACGCCGGGTGGCAGCCGCATCATCACCATGGTGCTGCTGGGCATCCTTGGCTACGACGCGGGCCTGGACGCGCAGCAGGTCGCTGCGCTGCCGCGCTACCACCACCAGTGGCTGCCGGACCTGATCGAAGCCGAGAACGATGCGTTCGACGCCGACACGGTAAAGCAGCTGCAGGCGATGGGCCACAAGATCGACCTGCCGGGCAATGTCGCCGCCGGTGGCCGTGGCTCCAGCCACGTCTGGGGCAACCTGCAGACCGTGGAATGGGACCGCAAGGCGAACAAACTGTTCGGTGGCAGCGACCCGCGTAACCCGGTGGGCAGTGCCCAGGTTGTACCGGCACGCTGATGCTCCGGTAGCGCCGGGCCATGCCCGGCGGACGGAGAGCCTGAAGACCCCGCCTTTACCGGCGGGGTTTTCCGTTTCCAATCTAGCGATTATTTAACGAGCCGACGCCGATAATTGGCGCATGAAACTCTGGTCGATTCGTGGAAACTCGCAGCGCCTTGATGGCGGTGCGATGTTTGGTAACGCGCCGCGCGCGTTGTGGGAAAAATGGGCGGCACCGGACGAGCTCAATCGCATCGAGCTGGCCTGCCGTGCGCTGCTTGCCAGCCCGCTGGAAGGCAAGACGGTGCTGTTTGAAACCGGTATTGGTGCCTTCTTCGATCCACGCATGCGCGAACGCTACGGCGTGCAGGAAAGCCAGCACGTGCTGATCGATTCGCTGCGCGAAGCCGGTTTCGAGCACGAGGATATCGACGTGGTGGTTCTCAGCCACCTGCACTTCGATCACGCCGGGGGCCTGCTCGCGGCCTGGAGCGAAGGGCGTGAGCCGGAGCTGCTGTTCCCCAACGCGACCTATGTGGTCGGTGCGCAGCACTGGCAGCGTGCGCTGCAGCCGCACCCGCGTGACCGTGCCAGCTTCATTCCGGAACTGCCGGGCCTGCTGCAGGCCAGTGGCCGTCTGGAAGTGGTGGACGGCGAATATTCGAAGGCGCTGGGGCGCACCGTGCGTTTCAGTTACAGCGACGGCCACACGCCGGGGCTGATGCTGGCCGAAATCGTCGGCCACGCGCGCGCCGATGAATCACCGAAGGGCGGCGTGGTGTTCTGCGCCGATCTGATTCCGGGCCGCTCGTGGGTGCACGTGCCGATCACCATGGGCTACGACCGCAACGCCGAGCTGCTGATCGACGAGAAACGGCAGTTCCTCGAAGACAAGCTGGCGCGCAACGTGCATCTGTTCTTCACCCACGACCCGCAGGTGGCGCTGGCGCAGCTGGGCCGCGATGACAAGGGCCGTTTCGTGACCCTGCACGAGCAGGGCGAGCTGAAGGCGCGCGCCCTGGGGTAAGGGTAGAGCCGAGCCTACGCTCGGCTGCTCCCCTGAACGGTCATGCACGTTACGGATTCCTGAGCCGAGCATGGGCTCGGCTCTACGTCACTGCCATTACGACGCCTTCAGGCAGCTGCTCATGAAGGTCTTGCGTGCATCACCGGCCAGCTTCTTCGTACCCGCATCGGCGTTGCACTTGCGCATGCGTTCCTGCGGCGTGGTCGCAGCCTTGCTGTCGGTAGCGTGGCCGCTGAGGCAGGAGCTCTGCGCGGTCTTGTAGGCGTCGCCCTTGAGCCCCTTGTTCTTGGCCGAGCAGTCGGCCATGCGCTGCTGCTGCGGAGTGGTGGCGTTGGCAGCCAAGGGCAGGCCGACCAGCAGGACGGCGGCCAGCAGGAAAGAGGCTTTCATCGGGAGCTCCAAGGGTGGCGGGTGCGCGGAGCATTCGCCTCCCGGCGCCAAGAGCACGTGAAGAATCGCAACGCGGCCGCGACGCCACGCGCTGTTGGGGTCAGAACCCTTTCGGCACGAAAGGGCTCTGACCCCGCTGGAATTCAGCCGACGCGGGTGCCGAAGATGCGATCACCGGCATCGCCCAGACCGGGCAGGATGTAACCCTTTTCGTTGAGCTGGGCATCGATGGCCGCGGTGTAGATCTCCACGTCCGGGTGCACGGCCTTGACCGCCTCGATGCCTTCCGGCGCGGCGACCAGGAAGATGCCCTTGATGCGGCGGGCACCGGCACGCTTGAGCATGTCGATGGTGGCGATCAGGGTGCCGCCGGTAGCCAGCATCGGATCCAGGATCAGCGCATCGCGCTCTTCCAGGCGACCGGTCAGGCGCTCGAAGTAGGGTACCGGCTGCAGGGTTTCCTCATCGCGCTGCAGGCCGACCACGCTGACGCGGGCCGCCGGGATCAGCGACAGCACGCCGCTCAGCATGCCCAGGCCGGCGCGCAGGATCGGCACCACGGTGATCTTGGCCCCGGCAATGCGCTGTACGGTGACCGGGCCGGCCCAGCCGGGCAGGGTGTGCGGTTCAGTCTCCAGGTCAGCGGTGGCCTCGTAGGCCAACAGCGTGCCCAGCTCGTTTGCCAGTTCGCGGAAATCCTTGGTGCTGAGCGCGGCGTTGCGCATCAGGCCGATCTTGTGCTGCACCAGCGGGTGGCGCACTTCGACGATCTTCATGGTCGGGAAGGGGGAAGAAGGAGAGAGGACGCCATTTTGCCGGATCGGCGGGCCGAACCCAAACCTGGCCCGGAGCGGCCTTACATGAAATGTGCAGGCGCATGTCACGGCCATGCAACCTTGCGGACATACCGTGCAGACCCATTCTTAACAGGAATGGGGATTCCCAGTGCATATCAAGACTCCGTTGGCCGTTGCCATCACCCTGACCCTGGCGATGGGGGCCGCAGCTCCGCTGCAGGCGGCCGGGCAACAGGCGGTTGCCGCCACCGGCGCCGTGGCCACTGATGCGGTCGACCTGGACCGAATCGAAGTGCGCGCCCAGCTCGAATCACAGATCCGCGCGGTTGACCTCAAGCGCAGCAGTGATGCGATCGAAGATGCCGTGTCCTCCGATGCACTGGGCCAGTACCCGGACAAGAATGTCGCCGAATCGCTGCAGCGACTGCCGGGCATCAGCGTGACCCGCGACCAGGGCGAAGGGCGCTTTGTGGTCATCCGCGGCCTGGATGCCAACCTCAACAGCGTCAGCGTCGATGGCATTGCCATCGGTACGCCGGAAGATTCCAGCCGCGCCGCACCGCTGGATGTGATTCCGTCCGATTCCACCGAGCGCCTGCGCGTGGTGAAGTCGCCGACCCCGGACATGCCGGGTGATGCCATCGGTGGCGCCGTGCTCGTGGAGTCGGCCTCGGCCTTCGACCGCGACGGTCGCAGCCTGCGTGGCAAGATCGAAGGCAGCCATCAGCAGCTCTCGGGTGAGACCAGCCCCAAGGCTGCCTTCAACTACAGCGAAGTGTTCAACGACACCTTCGGTGTGGCGCTGGGCGTGAACTACCAGAAGCGCAAGTTCGAGTCGGACAACACCGAAGTGGAGTATGACGGCGAGGACGATGCCGTCCCCGGCGATGTCACCGCGATCAACCTGCAGCACCGCAAGTACGAGATCGAGCGCAAGCGCATCGGTGCCAACCTCAACCTTGACTGGCGCCCGAATGAAGACAGCAAATACTACCTGCGCACGCTGTACAGCCAGTTCGACGATGCGGAGACCCGCCAGCGCGTGATCTTCAACTTCGACGATGCGAAGATGGTCAAGACCGGCACCGACCAGTATCGGCTGGATGGCATGCCGAAGGATTCCATCGACAAGCGCATGCGCTACCGCACCAAGAAGGAAAACACCTTCGCGGCAAGTCTCGGTGGCGAGAACAAGCTGACCAACGCCGTGGTCGATTACCGGATCGGCTACACCCGTACCGAAGAGCGGGTGAACGACGAGATGGAGGCCCGTTTCAAGCTCGATGGCAAGGCCTTCAATGGCACCCTCGACCAGCGCAGCCGCCTGCCCAGCTACAGCTTCGACAACCCGCAGTGGCTGGACAACGGCAACTACGCGTTCGACCGCTTCGTGCTCTCGCCCAAGCAGGTCAACGACAAGGAACACAGCGCGCAGATCAACGTACGCTTTGACGGCGACAGCAGCAGCATCAAATTCGGCCTGCTGGGCCGCTGGCGCGACCGCGACGTGAATGTGGATGAGCGCGAACTGCGCGTCGGCCCGAAGGTGGCGCTGTCGAGCTGGAGCACCTCCTCGCCGGAGCACCGCCACGGCAATCTGGGTGACGGCATGGATTCGGCCGCAATGCGTGCTTTCTGGGCGGCCAATGGCGGCCAGTACAGCGCCCGTCCCCAGGATGCCGGTGGCAACGCGATGACATCGCTGGAAGAGGACTACGTGGCCAGTGAAGACATCTTCGCCAGCTACGCCATGGGTACCTGGGATGTGGGCGCACTGCGCATCATCGGCGGTGTGCGCGTGGAGAACACCCAGTTCAAGGCGACCGGCAACCAGGTGGACGTGGCCGCCAACGGGCGCAGCTTCACGGTTACCCCGCGCGTGGCCAACAGCAGCTACACCAACGTGCTGCCGGGCCTGCACCTGCGCTACGACGCGGCCGATGACTGGGTACTGCGCGCCTCGGCCAACAAGACCGTATCGCGTCCTTCCTTCGGCGATGTCTCGCCACGCGTGGGCTACAGTCGCGGCGACGAGGAAGTGCGCCTGGGTAATCCGGAACTGGATCCGTACGAGTCGAAGAACATCGACCTGTCGGTGGAGAAGTACATCGGCAGCACCGGTATCGTTTCACTTGGCCTGTTCCACAAGTCGATCGATGGCTACATCGTGCAAACGGTGCGGACCAATGACCCCGCTTATGGCGGCTTCGACGTGACCCAGCCGATCAATGGCCGCAAGGCCACCGTGCGCGGTGCGGAATTCAACTGGCAGCAGCAGCTGGCGTTCCTGCCAGCGGGCCTGGACGGCCTGCTGGTCGGTGCCAGCGGTACCTGGCTGGATACCAAGTTCGATGCCGGCATCAAGGACCGTGCCGGGGAGGATTTCACCCTGCCGCGCGCCTCCAAGCATGTCTATAGCGCACACATCGGCTATGAAAAGTACGGTGTGAGCACACGCCTGGCGGCGGTATACCGTAGCGAGTACCTGGACAGCATCGGCAAGGGGCGTGCGTTCGACATCTATGTGGCACCCAACACCCAGCTCGATTTCTCGCTGGACTACAAGTTCACCCCGCGCGTGAGCGTGTATTTCGAAGCGCAGAACCTGCTGGACAAGCCGCTGGAGCTGTACCAGGGCACGCGTTCGCGCACTCTGCAGATGGAAGAGTATGGTCGTACCTACGCGCTCGGCCTGAAGGTGGCACTGTGATGGGGCGCCGCATCCCGGTCCTTGCCGCGGCATTGGCGGCTGCTCTGCTGGCAGGCTGCACGCCGGCCACCGGCAATGATCCGGCCGTCGCCGCCACGGCAGCGAAGCCCGCGGCGCAGCGGGCGGTGGTGACCATCGCCGAGGCATTTGTCACTCCACTGACCCCGGCCGACAACATCGATTCGCCGGCGGCGTGGCGTGCGCCGGATGGCAAGCTGTGGCTGATTGCCACCGCCAAGGCCACCGACAAGCTGGTGGTCTACGATGGCAGCACCGGCCAGCACCTGCGTGACGTTGGCAGCAGCGGCACCGGGCCAGGGCAGTTCGATCGCCCAAACGGCATCGCGGTGACCGACGACCTGCTGTGGATCGTTGAGCGCGACAATTATCGCGTGCAGGTGCTGAGCCTGCCGGACTTCATCCCGCTGGCAACGTTCGCTGCCGAGGATCTGCGCAAACCGTACGGGCTGTGGGTCGACCGCCGTGCCGATGGCTACAGCGTCTACGTCACCGACTCCTGGGACAACGGCGAGGATGCGCAGGGGCGTGACATCCTGCCGCCGCTGGCCGAACTCGACAAACGCGTGCGCCAGTACCACGTGACCCGCGACGGTGCCAGGGTTGAAGCGAAGCGCGTGGCGGACATCGGGGATACCAGCGAGGCTGGCGCATTGCGTGTGGTGGAATCGATCTGGGGCGATCCGGAGAACGATCGCCTGTTGATCGCCGAAGAGGATGAAAGCTACGCCAGCGAGTTCAAGGTCTACACCCTGGCCGGGCGTTTCACCGGCACCACCTTCGGCCGCGATGTGTTCAAGGCGCAGGCTGAAGGCGTGACCCTGCGCACCTGTGGCAAGGACGGCTGGTGGATCACCACCGAACAGGGCAAGCAGCGCAGCGTGTTCCATCTGTTCGACCGGCATACGCTGAAGCCGGTGGGCGCGTTCCAGGGCAATACGGTAGCCAACACCGATGGCATCTGGTTGATGCAGCCGGCCAGCCCGCGCTTCCCGCACGGTGCGCTGTACGCAGTGCATGACGACCAGGGCGTGGTCGCGTTCGACTGGGAGAGCATCGCCAAGCAGCTCGCGCTGCCGCTGGAGTGTGGCGCATGAACGGCCGGTGCGTGATGCGTTCGCTGGTGCTTGGCCTGCTGCTGGCATTGCCGTCGCTGGCGTCTGCCGCGGCCGAGCCGAATACCCAGCTGCCGGCGGGCAGCCGCTACTACGCCGCATCCACGGTGCCGGACCGCATCGTCGCCTCGCCGGCGGTCGATCCCAGTCGTGGCTTCGCCGTGGCCTGGCGCACTGATGGCAGCGTGCACGCGCCGCTGCTGGAGATTGCCGTGGCCGGAGACTCACCGGCCATCGAGGGCATCCGCCAGGTGCGTGCGACGACCCGCGCGCTGCAGACCGAGAACGGGCTGTCGCATCATCATCGCGCGGACATCAGCGGCCTGCAGCCGGATACCCAGTACGTCTACCGCGTACAGGGCAATGGCAGCTGGAGCGCCTGGAACCAGCTGCGTACGCTGGCCGCCGCCGACCAGCCGTTGACGCTGCTGTACTTCGGCGATACCCAGAACAAGAACGTCAGCCATGTCAGCCGCGTGATCCGTGCCGCGCAGAAGGCCGCACCGGAGGCACGCATGAGCCTGTTCGCCGGTGACCTGGTCAGCGGCGGCGACAACATGGATGACAGCGAGTGGGGCGAGTGGTTCGCTGCCGCTGGCTGGCTGGCGCAGGAAACACTGGTGGCGCCGGCCATCGGCAACCACGAGTACTTCGAGGAATTCGAGGACACCCCGCAGGAACGCCGCGTGCTGGGCAAGCATTGGCCGGTGACGTTCGCGCTGCCGGGCAATGGCGCCAGCGCAGCACAGCAGACCAGCTACTGGTTCGATGCGCAGGGCGTGCGCGTGGCCGTGGTTGATGGCACTTCGGCGCTCGACCTTGGCACGGCCAAGGCACAGGCGCAGTGGCTGGAAAAGGTGCTGACCGGCAATCCGCAGCCATGGACCATCGTGCTGCTGCACCAGCCGTTCTACTCACCGCGCGAGGGCCGCGAGAACGCGGCGCTGCGTGATGTGCTGTTGCCGGTGGTGCGCCGCCACAACGTGGACCTGGTGCTGCAGGGCCACGATCACACCTACGGCCGCCGTGGTGAAGGGCAGGCCGCCACGCCGCAGTATGTGGTGACCGTGGCCGGGCCCAAGCAGTACCGCCTTTCCGACGAAGCACGCAGGACGATGGATCCGGTGGCCGAAGACACCCAGCTGTTCCAGGTGCTGCACATCGACCCGCAGCAATTGCGTTACGAGGCACGCACGGTGACCGGTCGCCTGTACGACGCGTTCGAGCTGCGTCGTGATGCCACGGGCGGCAAGCAGCGGCTGGAGCAGCGCGAGGGCCGCATCACTTCGCGTGAATGCCCCCGTGCGCAGACTGCCAAAGGTCGCGCAGACCGTTGTTGGGAGTGAGAGGAAGCGCCATGACGACACGCCGTATCGTCCCGATGGCCGCCATCGGCGGTGCACTGCTGCTTCTGGCCGGTGCGGTTGCCGCCGCCGACGCGGTGCTGCATCCGTTCCTGGTCGCGCAGCCGAAGCAGGCCCCGCAGGAGGTGAACCTGGCGGTGGAGATCCCCGCTGGCAGCTTCACCAAGTACGAAATCAAGGAAGACGGTTTGGTACACGTAGACCGCTTCCAGTCGATGCCGGTGGCCTATCCGGCCAACTACGGTTCGATGCCGCGCACCTTGGCCGGCGACAACGATCCGCTGGATGCGCTGGTGTTGACCCGCGAGCCACTGCATCCGGGCGTGATCGTGCGCTTCCGGCCGATCGGCTACCTGAAGATGATCGACGGCGGCGAGCATGACGAGAAGATCATCGGTGTTCCCACCGACAAGGTCGACCCGACCTACGCCAACATCCGTGACCTGAAGGATCTGCCGGAGGTCGAGCGCCAGCGCATCGAGGCCTTCTTCCGGGTCTACAAGGACCTGCCGGCGGGGCGCAATCCGGTGCAGCTCAACGGCTGGGGCGATGCCGCCGAAGCGCGTGTGCTGATCAGCGAGGCGATGCAGCGTTTCGAGAAGTAGATCCATGCCATGCATGGATTCAGCCTCGCAGTGTCTCCAGCAGGCACTCGGCATCCAGGCGGTTGCCAAGCACCTGCGCAACGGCCTGCACCGCGGCTTCCTCGTGCACGGCACGGATGCCCCCATCGTCATCATCGTCGTAGAGGTCGTCGCCGGCCTCCAGATACACGGTGCCGGCCGCGGCCAGAACCGCCATCAGGGTGGGTACATCGGCAACAATCTCGCCGGCATCCAGCAGACCGGCACCGTGGTGACTGAACAGCACGCGGCCGTCGTCCAGGTCGAGGATGAACGGGTCAGCGCCGCGATCGGCAATCACCAGCCAGTTGGAGGGCCAGCTGTCGATGGGCTCGCCGCTGACGCCGTTCCAGCGGTAACCGGCTTGGTGGCGCCACAGACGCTGCAGCGGGGGTATCCAGACATCGAGGCCCGGAATGGTGATGCCGGAGTTGCCCACCTTCGAATTGATCTCATGACCCAGCGGTCCCACCTGCGCGTAGAAGCGCGCCAGCACCGGTGGTAACGGGAGCGGTCCCTGCCAGTCACCTTCGTGCTGGGCCCGCAGCAGCCCGAAGCGGGCAAATGAGGCGTGCAGATCATCCATGGCGGGGTCCAAAGAGGAGCGGCCCAGCAGACTAGCAGACGGGGTCTGCGTGCAACGCCTTCACCGCCGCTGGCTATCATGTGCGCCTTCCACAACGAAGGCGGTGCATGTGTCGGTAGCGTTGCTATGGTTCCGCCGTGATCTGCGGCTGCAGGACAATCCTGCCCTGCAGGCCGCGCTGGATGCCGGTCACGATGTGGTACCGGTCTACATCCACGCGCCGCACGAGGAAGGCGAGTGGGTACCCGGTGCGGCCTCGGATGCGTGGCGCCACCATTCGCTGGCGGCACTGGATGCCGACCTGCGTTCGCGCGGTTCTTCGCTGGTACTGCGCAGCGGCGACAGCCTAGCCACGCTGCAGGCACTGATCAAACAGACCGGCGCCGAGGCGGTGTTCTGGAACCGCAAGTACGAACCGGCCACCCAGCCGCGCGACGCCACCATCAAGCGCACGCTGCGCGAGCAGGGCATCGACGCACAGAGCTGCAATGGCAGCCTGCTGTTCGAGCCGTGGGACATCGCCACCCAGCAGGGCCAGCCGTACAAAGTATTCACGCCGTACTGGCGCAACGTGCTCAGCCACTGGCGCCTGCCCGCGCTGCAGGCCGCACCGAAGGCGCTGACGGCGCATTCGGTCGACAGCCTCGGGCTGGAGGAGTTGCGGCTCGCGCCCACGCTGGACTGGGACACCGGCTTCTGGGAGCACTGGCAGCCGGGCGAAGCCGGAGCACTGGAGGCACTGTCCGTGTTCGAGGACGGCGCGTTGCGCGGTTACCGCGAGCAGCGCGACCTGCCGGATCGCGTAGGCACCTCTCGAATGTCGCCGCACCTGCATTTCGGCGAGATCGCCCCGTGGCGCATCGCCCATGCGTTGGAAGGCCTGCGCAGTGCGGGCACCGATGCCGATATCGATGGTTACCTGCGCCAGCTGGGCTGGCGCGATTTCGCCTACCACCTGCTGCACCACTTCCCGAAGACGCCCACCGAGAACCTCAACCCACGCTTTGACCGTTTCCCGTGGGCAACACCGAGTGCCGCGCAACTGCACGACTGGCAGCGCGGCAACACCGGCGTGCCGATCGTCGATGCTGGCCTGCGTGAGCTGTGGCATACCGGCTACATGCATAACCGGGTGCGCATGATCGTGGCCAGCTACCTGTGCAAGCACCTGCGTGCGCACTGGCTGCACGGTGCGCGCTGGTTCTGGGACACCCTGGTCGATGCCGACCTGGCCAACAACACGATGGGGTGGCAGTGGGTGGCCGGGACCGGCGCCGATGCCGCGCCGTACTTCCGCGTGTTCAACCCGGTCACCCAGGCTGAGAAGTTCGACCCGCAGGCCCGCTATATCAGCCGCTGGGTACCCGAGCTGGCAGCATTGCCGGTGAAAGCGCGCTTCGCGCCCTGGCAGCATCCGTTGCTGCTGGCCGCACATGCCCCGGGCTATCCGCGTACGCCGCTGGTGGATCTGGCGGTTGGCCGCGATGCCGCGCTGGCTGCTTACCGGCAGTCGGGAGCGGGGTAAAGTGCGGGCTGGCCGATCCGGTCAGTTAGCTGAACGCGGCCCTGTCGGCGCGCCCGATCATCATTCCGGCATCGCACCGGGCTGTTTATTCTCTTTGCGCCCGCAGGCCGCCGGCCGACCGGAAACCAAGGAGAACCTCATGATCCGCAACACCACCCGCAACGTCGCACTGGCCCTGATGAGTGCGGCCGTCCTGTCGGCCTGCGCCACCGGCGGCTCCTACGTACAGAGTGACCAGTACGGCAACCCGACCGAGCAGCAGAACCGCACCGGCCGCAACGCGCTGATCGGTACCGCCATCGGCGTGGCCGCCGGCCTGTTGACCGGTGACAGCGCCACGGAGCGTCGTCAGCACGCGCTGATCGGCGCCGGTATCGGCGCGCTCAGCGGCGCGGCCGTTGGCCAGTACCAGGACCGCCAGGAACGTGCACTGCGCGAGCGCACCGCCAACACCGGCATCGATGTGCAGCGCCAGGGCGACAACATCATGCTGAACCTGCCGGACGGCATCACCTTCGACTTCGGCAAGGCGACCCTGAAGCCGCAGTTCTACGGCTCGCTCAACGGTGTTGCAGGTACCCTGCGTGACTACAACCAGACCATGATCGAAGTGGTCGGCCACACCGACAGCATCGGCAGTGACGCAGTGAACAACCGCCTGTCCAAGGAACGCGCCGACTCGGTCGCGCAGTACCTGGTCGGCCAAGGTGTGCAGAGCGTGCGCATCGAAACCCTGGGCGCAGGCAAGTCCTACCCGATTGCCGACAACAGCACCGATGCCGGCCGCGCCAAGAACCGCCGCGTCGAGATTCGTGTGATTCCGCTCAAGCAATAACGCTACGCGTTATTGCTTGAGCCGGTCCGGCCATCGGCCGGAACGAAAATGCCGCCCTTGCAGGCGGCATTTTTGTGGGTGCCGAGCGTTGCTCGGCACGCCGATAGCACATGTAGAGTCGAGCCATGCTCGACTGCTTTGCATATCAGCCGAGCATGGCCCGGCTCTACAGATGCGAACCCGTGCCGACCTTGGTCGGCGCGGTTCCAGAAGCAAAGTCGAGCATGGCTCGACTCTACATGGAGCTGCACCGCGCGCCGGATAGATCCATGCCGTGCGTGGACGCGTCCGGTCATGCCGCCGAAGCGGCCACCTTCTCCAGAATCCGCTTGCCGCTGCTTTCCAGCGCGGCGTCTTCCTTTTCCCGCTGCTGCTGCGCCAGTTTCGCGCCCGGGCACTGGGCCAGCATGTAGTTCGCGTCGAAGTTGAGCTTCTCGACCAGGAAGTCGACGAATGCACGCACCTTCGGCGAGACCAGGCGGCCGCCGGCGAACACGGCATTGAAGTCCACCTCCGGCCCGGTCCAGCCAGCCAGAACGCGGCGCACCATGCCTGATTCGACGAACGGCTTGGCCATCACGTCGCCGGTCAGCAGCAGGCCTTCGCCACACACCAGCGCACCATTGAGCGCGGACATGTCGTTGGCGGTCATCAGCGGCGTGACCGGGAAGTCACGCAGCTCGCCACCGTTCTCGCCCAGCTGCCAGGTGAAGCGCGGCGAGTTGCCGGTGTGGTACGGCTTGCGCATCGCCAGGATGCGATGGAACTGCAGCTCTTCCGGATGCAGCGGCTCACCATAGCGTTCGATGTAGGCCGGGCTGGCGAACACCTGCGTGCGCAGGCTGCCGAGCTTGCGTGCCACCAGGTTGGAATCGGGCAGGGCACCCACGCGCAAAGCCAGATCGGCTTCGCCGGCAATCAGGTCCAGCTTCTCGTTGCCCATATGCATGTCGAGGCGGATCTCCGGGTACTGCGCATGGAACTGGCCCAGTAGTGGTGCGATCCAGGTGATGCCGATCGAGTAGGGCACGGTGAAGCGCAGCCAGCCGCGTGGGCCGGACTGCAGCTGGCTGACCGCGCTCTCGGCTTCTTCCAGTTCGCGCGCGATGCGCTGGCAGTGTTCGTGGTAGATCGAGCCGGCTTCGGTCAGGCCAAGGCGGCGCGTGGTCCGGTGCAGCAGGCGCGCACCCAGGCGCGTCTCCAGTTCCTGCACCTTGCGGCTGACCGTGGTCTTGGGCAGGCCGAGCGATTTGGCAGCGGCAATGAAACTGCCTTGCTCGACCACTTTGACGAAGATCAGCGTCTCGTTGAGATCGTGGGACATGGTCGGGGATCCTGGACGTCGGGGATGGGACAATCGTGACAGAACGATTGGACCGGGAGCGGGATGATTATTCCCCTTAATCAGGACTAATCAAGTAAAGGTTTGAGGTCTATCGTGGCGCCATTCGTTATTTGGAGCCCGTCCGCCATGAGCCTGCGCAACATTCTTGCCCGTCTCCGGAACGCCGGCCAGAGCACCCTGGACCTGGCAATGACCGTTGAAGTCCGCCCGAGTTCCTTGGTACACAAGGACTTCCGTGAGTTTACCGCGCCCATGCGTCAGCAGCGTGGCGGTGCCATCCGCCTGGTCCCACACAAGGGCGACCGACTGCGCCGAATTGGGACTATCCCGGATTTGGGAGGAAATGTCCCGTGAATGGGATGCTGACGCCAGAAGTTCTGGTTCTCGGCGGCACCGGTGCCGTGGGTCAGGGCGTGGTTGGCGCACTGTTGGAAGCCGGTAGCCCGGTGCTGGTGGTTGGCCGCGATCCGGGCCGACTGGCGGCGCTGCATGAGCAGTTCGCCGATGAGCCAGGCCTGGAAACGCTGCTCGGCTCGCTCAGCGACGATGGTTCGGCGCGCGCGCTGGCTGAGCGCGTCGCGCAGCGCCCGCGCCCGCTGGCTGCCGTGATCGCGGCCATGGGCGGTCCTTACCGGCGTGGCCGCGTGGTCGATCGCAATGGCAATGAACTGCTCGGCGCGCTGCAGGCTGACCTGATGCCGCACGTGCACGCGGTGCGCCACCTGCTGCCGTTGCTGCAGGAGAACGTGCACGCACGTCGCTACGTGATGATCGGCAGCCCGGCCGCCGTGAAGCCATGGGCCGGTTACGGCGAAAGCTCGATCACGGCTGCCGCGATGCGCATGTACGCGCAGGTGGTGCACCAGGAAGCGCAGGCGATCGGCGTGCGCGCGCAGATGCTGGAAGTCTGCAGCCCGGTGTGTACCCCGGCCAACGCGGCCAATGCCTGCATCGAGTGGCCGAGCTCGCTGCTGGTCGGCCGTCGCGTGGTCTCGCTGCTGGATGGATGCCGCGACAACCGCGCCGTCGTCCGTTGTGACAGCAGTGATGCCGAACTGCCGCGTGGCCTGCTGCACCTGGAAATTCCACCTTTGTGGCGCGATACCGCAGGCGTTGCTTGACCTCGACCTTGGTTGAGGTCGCAGGATACGCCGCCCGTTTTTGCAACACGTTCTCATCTAGCTGTACCACCCCTCCGTACGGATGCATGCCATGACTTCCCCCAATACCACCCCACATCGTTTCGGCCATCGCATCGCGATGGTCGGCGTGTCGATCCTCGCCGCAGCCGTGCTTGCGGCCTGCAGCGGCGGCCACGCCGAAGAAGCGGGCGCACCGCCGCCGCCGCAGGTCAGTGCCGCGCCGGTCCTGGTCAAGCAGGTCAGCCAGTGGGACGAGTTCAGCGGCCGCGTCGAGGCGGTGCAGAGCGTTGAACTTCGCCCGCGCGTGTCCGGCTACATCGACAAGGTCAACTACGTCGAAGGCCAGGAAGTGAAGAAGGGCGAAGTGCTCTTCACCATCGACGCGCGCAGCTACCAGGCCGAGTACGACCGCGCTGCTGCCGAACTGGCCCGCGCTCGCACCCAGGCCACCCTGGCCCGCAGCGAGTCCGAGCGTGCCAAGCGGCTGTCCGAGCAGCAGGCCATTTCCACCGAGACGGCCGAGCAGCGTCGCGCTGCGGCCGACCAGTCCGGTGCGGCCGTGCAGGCGGCGCAGGCGGCGCTGGATGCCGCTCGCCTCAACCTGGAGTTCACCAAGGTGCGGGCCCCGATCGACGGCCGTGCCGGCCGCGCGATGGTTACCGCCGGCAACCTGGTCACCGCCGGCGACAGCGCCAGCGTGCTGACCACGCTGGTGTCGCTGGATACCGTGTTCGTCTACTTCGATGCCGACGAAAGCACCTTCCTGCGCTACGCACAGATGGCACGCAAGGGCGAACGCCCGAGCGAGCGTGACAGCGATCTGCCGGTGAAGGTCGGCTTGTCCGGTGAAGAGGGCTACCCACATTCGGGCAAGGTCGACTTCCTCGACAACCAGGTGGCCCGCAGCACCGGCACCATCCGCGTCCGTGCACTGCTGGACAATGCCGACCGCCAGTTCACCCCGGGCCTGTTCGCCCGTGTGCAACTGCTCGGCAGCGGCCAGTTCCAGGCCCTGCTGATCGACGACAAGGCGGTGCTGACCGACCAGGACCGCAAGTACGTGTACGTGGTCGACAAGGATGGCAAGGCCCAGCGCCGTGACATCCAGCTCGGTCGCACCGCCGACGGCCTGCGCATCGTCGAACACGGCCTGGCGGCCGGCGACAAGGTGATCATCGACGGCGTGCAGAAGGTCTTCATGCCGGGCATGCCGGTGCAGGCCAAGGCCGTGGCGATGCAGCCGCAGGCTGCGCCGCCGGCCCCGGGTCGCGATGCCACCGCTGCACTGAACCACTGATCCGCGTCCCCGCTTAGCTGCCGGCGCCAGCGGCAGCCTCCCCTGCCTTCGTCATCTCGGCGAGGGGCGGGGAGGCTGTTGCCCGCCGAACGCCTTTCCCAGGAATTCCTCCATGGACTTTTCCCGTTTCTTCATCGACAGGCCGATCTTCGCGGCGGTGCTGTCGATCGTGATCTTCGCCGCAGGCCTGATCACGATTCCGATCCTGCCGATCAGCGAGTACCCGGAAGTGGTGCCGCCGTCGGTGGTGGTGCGCACGGTGTATCCGGGCGCCAACCCCAAGGTCATTGCCGAGACCGTCGCCACGCCGCTTGAAGAAGCAATCAACGGCGTCGAAGGCATGATGTACCTGAAGTCGGTTGCCGGTTCCGACGGCGTGCTGCAGATGACCGTCACCTTCCGCCCGGGCACCGACCCGGACGCGGCGGCGGTGAAGGTGCAGAACCGCGTGGCGCAGGCGCAGGCGCGCCTGCCCGAGGACGTGCGCCGGCAGGGCGTGACCACGCAGAAGCAGTCGCCGACCTTCCTGATGGTGGTGCACCTGACCTCGCCGCAAGGCAAGTACGACACCCTGTACCTGCGCAACTACGCCCGCCTGCACGTCAAGGATGCGCTGGCGCGTATTCCGGGCGTGGGTGATGCGCAGATCTTCGGTGGTGGCGACTACGCCATGCGTGCCTGGCTGGACCCGGACAAGGTCGCATCGCGCGGCCTGACCGCCAGTGACGTGGTGCGCGCCATGCGCGAGCAGAACGTGCAGGTCTCGGCCGGCCAGCTGGGCGCCGAACCGCTGCCGAACAGCCAGTTCCTGACCCTGATCAATGCCCAGGGCCGCCTCAAGTCCGAGAAGGAATTCGGCGACATCGTGCTCAAGAGCGGTGTGGATGGCGAGATCGTGCGCCTGGCCGACGTGGCCCGCCTGGAACTGGGCGCCGGTGACTACACCCTGCGCTCGCAGCTGGACGGCAAGAACGCGGTGGGTATCGGTATCTTCCAGTCGCCGGGTGCCAATGCACTGGAGATCCGTGACCAGGTCATCTCGACGATGGACGAGATGCAGAAGACCATGCCGGCCGACGTGAAGTACGAAGCGGTGTATGACACCACCATCTTCGTGCGCGACTCGATCAAGGCCGTGGTCTCCACGCTGCTGGAAGCCATCGCCCTGGTGGTGCTGGTGGTGATCCTGTTCCTGCAGACCTGGCGTGCTTCGATCATCCCGTTGATTGCGGTGCCGGTGTCGGTGGTGGGTACCTTCGCCGCGCTGTACCTGCTGGGCTTCTCGATCAATACGCTGAGCCTGTTCGGCCTGGTGCTGGCGATCGGCATCGTGGTCGACGACGCGATCGTGGTGGTGGAGAACGTCGAGCGCAACATCGAGGAAGGCCTGTCGCCCACTGCGGCGGCACACCAGGCCATGCGTGAGGTGTCCGGCCCGATCGTGGCGATCGCGCTGGTGCTGTGTGCCGTGTTAGTGCCGATGGCGTTCCTGTCCGGTGTCACCGGCCAGTTCTACAAGCAGTTCGCGGTCACCATCGCCATTTCCACGGTGATCTCGGCGATCAATTCGCTGACCCTGTCGCCGGCCCTGGCCGCGCGCCTGTTGAAGCCGCATGACGCGGCCAAGGACGCTCCGACCCGGATCATCGACCGCCTGTTCGGCTGGGTGTTCCGTCCGTTCAACCGCTTCTTCAAGTCCAGCTCGGAGAAGTACGAGCGTGGCGTGTCGAAGATCCTCGGCCGTCGCGGTGCGGTGTTCGTGGTCTACGCGATCCTGCTGGTCGGCACCGGCGTGATCTTCAAGCTGGTGCCGCCGGGCTTCATCCCGACCCAGGACAAGCTGTACCTGATCGCGGGCGTGAAGCTGCCGGAAGGTTCGTCGATCGCGCGTACCGATGAAATGCTGCGCAAGGTTGCCAAGATCGCCCAGGAAACCGATGGCGTGGCCCACACCATTTCGTTCCCGGGCCTGAACGCGCTGCAGTTCACCAATACCCCGAATACCGGTGTGGCATTCATTCCGCTCAAGCCGTTCGCCGAGCGTCATGGCCGTACCGCCGCGCAGATCAATGCCGAGATCAACCAGAAGATCGCCGGCCTGCAGGAGGGCTTCGCGTTCGCGATGATGCCGCCGCCGATCCTCGGCCTGGGCAACGGCAACGGCTACCAGATGTTCATCGAGGACCGTGGCAACCTGGGTTACGGCGCGCTGCAGAACGCCGTGCAGGCGATGCAGGGTACCGTCGCGCAGACCCCGGGCATGGCCTTCCCGATCAGCAGTTACCAGGCCAACGTGCCGCAGCTGGATGCTGAAGTGGACCGCGTCAAGGCCAAGGCGCAGGGCGTGCAGCTCACCGAGCTGTTCGACACGCTGCAGACCTATCTCGGTTCGGCCTACGTCAACGACTTCAACCAGTTCGGTCGTACCTGGCAGGTGATCGCCCAGGCCGACGGCCCGTTCCGCGAGAGCGTCGAGGACATCGGCAAGCTGCGTACCCGCAACGACCGTGGCGAGATGGTGCCGATCGGTTCGATGGTCACCATCAAGCAGACCTTCGGCCCGGACCCGGTGCTGCGCTTCAACGGCTACCCGGCGGCGGACCTGGCCGGTGAAGCCGACCCGCGCCTGCTGTCTTCGGCCGAGGCGATGAACAAGCTGACCGAGATCGCCGGCAAGGTGCTGCCGGTAGGCATGACCACCGAATGGACCGACCTGAGCTACCAGCAGGCGACCCAGGGCAAGGCGGCCTTCATCGTGTTCCCGGTGGCGATCATGCTGGCCTTCCTGGTGCTGGCCGCGCTGTACGAGAGCTGGTCGCTGCCGCTGGCGGTGATCCTGATCGTGCCGATGACCCTGTTGTCCGCGCTGTTCGGCGTGTGGCTGACCGGCGGTGACAACAACGTGTTCGTGCAGGTCGGCCTGGTGGTGTTGATGGGCCTGGCGTGCAAGAACGCGATCCTGATCGTCGAATTCGCCAGAGAGCTGGAGATGGGCGGCAAGGGCATCGTTGAATCGGCACTGGAAGCCTGCCGCCTGCGTCTGCGCCCGATCGTGATGACCTCCATCGCGTTCATCGCCGGCACGGTGCCGCTGGTGCTGTCGCATGGTGCGGGCGCTGAAGTGCGCTCGGTGACCGGTATCACCGTGTTCGCCGGCATGCTGGGCGTGACCCTGTTCGGCCTGTTCCTGACGCCGGTCTTCTACGTGGCCCTGCGCAAGTTCGTCACCCGCAATGGCGGTGGCAAGCTGGTGCAGCACGGCGAGCCGACCATTCATCACTGACATGGAACCCCGTCGCCGCCGGTCACTGGCCGGCGGCGGCTTCCCCCCTCACAAGGCATGAATCCATGAACTCCCATCAGAACAAGATCGCGCTGGTTACCGGCGCTACCCGCGGCATCGGCGCCGAGACCGTGCGCCAGCTGGCCCAGGCCGGTGTGCACACGCTGCTGGCCGGCCGCAAGCGCGAGACCGCCGTCGAGCAGGCACTGAAGCTGCAGGCCGAGGGCCTGCCGGTGGAAGCCATCCAGCTGGACGTGACCGACGCGGCCAGCATCGCCGAAGCGGTCGAGCAGGTACGCCAGCGCCACGGGCGCCTGGATATCCTGGTCAACAACGCCGGCATCATGATCGAGAACCCGGCACAGGCGCCGTCCGAACAGTCGCTGGATACCTGGAAGCGCACCTTCGACACCAACGTGTACGCACTGGTCGCGGTGACCCAGGCCTTCCTGCCGCTGGTCAGGCAGGCCAAGTCCGGGCGCATCGTCAACGTATCGAGCATGCTCGGCTCGCAGACCCTGCACGCTGATCCGACCTCGGGCATCTACGATTTCAAGATCCCCGCGTACAACGCCTCCAAGGCAGCGGTAAACAGCTGGACGCTGGCGCTGGCCCATGAACTGCGCAGCACCCAGATCAAGGTCAATACCGTGCATCCGGGTTACGTGAAAACCGATATGAACGGCGGCCACGGCGAGATCGAGATCAGCGAAGGCGCGCGCTCCAGCGTGCAGATGGCACTGATCGGCCATGAAGGTCCGAACGGCAGCTTCACCTACCTGGGTGAGGTGCTGCCATGGTGATCCGCACGTTGGCGATGGCCGTCTCCAGCCTGGTGCTGGCAGGCTGTGTCAGCGTCGGACCGAACTACAAGGCGCCGGTGCAGGAACCGGTGGTGCTGCAGGGTGCGCAGCAGCCGGTATTCAGCACCACTTCGCCGGTCGCCAGCTGGTGGGCGCAGTTCGATGATCCGGTGCTGGAAGAGCTGGTGCATGGCGCACTGTCGGACAACCTGGACCTGCGTGTGGCCGTGGCCCGCGTCAGCCAGGCCCGTGCGGTGTTCGTCGAGAGCCGCTTCGACCAGGCGCCGCATGTCACCGCAGGCGGCAGCTACGATCGCCGCAAGCAACCCGATCCGCAGCTGGGTGGGCAGCGGGTGTTCAGTGAAAGCTACCAGCTCGGCTTCGATGCGGGCTGGGAGCTGGATCTGTTCGGCCGCAAGCGCCGTGCTGCAGAAGCCGCGCGTGCCGACCTCGATGCCGAGCAGGCCAACCTGGCCGACGCACAGGTGCTGGTCGCCGCCGAAGTGGCTCGCAACTACTTCGAACTGCGCGGCACGCAGAAGCGCATCGCCGTGGCCCAGCACACTCTCGTCAATCTGCGCGAAACGCAGAAGCTGACCGAGGCGCGCTGGGAACTGGGCGCCGGCAGCGAACTGGACGTGCAGAGCAGTCGTGCCCGGCTGAAGGCCATCGAGGCCGACATTCCGCTGCTGGAAGTGGCCGAAACGCAGTCGCGCAACCGCCTGGCGGTTCTGCTGGGCCAGCGTCCGGAAACGCTGACCGCCATGCTTGCGCCGCACGAAGTGCCGGCATTCGCCAAGGCGTTGCCGCTGGGTGATACCCGCGAGCTGCTGCGCCAGCGTGCCGACGTGCGCGTGGCCGAGCGTCGCCTGGCGGCGGCGACCGCACGTGTGGGCGTGGCCACTGCCGATCTGTTCCCGCGGCTGTCGCTGTCCGGTTTCGTCGGCTTCCTCGGCGGTGACGCCAGCGGGCTGGTCAACGGCAACAACAAAGCCTGGTCGCTGACCCCGTCGTTGAGCTGGGCGGCGTTCGACTTCGGCACCGTGCGTGCACGCCTGCGTGCAAGCAAGGCCGAGGCTGAAGGTGTCGCCGCGCAATACGAACAGGCCGTGCTGCTGGCACTGGAAGACACCGAGAACGCGCTGACCCGCTACTCCAAGCAGCAGGCGCGCCTGGCCATCGTGGTCGAGCAGGCGCAGGCGGCACGGCGTGCCGAGTCGCTGGCGCAGATCCGCTACCGCGAGGGTTCGGAGGACTTCCTGACCCTGCTGGATGCACAGCGCACCCAGCTGTCCGCTGATGATGCGTTGGCCGCGGCCGAAGCCGAGGTCAATGTCAGCGTAGTGGGTGTGTACAAGGCGCTGGGCGGTTGGGGCCAATCACCTCAACAGCCGAGTGTGGCGCAGGTGCAGTAAAGGGGAGGGGACGGACGCGAAGGCTTCCGTCCCTTTCTTCTTCAGGGCCGGCGATGGGCTGGCACGGTGCAGCCGTGCACCTGGTCACAGTCGTGACGTTTCTGACTCTGCCGAAAGCCGTGTCCGCCGTGTAACTAGTGGGGCAGGCTCTTGGGAGGACAGGTGATGGTCGACGGTAAACGGGATACCCGGCGGATGTTGTTCGGCGATCCGGGGCCGCCTGGCGCCGGGCTGTCGGTAGCGGTCGTGGTGTTGCTGGTACTGGCGACGACGGCCGCTGCGATCGGGTTCCTGCGCTTGCCCGATCAGATGCTGGGCCTTGGCCTGATCGGAGTTGCCGTGTTCCTGGCGATCGGCGCGCGCATCTGCCAGGCACGCAACCAGCATCAGGCGTTGTATCGGTTGTTGTCGCGGCAGCCGCCACCGTAGCTGCGGCTGCCGCGCGGGTTCAGCGCGCTGGCCAGTCCAGCTCGACCACCAGCGGGAAATGATCGGATGGCAGTACGCCGTCGATGCGCCGGTCATCGGTGAGGAAGCTGCGCGCATGGAAACCACGCACCAGCACCCAATCCAGCTGTGAGGTGGCCTTGCCGGTGAAGTCATGGAAGGTCAGGCGTGGGCCCCGCGGCGCCTTCACCTGGGGACGGGTGTCCTGCAGCACGCGGGAGAACGCTTTGTAGGTATCCCCGCCGGGCTCGCTGTTGAAGTCTCCGGTCAGCACCACCGGCAGGTCGGCCGGCAGCGATGCCAGGCGTTTGCCGATCAGTTCGGCACCCTTGACCCGGCGCGGCTCATCTTCGTCGCGGTAGGGCAGGTGGGTGTTCATGAAGTAGAAACGACGGTCATCATCAAGGCGCCGGAATACGGCCCAGGTGACCATGCGCGGATACAGGTTGCCCCAGCTGATGCTGCCGGGCACGTCGGGCGTATCGGACAGCCAGAAGTTGCCTGACTCCTCGATGGCCAGCACCTTGCTGTCGTAGAACACGCCCATGTGCTCGTCGCCGCTGCCACCACGGCGGCCTTCGCCGAACCAGCGGTAGCCGGGCAGGTGCTCGGACAGGTAGTCGGCCTGTTCCTTCACCAGCTCCTGGGTGCCGATCACCGCCGGGTGTGCATCGAGGATGACCTTGACCATCGCATCACGGCGGTCGGGCCAGCGTTTGCCGGGCTCGGTATCGGCCGGGGTGCGGACATTGAACGACATCACTTTCAGTGGCGCAGGTGTGGCAGCCCAGGCGACGGCAGGCAGAGCTAGCGCCAGCAGCGCACACAGCGCAGGGCGATGGAAACGCGACAGCATCGTGGAATCCCTCCATTCCATGAAAACGGTTTCACAGAGCATCGCATGGATTGCCGGTTCCCGGTTGTGCCCGCACTGGCGGTATCCGCTGGCTGTCCCCAGCGTATTCAGGTCAACGTTGACGGCGTATTGACCTGCCTGCGCGGGTTCGCGTGCTAGAACGGCGCTGCCGGGCCGTTGATTCCGGCACCCGCAACAGCAACCCACAATGGATCGACAAGGAGCTGTGCCATGACACGATTGATTCGCGCTCTTCAGGTATCGCTGAACTTGCGTTCGGACAATTCCACGCAGTGCATCCGTTCCAAGTACCGCTACTGGAACATCTTCTGAGCGGAAGGACTCCGCGTATTCGATGACACATCGCCAGGGATGGCCGGTGGCCATCCCTGGCCTCAGGAGCGGGGCATGGATGAGCGTGCAGCGGATGCGGAAGTCGTGTCCATCGACGACCTGCTTGAGCGGGTGCGGCGCGAAGGACCGGTACTGCGGTTCCAGAATGATGTGGTTGGCATCTTCGACCCGGCATTGGCGGTAAAGATCGACAAGGCCAATACCGACCAGCATACCGTGCCGGATTCGTTGATCGATTTTCTTGGCCTGCGCGGTACAAAGGATCCGGTTGCATGGCGCGAGGTGCGTGCGTTGTTGAGCGAACAGGCCGGGCGCCTGGCCAGTCCTGCGCACATGCGTTCACTGTATGCACGAATGCAGGGTTTCCTCACCGAGCGCGCAGGCCGCCCGCACGACCTGAGCGCGCTGAGCTGGTGGACGATCTCGCAGTCGTTGCTGCCATTGCTGATCGACGGCCTCAGCCGATCCGATGTCGATGCGCTCATCGGCGAGCAGAAGACCCGCTACAACGCGATCGTGCTGCAGAACTTCTCGTTCTGGCGGCGCGTCATTGATTTCCACCTTTCCCGCCGCGCGGCTCGCACGGTGTCACGCCATATCCGCCGCCGGTCACGCGAGACGCAGCCGCGCGAGGATTTCCTGCAATCCCTGCTGCCGTTGGTACAGCGGGTGGGTGTGGATCGCGTGGCTTACCTGGTGTCCATGGTACTGGCTGGCATGTCGGGGTTGCCGGGCATCACCGCCGCCAGCCTGCTGTATGCCATGCATCGCTTCCCGCAGTGGCATGCACGGATCCGCGAGGAAACCTCGGCGCTCAGCCTGGACGAACTGTATGCGCTGCCGATCAAGTCGCTGCCGTGCACATCGCGATTCGTGAAGGAAACGTTGCGACTGTGGCCTGGGCTGTTCGCCCTGCATCGCCCGGCGTCGCATGACATCGATATTGACGGGGTCTGCATCCGCAAGGGAGGTGCCTATGAGTTGTCGTCGTACTTCCAGCACCATTCGCCGGACTACTGGCAGTCGCCTGACAGCTTCGATCCGGACCGCTGGTTGCCCGAGCGCCGGCAGCCGAACAAGGGGGCCTACGTCCCGTTCGGTTTTTCTTCGCGTGCGTGCATCGGCAGCGCGGTCGGCCATGCACAGCTGCTGTTGTTCTGTGCGCTGGTGACGCGTGATTTCGAGCTGCAGGTACAGGATCAGCCGGCCCCGTGGATGCAGCTGGAAGGGTTCGCGATTCCCGTCGATTTCATCGGCACGCTGACGCCGCGTAGCGCTTGAAGCCCGCAGCTGCAGCCGTGCAGACCGGGCGGGCGATGGACGCCCACCCGGTGAATTGGACATACAGTCGCTCAGTCGGCCGGGAGGTACCACTGGCCATTCTGGTCAATCCAGTACACGCGGACGTAAGGTTCGCCGTTCTCGTCGAAGTACGTTACTTCACAGCGCTGATGGTAGTAGGGCCCCATCTTCACTGGAACGCAGTTCGCGTTCTCTGGGCCGCCTCCACCGGGACGGGCGTCCGCCACCGGGGCCAGGGTCGCAGTTGCCACTACCAGAGCGGCCATCGCGGCCAGTTGCAGTTTCATAAGCATCATCCTTGCTTTCTGCAATCGCGCACATGCGCATGGCGTGTGTAACACGTGAACCCCACCGCAGGAAGTGCCTTGCCAGGATCAGTCCTCGATCTCGCCGCGACGGCTGGCAGCGCGTACCGCCTGCGCGGTGGTCGCCACGCCCAGGCGCTGGCGCGCGCGCCGCAGGTGGTTTTCCACGGTGCGTGCAGACAACCCCAGCGTGGCGGCGATCTCTGCTTGGCGCCGGCCCGCGGCAACCCAACGCAGCACTTCGCGTTCGCGCGCGCTCAGTGCGCCGACTGGCAGTTCGGCGGGGGCTTCGGCCAATCGTCGCGCCGTGCGGAATGCTGCGGTCGCAACAGCCTCCAGCAGCAGGCGCGCGCGTGCGGATGCATCGACCGCGGCCCCGGCGAAGCTGATCGCCCCCTCCAGACCCGTGGTGCCGAACACCGGCACCTGCAGACCGTGCAGGCCATCGCCACGTGGCTGCTTCACCACCTGGTAGCGCTCGCCGCGCGCACCCTGGCGCTTGCTCCAGAAGAACGGCGCATCACTGTCCAGCACGTGGCGGTTGACCGGGCAGGCATGCAGGTAGCGGGCGAGGTCGGTATCGCTGCCATCGCCGAGCCAGTCGCCCTCTATCCAGTACACGCGCTGCGCGTCGCGCTCCAGCCCGGTGCCGGTGGCGAACACCAGCACACGGTCGTAGCCAAGCGGTGCGGCGACACTGCGCAGTATTGCGCCTACCTCGGTCAACGAGTCGGCGCGTTCAAGCCCCAGCAGCGCCTGCACCAGCTCGGCCATCGGGATCAGCGCCCGGCCAGAGTGTCGAGCAGGGTGCGTGCAGCCAGCTTGCCCAGCGCGTTGCCGGCCAGCGGGCTGTCGCCGGTCAGTAGCAGGCGGTCCTGCAGGACGCTGCCATCGATACCCTCGTTGACGATCTGCACGCCCTGCTGCGCCAGCCGTTCACCGAAGAACCACTGCAGCTGCCCCGGCATGTAGCCGATGTCGGGTGTCTGCCGGTCCATTGCATCGGGGAAGGCACAGATACGATAGCCACGGAACAGCGAGCCGCCATCGGCTTCGTCGACGCCCGCGGCCAGCAACGCAGCAGGTCCGTGGCAGAGGGTGATGATGTGGCGTTGCTGGGCCATCGCCCACTGCAGGGTGGCCTTCACCGCGCGGCTTTCCGGCAGGCCGATCAACGCGCCATGGCCACCGGGGATGAATACCGCTGCGTAGTCCGAATCGGGACCGAGGCCGGCCACCACGTCGTCCAGCTGCAGCGGCTGGCGGAAGCGTTCTTCATAGCGCTCATACAGTCCGCCGATCTCCTTGTCCTCGCGCGGGAATGCCCACCACTCGAACTTGGCGGCGTTGCCCGAAAGCGTGGCTACATCGATGTCGAAGCCGGCTTTGTCGAGGTGGTACATCGGCAGCAGGGTTTCCACCGGGTGGTTGCCGGTGGAGAAAAGATGGCCGTTGGCGGTCGGCAGATAGCGCTCGTCGGCGGTGATCATCAGCACCTTCCAGCGGCCATCGCGGCGCGCATCCGGGTAGTCGGCGCCGGACAGGTCACTCTTCGCCGAAGTGAACTGCGACAGCGAGTACGGGGAAGGGAAGAAGGCGTCGCGCTCGGCCGGATCAGGGCTGGGCTGGCGGCTGGGCTCTTGCGTGTTCATGCGGACCTCCTGCGGGAATGTGTGGCCAGCATAGAAGGGCCGCTGCGCACGCGCGATGAGGGAATTCCCTCAAGCGCCGCGGGCTCCCGTGGCGGCGCGCAGGCCTCAGGCGGCCCCCTGCGCCGACTTCACGCAGCGGTAGGCATCATCCAGCGCGGACAGGAACGCCTGCTGCTGCGCCGCATCCAACGTCACCGAGCGTTCGAAGGCCGTCAGGCGTTCGCTCCAGTCCGGCAGGGCGTCGTCGCTGTACAGCGCCTGGTGAGCGTCCCAGCAATCAGCGGCCTTCAGCAGCATCCACGGCGCATACAGCGGCAACCGGGTACCGTCCTTGAGGATCAGCGGGCGCGTGGTCTGCGAATGTGCCAGCACAGCATGCAGGGAAGGGTCATCCTGCACCTGGCTCTTCCAGATGTGATTGTGGAGGCGCTGCTTGGTGAAATGGAGGATGGCTTCATGGTCCTCACCCGGTCCCGCGGCCCGGAGGGCATCGGTGAGCTTCAGATGCCCGCGTTCGAACAGCCAGCGCACCAGCAGGGTCGAGGCCTGCTTGAACGTGTTGTGTTCGTTGTCCGGGTCGAAATCGTGATGGCCGATGAACTGGCGGTCCTCGACCAGATTGATCTGCAGCTCCTGCACGTGCTGGCGGCGCTGATCGAACCAGAGCTTCATCTGCACATCGTCAGCGAGCACTTTCTCAAAGTAGGCCGTGTCACCGAAGTCCTGCATCTGGCCGTCGAACCCGTCCAGGCAATCCTGAAGCGATGCCTCCGGTCCGACGTATCCACTCCAGAATCCTGC
The DNA here is from genome assembly GCF_057292075.1 of Stenotrophomonas sp. 1L-E-5-B-C3. NCBI lineage: Bacteria > Pseudomonadati > Pseudomonadota > Gammaproteobacteria > Lysobacterales > Lysobacteraceae > Stenotrophomonas > Stenotrophomonas sp. 1L-E-5-B-C3. The sequence goes on from NZ_JBXAWS010000002.1 coordinate 73,631, forward strand.
GGGCACGGCAGGAGCGTTCCGCGGCCGATGGGAATACAGGGTGACCGACTTCAGATGGCTCGCCCAGCTCCCGCGCTTGGCCTCCCGCGGTGGGTAGAAGCGATCATGGATGATGTCGAAGGCAAAGTGGTACTCCATGCCATGTGCCTTGTCCCTGGCCGACTTCTGGCCCTGGTTGGCGGTGATCGTGGCAGGTGGAGATGCCAGTCCGTGCTGCGCGAACCAGGCGGCCAGCGCCGGATCGGAACCGCGCAGGCCGATCAGGCCGATGATGTCCTTGATATGCATTCCGTTGCCTTGTCCTGTTGAAATGAGGGCGGCCCACACGCCGTGGTGGCGTCCCGGTAGCGCTAGTTCGCCGCGGCACCGTGCTCCTGCATGTCCTCGTGCAGGATCCGCCGCAATTCGACGATTGCCGGGGTTGCCTCCTGCACGCTGTGCCCGGACACGATCACCTTTTCCGAAACCGCATGTGGCAGGTGCGAGCTCCAGTACGGCACCAGCCCATCGTCAGTCTTCTCCAGCGGGCCGTCGGCCTTGGCGCGGGCGATGATCGAGTGGTAGTGCACCTTCGGCGCCATTGGCAGGTCGGCCACGGCGCGTACGAAGGGATCGTCCTTGTCCAGATTCTGGATGCTGTTCATCTGGTAGCCGTGCTTGCCGTCGTTGCGATCGATCTTGCCGTCGTTGGCGATGGTGGCCACGTCTTCCAGTACGGTCAGCGGCAAGCGCACCAGGCGGCCGATCCAGCGGCCCAGGCGGGTGCTCGCCACATCGGTGCCGCGGTGCGGCGTGGCGATGAACACCACGCGCGATACTTCCGGTTCCGGCAGGAAGGTCAGCACCGGCGCGCCCTTGGTGCGCAGCAGTTCCTGCTGTGCCGGCGTCATCTGTGCGGTGGCCAGCAGGGTATCGACCAGGTGGTCGCCTGAAGAGGAGATCATCAGTCGCGCAATCACGCCGCCCATGCTGTGCCCGACCAGCACCATGTCATGCGAGGCCTGCGCCTTGCCGCTGGGGTCGAAGTGCTGGAAGACCTCGGCCAGCGTATGACGCATCGCATCGTGGCTCATCGCGATCGGCATGTTGGTCGGGTAGTAGAACTGCCAGATCTGGAAATCCTGGCGGATCTCCTCGTCGCGCATCAGCTCGTTGGCGACGTTGACCCAGGCTTCCGGGCTGCTGGCCAAACCGTGGATCATCAGTAGCACGCGACGGTTCGGATCGTACGGCTGCATCATGTACAGGTGCGGCGTATCGATACCGCCCTTGCCACCGAACAGCGAGCGCAGCGACTGGTGGCTGAAGTTGGAGCGCGCCAGCCACAGTGCGTAGCCAGCGGTGAAGTTCGCCGCCAGCGGCACTTCCTGTCCGTGCAGGGTGACTTCGGTGACCTGGTAGGGATCGTGGATCTCCAGTTCCGGCTCGTCGTCGTGCAGCACTTCCCACAGGTTCTTTCCGGAGAAGCGCAGCAGCACTGTCATCGACGGCGAGGGCATCTCGCTCCAACTGCGTGGCGTCGCTGCCGTCGCCACGGTAGAAGTAGAGGTCGTAGTTGGCGTCGCGCTGGCATTGGCTGGATCATCCATCACCGCCACCAGCTCCGCGCCGAAGCCATCGCGGCGGTGCACGCTGCGCAGCGTGCCGGTGAACGACAGTGACGCGGCGGGCACCAGCTCGGTGGGGGTACGCGTGTCCAGTGGTGAAGCTTCGCCCGATGGAGCCAGCACAAAGGTCCAGCGGCCGAGCTGGAAATGGCTGGCTTGGCTGTGCACGCGGCCGGTGGCATAGGCGTTGTACAGCTGCACCGAGGCTTCCTGCACGGCCAGGTTGTAATAGTCACGCACCTGGGTCTGGCGATCTTCGAAGCCACGCTGGTTGGCGGTGCGCTCGGTGAAGAACAGATACCCGTAAGCCTGCCGCGCGACCTGCATCCAGGCATCCAGGCGCGGCTGGAAGTCGGCGTCCAGTTCGGTGATGGTGGTCTTGGCCCGGCCCGAGGCGGAGTACTCGCGTTTCGGTGCGGGCAGGGTCATGGCGTACTGCAGCCACAACTCGGCCAGGCTCGAGCGCTTGTCCTCCTCGCGCACCAGGATGGTGGCTTCCATCGCTTCGATGCAGGGTAGGCCAGGCTTGGCGCAGACGCCTTCGTCGAGGCCGGCCACGCGCAGGGTTTCCGTAGTTGCCGAGCTGAGCTTGCCGGTGGTGAGGATGTCACCGCGCTTGAGCGCGATGTACTGGCCGGGCGTGACCGAGGCCACCTGCACCGACGGTCCGAACTGGCGCAGCGTCGCGCAGCCACCGAGGGTGAGCAGCACGGTGATGATGAGGGTCGTGCGGCCGATGAAGCCCAAGCCCGTGGTTGCCATACGATCCTCCTGCGCGGTGGCGACACTCTAACGACAGGCCTGTCAAAGCGGAAGATACCGGGCGGTCGGTTTGTCTGGCCCAAGCTCCGCCACCTGGGCGATTCAGGCATTTCCGTGTGACACTGGGGTGAATGGGGTGATGCAGGGACTGCGATGCGGTGGTTTGAGACCCGTATTCCACCACCGCTGGTGATGCTGCTGTGTGCCGCTGCCGGTTACCTGGCCAGCCGCCTGTGGCCGGGCACGGTGTTGCCATTGCCGATGCCGGCGCTGCTGGCGGGCGGGGTGATGGCCGTCGGCCTGGCGCTGAACCTGCTGCCGAAGCTGGCCTTCCAGCGTGCGCGTACCACGGTGAACCCGCTGCGCCCCTCGGCGTCGAGTGCGCTGGTCACGCACGGGGTGTATCGCTACACGCGCAATCCGATGTATCTGGGCCAGGCGACCGTCCTGGCCGGTGCGATGCTGTACCTGCAGAACCTGACCGCGCTGCTGGCCGTGCCGCTGTTCGTGATCTACATCACCCGCTTGCAGATCGTGCCGGAAGAGCGGGCACTGTCGGCCCGCTTTCCCGAGGCCTATGCAGGCTTCCGCCAACGCGTGCGGCGCTGGCTGTAGACCTGCGCCGTTACGGAGTGATCTGGCACTTCACCGCCGCCGAATAACCTTCGTAGTCGTCGCCGGCGATCACGTGCAGGGTGTGGCGCTTGTCGATGGCTTTCACGTAGGAGGGGGCTTCGGTGTTGGCGTGCTCGTTGACCGTGGTTACCGACCAGGACTTGGCCAGGCGCTGCGAGTCGACACCGTTCAAGTACACGAAGATGCTCTTCTCGCCCTCGGCCACGTTTACATCGGCACTGGTTACCGTGCCGCCAAACAGCGCGACCGGCTTGTCCTCCGGCTCGAAGGTACCGCCCGGTTTCTTGGCCAGGCCGGCCGCCTGCAGCGCATCGATGGCGTCGGCCGCACTGAAGTTCGAGCCAGCCTTGCAGGCCAGCAGCGCTTCCAGCGTGGCGGTGCCTGGCGGCGCGATGGCCGCATGGGCTGCCGGACCTGCGACAAGGGCAGCCAGGGCAAGGGCGAATACGGTGGGTGCGGTTTTCATTGCAGATCCTTCTGTTCGTCTCGGAGCAGGGTAGGCTCCGATAGGGTCACAGAGTCTCGATCATGCGCCGCCATTCCGACGTGACGAACGTACCGGATCGGATCACCGGCAAGCAGCGCAGCGGCCTCGGAAGGCCGCTGCGCCATGCCATCAGTTGCTGGCGGCCTTCACCGCTTCTGCGGCGTCGACAATGCCCGGTCCGCAACCGCCGGGGCAGTTCGCCGCCGCGATCGGGTGCGCGGTTCGACGCAGAATGTCCTTGACCTGGTCGGTGGTCTTGGGCACCGGCGCCACCGCCTGCATCAGCGCGACGATGCCAGCGACGTGAGGCGCCGCCATCGAGGTGCCGGACATGAAGTCGAAGGCGTTGTTACCCACGGTGGACAGGATGCCCTGCGCCGGATGCTGGCGGGTGGGTGCGCAGTTGGCCTGGCTCGGCGGCGTGGCCAGCGGCAGGAACTCACCCACCGACGCACGGCACGACCAGGTCTCGCCACCCGGTGCGGTGATGTGGATGCCTGCACCATAGTTGGAGTAGAACGCGCGACGACCGCCCTGATCGTTGGCAGCAACCGCGATCACGCCCTTGCAGTTCGCCGGGGCGAACTCGGACACATCAAGATTGCTGTTGCCGGCGGCGACCACCACGATCGTGCCCTGGGCCGTGATGTCGTCGATTGCATCCTGCTCGGCCGGCGAGCAGGCGCGGCGGCCACCCAGGCTCAGATTGATGACCTCGGCCGGGTTGGCATTGGCCGGGACGTTGGGCACGTTGATACCGGCACTCCAGAGCATGCCGTCGATGATATCGGCGGAGCCACCATTGCCCTGGTTTCCCAGTACGCGCACCGGTACGACTTTTGCGTTGTAGGCCACGCCGGCCACGCCGATCTGGTTGTTGGTCACCGCAGCGACCGTTCCGGCGACGTGGGTGCCGTGTGCAATGCCCGAGGCATCGAATGCATCGGCGTCGCGTCCGTCACCATCGTCGGAGCCACCACAGCCGGGATTCATGCCCCCGATGATGCACTGCCAGTCACTGAACGGACGGGTTGACGAGATCATGTCGTAACCCGGCAGCAGGTTCGCCTGCAGGTCGTTGTTGTTGAGATAGCCCGAATCGACCACCGCAACCACCACACCCTGGCCGGTGGAGCGATCCCACGCGCCGGGCAGGCGAGCGCCACTGGTCGGGTTGCTGTAGTGCCACTGCTCGCCATAGCGCGGGTCGTTCGGCGTGGCGAATGCACTCATCATGTAGTTCGGTTGCACATACTCGACGTCCGGATCGTCGGCGATGCGCTGCATCAGGATCTCGGCCTCCGGACGGTCCAGTGGCTTGTCCGTGGTGACCACGTCGGCGCCGCCGCCCATGCGGCGTTGATGGGTCACGGACGCGGCCGCTGGCGACGCACTGCCGATCGAACGCTTGCTGCGCTGCTGGACGCCGAGGCGCTTCTTCAGCGCGTCCTGGGCGGTGTCGGCGGAGACGCGCTTGCTGCTGCCGTCCCGGTACTTGACGATGAAACTGCTGTACTGCTCGTTGCTGGCCATGCCTCGCGTCCATACCCGTTCGGTGGGTTGGGCGAAGGCGGGGGCGCTGGCCAGGACCAGGGTGATGGCACTGGCAAGGGAAACCCGAAGCGACGTACGCATGGATACAGTTCCTTTGTGGAAGATGTGTCGAACAGGCCGTGCCCCTCGGGCTCGGCTTGGATGTGAAGGGTGCGGTATCCGGTGGTCTCCTCTTGATGGCGACCTAGGACGAACGGCTTCGCGGACACATCCCCCCCAAGGAGAGGGTGGGAAATTTCTGAAGTGGTTTAGTGATGTCGAAAGCGAGAGAAGATGTGCGGTGCCGACATGGCTTGTCGGCATCGGGTCGCGACTGCGCCTGGGTGGTGAATTTCGCAGCGATGTGAGGCGGGAAGTATAAAAAGCCCGGAAACACACGGTGGTGGAGTTTCCGGGCTTCTTCGGTACGTGAAGAACCGTTTACTGCTGCCGGTCCAATCGAGCCATCGCGTACTAGCCCTTCAGCCTTCCGGACACAGAATAGAGCGGTTCCAGCAGCCATTCATAAAGCTTGCGGCGCTCCCCCATGATATCTGCCTCGAGTTGCATGCCAGGGCGAAGTGGCTCCATCTTCCCGTATGCCAGCACTCCCTGCTGATCCAACGAGACCAGGACTCGATATAGAGACTGCGTCGTGCCGCCTTCCTTCTGATTCCCCGTCAAGGCGCTGCGAGAGATGCGGATGACCGTTCCTTCGTGGGCTCCAAATTTCTGATGGGGATATGCCTGGTAACGCAGCAGAACCCTGTCGCCTGATTTAACGAATCCTATGGCCGAGCTGGGCACCAGCAGCTGTGCTCGAAGCTCGGACCCCTTGGGAAGCAGGCTGAGAATGGGTTGGCCGGGCTGCACCGCCTGGCCAGCCTCAACGAGTCGATTTGCCACCAGTCCAGTTACCGGGGCTCGAAGGAGCAGCTCTCCGTCGGCCTCCATCCGGATGAATTCCTGATTCAACGCGGCAAGGTCACGCTCAGACACCGCCTTGGCAGATAGCCTTTGGTGGGGAATTTCTGCAAGCCGCTGCTCAAGTTCGGCCAGGTTCCGCCGAATCGAGGTCGCTTGGCGTTGAAGGGCTTGTTGCGCATTGACCGCCTCAAGCACCGATTGCTCTTGTTGGTTGATCTGAATCAGGCTTACGTAGCGCTCATCCTCGACGCTCCGATAGCGGGCGAGGGTCTCGCGCCCGATTCTCACCTGCTCGCCGCGGGTATGTATCTCCGCGTCGATCTGCGAAAGCTCCTGCAACATCGCAGCGCGTTGGGTCTTGGCGCCATCCTGTTGAGTTGCCAGCTGTCTATCCTGAAATTCGCTCATCGCACCCACACTGGCTATGCGGGTGCGTTGTGCGTCGAGCAATGTTGACACGGCATCCTGGCCCGAGGACGTTACCCGAGGCACGTTGATCGTCAGCAGCCCGTCCTGGCGTTGCACATGATCACCCTCTTCGACGTCCAGTCTTGCGACCACTCCAGCGGACGGGGCGACGACCGTGGAAAGCCCGAGGTCGGGCACAAGCTCACCGGAAACTCGCGATCTGCGCGAATACTCGCCGATCCAGAAGAAGCTGACGACGCCCATGGCCGCTATCGCTGCGAACACCGCCAGAAGCCAGAACCGGAGTGGCTGTACGAGGGATATCCCGCCCAGCCAGCTTCGCCGCTGGGCATCAATCGCCTCCTTGCGGAAGAGGCCGCTCATGCAGTGAGCTCCGCTGCATCACCTCGCTCCGGCGCCAGGGAGCTGGATGTGTTCTGGCTCAGCACGTGCGCTACTCCTCCCGCATGCATGATCAGCACGCGGTCGGCGCTGGCGATGGTTTCCGGCCGATGGGCGATGATCACCCGAGTAAGTTCAAGCTGTTTTACGGCCTCATTCACCAGTCTTTCGCGCTCCACATCAAGATGGCTGGTTGCCTCGTCGAGGAAGAGCAATTGAGGTTTGCGATACAGGGCGCGAGCGAGGATCACTCGTTGTTTCTGGCCTCCAGAGAGGGTCGTTCCCATATCGCCGATCAGGCTGTTGTAGCCCATGGGCATGGCCGCGATGTCGTCATGCACGGCGGCCAACTTTGCGGCTTCACGCACTCGTTCCTCGTCGTGATGATTGTCCTCAAATGCAATGTTGTCACTGACACTCCCTGCGAAAAGCTGGTCATCCTGCATCACCGCTCCGATCATGCGGCGGTAGTCGCCTATGCTGATCCTTGATAGGGGCACGCCGCCAATGCGGATCTGACCCTCGGTCGGCTGTAGGAGCCCAAGGAGTATCTTGACAAGCGTAGTCTTCCCGCAGCCCGAAGGGCCAATGATTGCGACCGACTCACCGGCATCCACCACAAAGCTGCAGTTCTTCAGCACCCATGGCTCCCCAGGGGCGTAGCGGAAGCCAAGTCCCTCGACCTCAATGCGGAGTCCGTCTGGCAACAGGGCGTTTCCGTTGGAAGTGTCGCGCTCTGGCTCGGTGAGAACAATGTCGGAGAGTCGCTCGCCGTGAAGGCGAAGCATGCGGAACTCTACCCACTTGTCGATCAGCGCTCCGACGCGCTGCGAGAATTGGTCCTTGTAGGCAAGGTAAGCAATCAGCATGCCGACGGAGAACACATTGTCCATGGCCAGTAGTGCCCCCAGCCAGATCACCGCAATGCGCTCCAGGCCAAACAGCAACTGATTCGCACCACCGAAGCTCAGCCCGAACTTCGAGAGCCAAATGTCTTGATTTACGGTCTCGTTCATGAGGTTGAAGTAGCCCGCCTGACGAACTGATTCGCGGCCAGCGACTTTCACCGACTGCACTCCCCGAATCGACTCAAGAAGATGGCTCTCCTGTCGTGCCCCGGCAATCAGCTGCTTCTCCGTGCCTCGCCTGAGGGGCGCGAATGCGCAGGCGCGTGCAATTGCATACAGGGCAACTGCAAGCAGCGTGACCAGCGCCAGCTTCCAGCTGTACAGCAGCATCATTCCCAGGGTCACAACCGCCATGAGGCCGTCAATGAGTGCTTCTACGAAGCTGATTGTCAGTGTTCTCTGAATGGCCTGGATGCTTCCCATCCGTGACGTGACATCACCTAGATGGCGCTTCTCGAAATAGTCCAAGGGTAAATGCAGGAGGTGGCGGAAGACGTTGCCGGTCCATTGCAGGTTGAGCCGGTTTGACAGGTAGATGACTGCCCAGCCTCGAATCTGCCCAATACATACCTGCAGCAGAAGCGCCAGAGCGAACCCAGTGCCCAGCACAGTCAGCAAGTCTCTGTCATAGGCGACGAGGGCTTGATCCACGGTCCACTGCATGAAGAACGGTGCTATCAGGACGAATACCTGAAGTGCCACAGACAAGAGCAGCAGTAGCCCAAGAGCCCGCCAAAGCCCCTCGACCCTGCCTGTCAGCTGTGCAAGCGAGACTGCTGGCGGGCGAGGGGTTACCTGGAACTCGGCAGTTGGATGCAACTCCAGAGCAATCCCGGTGAAGTGGCGTGAGATCTCCTCCAGGGAAAGCCTACGCTCGCCATAAGCGGGATCCAGGACAGTGACGCCGTTGCGATGAACTTTGCTGATTACAACAAAGTGGTTGAGGTCCCAGTGCGCGACGCACGGCAACTGAAGTTGGCTCAGGTGCTCCAGGTCCAAGCGCAGGGGCCGGCAACGAAAGCCTAAGCTTCCCCCGATTTCCATGATCTGGGCGAGGGTGGCACCCTTGAGGGAAAGTGCATGACGACGGCGAAGTTCACGGAGTCCGAGGTTGTTGCCATGATGCGACGCAATCATGGCCAGACAAGCGAGTCCGCATTCCGCTGCCTCAGATTGAATCACGACGTCAATGATCTAACGCTCCCAAAAAGGCCGCAAGACTGAAATAAAAAGAATGGGAAACTCAGGCGCGTAGCCGATGTCCATCATGTGCGCATGTGCGTCTTCAGGATGGGCGGGTTGTAAGTCCATGCTGGAACATGTGGGGGCCTAGGGATGCTTGGTATGGATCCTAGAGAAGAGGGGGGAGAAGTGCCCAATGCATGATGGAAAGATTGATAACTCCATGGATTATGGATCGCTGGACGGTGTTCAGGCCAAAAGCTATCGCACCAATGCAGAGAATCACCGAGTAGATGAAAGATGACACAAATGCATCGACGTGGACGGCAGCGAACAGCGCGCTGACGACAATGGCACCCGCGACTTTTCCGAGGTAGTGAGAGGCTCCATCCAGAAAGAGATGTCTCACGACCTTCTCCTCAAAAAGTGGAGCTACGATGCAGCTGGTTACGATGCCGAGCACATAGAACTTCAATGGAATTTCATTCAAGGATATGGAATTGCTGGCATGTCCTGAGGGCAGTCCTGCAAAAGCTATCCAAAGTGCTCCGCAAATAAGGCCGGCGCCAACCAATACAGGTGGAAGCCAGAAAGTCCATCTCCTTCCGGGTTCATTTGGAAATAGCCAGGCGCAAGCGAGAAATGCGAGGAACTCAGTCGCCGCCTTTGATCCGAATACGTTGAATGAATCCAGAATCCCCTGTGCTGCCCCAACGGCAACCGTCGCAATCGCTGCGGCGAATATCTTGTTCTCCGCAATAGGGCGGGGTCTTCGATGGGCAAATTTTTGAAGCATGTTTCCTTGCTCCAAGGGTCTAGGCCCGAAATGGCGCCTAGACCCCTACTTATGCTGCCTGAATCAGCGAGCCATGATGTAGTGATAGATCAGGCCGGCAGCGCCAATTCCACTGAATGGTGCGATCCTTCCGTACATATACGCAGCATTACCAAAATCATTGAGCGTTCCGGTGACGTGGGTGCCGTTGCTTGGGCCAATCTGGATGCGAACACCGCCCGAAATTTCTGCAACTTCAAGTTCATTTAGATCACGCATACAGCCTCCAATTCCAAGTTGTTGAGACAGTCATCCTCGTGAGCCCGCGCAGCGCGTCGAGCATGAGCCAAGCCGCACCGACAGTCATTCATGTGGCTACGATGCCGATGTGCTGGCAAGGCTCTTGTGTAAGAACGGATTGAGGCAAGGCATCCCCCATTCCACCTTCAGCAATGTTCACGTTGAGTTCACATCCCGCTTGGCTGCAGGACCGGGGCGTGGCAGAGCAAGCTGCGAACAGGTTGGTCAATACACAGCCAGCAGAATTGGCGCATGGCATTCCGTTCGATGCCGGATCTGTTCGAAGGCGTCAAGTGATTCCACAAGGCGAGGGGCCATGAGTCGCTAATCATGGTCGACGGCCAGGTGATCGCGCTGATCGTATGGCGACGGCGTACCGCACGACCTGGCCACAGCTCTATGGATTGTCCAGATCTACAGCGGGCAACAAAAAAGCCGGAACCCCTTATTTGACGAGGGATTCCGGCTTTTCGTGGACCCTTGCGGACCCGGTATTGGTGGAGGTGGGCGGAATTGAACCGCCGTCCGAAGGCACTCCATCCCCAGCACTACATGCTTAGCTCACCGTTGAATCTCATCCCCGAGCAGCACGGTGTGCAAAGCGCACCCGGGAACCAGCCTGTTGTGTTCTAGTGCCGGACTGACAGGCAGCCGCCCAGCGCGATTCCATGATAATGACTCTACGCTGCGAGCATGGACACAAGCAGTTTCGAGGCTCCGCCTAAGTCGGCAGAAGGTCACGCACCGCAGTTTTTAGGCTGCGAGAGCGACCGGAGCGTAGTTGTCGTCGTTGGCAACTAGAGTTTTGCAGCTGGATTTACGAGGAAAGCTACCCCCTCGGCATGCGCCAGGCGACTTCACAACCCCCGTCGAAACCAATGCACCCCCGGTTTCTTCAAGTATTGCAAGGCTTTCAGGCCCCTGGTTGACCAAATGTTGACCAAGAACCCGCCTAACGATGCGGATGTTACGGCAAACTTCCTGAACAGTCACGCGGTCAGCCCCCATTTGCCGGCGGTCCGTCCCCGAGTTCGGGATGCTCGTTCAGGTACGAGACCACGTCATCGCTGAAAAACTGGCCGCGGTAGTAACTGTGTGGGTCATTCAGGGCGACCAGCTCGTCTAGGTATCGACGGGTGGAATTGCGGTTGATGATGAACTGCCGTTCGATCATCAACACCTTGTCATGGGGTTCGGCCGATACGTCAATCACGCGCCCTGGAGGCGCTGCAGGCAGCGGTGTGTCACAGGGGGTCTTGTCGCTGTTGATCTCATTGAGGCGATCAAAATGCGCTGCGGTGGCGTCAGTGCTGAGGATGTACTCCCCGCCTTCCATCACACCCATGTATTCGAAAGTGCCCAAGGGGCCTGCGTGCTGAAGCATAGGGACGTGCCCCTCTTCGTGAAGCCGGCCGCGAACCAAGCCACCACTGCGAGCGTCAACAATCCATCCGGCCAAGAAGGCGGCGGTGAACTCTTCAGGAGAGCGAATGAAGAACTTGTCACTGTCTGCGGTCTCCTGTGAAGCAGGATCAGCCCCTGCACCTATTGGCTCGTCGTCCATTGCAGCGCCTCCAGTCGTTCAGATAACTCATGATAGTCCACTAAACCACAGACTTCGGCATCCAGACTGACGCCGCTTTGGCACCGGCGTCAGGGACCATCGACGGAATCCACCGGCCGTACTTCTTGGCGGTAATCGTCCAGTCCCTGTGCCCCATTTGCCGGGCCACCCACATCACGTTCTCGCCGACACTGAGCGCCTGTGAGGCAAAGGTGTGTCGCATCTGATACGGGTACCGGTACCGGACGCCGGCCTTGCGCAGCGCGCGCTGCCATTCGCCGGCGCGGATGCTCTGATCCGACCCCCACCGCGCGTTCGTCCTGGGGTCGTGGAAGACGAACTCGCCGGCGGTGGCGGTATGGGCACGCTGGGCCTTCAGGGCATCGATCGCCGGCTGCAGCAGCTGCACTTCTCGCACGCCTGACTCGGTCTTGGGGGCCTTCATCTTGCCCATGACCCAGGCGCGCCGGATCTTGACCGTCCCCTTGCGCCAGTCGATGTCCGACCAGCACAGGCCGATCATTTCCGAGGTGCGCAGGCCCGTGGCGAAGTTGAACTGGCAGTAGTTGCGGACCTGGTCCTCGCGGCAGGCGGCCAGGATTGCCTGGACTTCCTCCGGCGTGAAGGGGTCGACCTCTTCGCGCGCATTGGCCTTGGCACGCCGCTTCACCCTGAAGCCGTCGAGGGGATTGCTCTGGATCAAGTCGTCGGCCACAGCCTCATCCAAGGCGCCGCGGAGCGGGCCCAGGACGTTGTTGATGCGCTTGGCCGACGTCGACTCGTCGAACGTGGCCACCAGCTCCTTCAGCGCGATACGGTCGAAGTCACGGAGCGCGATCGCTCCGCACCGCGGCACCAGGATGTTCTCGACGATGCGCCGGTAACCGATCAGGCTGCTGTGCTCGAGCTCGGGCTCTTTCTGCGCCAGCCACCGGGTCAGCACCTGCTCCAGGGTATCCAGGGCCGCTGGCTTCTCTGCGACCTGCACTGCGCGCTTGCTACCAGGGAAGTGAGTGGCGTAGTCGAAGGTGCCTTTCTCGATCTCGACCTTGATCTGCCCCAGCAGATTCTCGCAGTAGCGCAGGTTCCGCGCGGTGGGGGCGAGCTTGATTCGCTCACGGCACCGCTTGCCCCGGTAGTAGAAGTCTATTGCGATGCTGCTCTGTGTAGCTGGCCTGACGCCGCCTTGCCGTGCATTACCCACTCTTCGTACCCCTCCAGGTCGATCAGGTTTCTTCCATCTGGCGCCTTGATGAACACGGCGCCCTCCAGCCAGTCGCCACGCTTGATCTTCGAGTTGACCGCGTCGACCGTGTAGCCGGTCAGCGTCTCGAACTGCTTGAGCGTGACGAATCGGACCGGGCGCAGGTTCGCGGGGGATCCGGTCCTCGACAATCCTCGTGACGAGGGTCCGTAGCTACTCATGGGGCACCGCCTGCAGGCTCCAGAGGACCGATGGGCGCTCGTCGGGACCGTGGAAGGGCGCCCGTTGCACACGGCCGGTCTTGGCCAGCTGGTGCAGGTAGCTGCTGACCCGGTTCGAAGGAAGCTGCAGCTCGGCGGCCAGCTCGCCGGCCAGCCCCGGCCCCTCCTGCAGCAGCTGCAGGATCCGGGTGGCAGTGCCGTCGGCAGTGCCTGTATCAGCCATGGTCTGCCTCAGCTGCTTCTGGGTGGCCGGGGCATCCGGCACCGCTGTAGTCGAAGCCCTCGCAGGGAGCGAGCGGGATGACCCTGCGGCCGTTGGCCAGGTGGTCGGTCAGCACCCGGCGGGCGTCGGCTGCAGTCACCGGCTCTCCGTGCGGGCTGCGCTGGAAAAGCCCGTCCAGATCCTGGTCCGTGAAGTTCGTCAGTGCGCCGGCGACGTCCAGGTGCACGTGATAGTGCACATGCAGGCGGTCAGAGGTATTCATGCGTCGGGCTCCTGGTGTTCGGTGCTGCGCTCGGCAGCATTCAAGGCGGCGCGCCGCTGGGCGAAGCCGCGGCAGGCGCTGATGGCGTTGCCGTGCTCGTCGACGGCTTCGTGGCAGAGGAAGGGGCGCTCGCCCGGGGTGGAGCAGTAGTCGGCGTCCTCCGTGGTCGGAAGGCACTGGTTGGCCACAGTGCCGGCGCGGAACGCACAGCCACCGCAGAGCGGGCCTGGGTCGATGCCGGCGGCCAGCACGATGGCGTTGAGGGCGCCCTGGATGCAGGGCATGTTCACGCGCTCGGCCTCGTGCGGCCACACGTGGCCCTGCAGCACCAGCAGGTCCTCGGCCTGCTCGCGGGCGTTGCGAGCGACCTGGTTGGCCAGGCCAATGAACTCGCCGAACAGATCGACCATCGCGGCGTTGCCGATCTTCTCGGCCAAGCGCCGCAGCGCCGGCCGGCGGAGATCCATGGGTACCGCCGCGATCGCGCGCAGTTCCCTGGCCAGGTCTGGGTGGATGTTGTGGTCGGCAGCGTCAGCGCGCGCCGAGGTGTCAGCCATTGGGCGTATCTCCTGGGCCGAAGAAGACTGCCAGAGCCTGGTAAATCGACTGGCCTTGCTCGTGGGTCATGTCAATGCACAGACCGCAGCCGAGCAGCTGCAGATCGAAAGCGACCGTGTTCTTGATGGTCAGCTGGCCTTCCTCGCCGGTGATGTCGATCGCGACCTCAGCCATGGTCTGCCTCCTGCGGCAGCAGCTTCTGCTGCTGCACGTGCTCGATCACCGTCTGGCCGCTGGACAGCAGGATGTGCGACAGGAACGCAGCCTCGAACGTCAGCATGCCGATCTCGATTGCCGTTACCTGGCCTTTCACCCAGTCGCGCAGGATCGAGTAGACGGCTACGCCGCCGATCTTGAGCGCCTTGGCGTCGTGTTCGGCTCGAGTGGCCCGGATCCGGGGGCCGTAGGGGTGCTCGCGCAGCCACGCGGCCGCATAGCCGCGAGCGCTGGCTTTCAGCTGCACCTGCCGCCCGCGGTGCTCGAATTGGATGAACAGTTCGCCGGTCTCGTAGTCCTCACCGGTGGCGAAGCGCTGGCACCCGAACGATCGCAGCATCTTCTGGATGTCGTTGATCGCGTTATTGCCGCTGGTCGCATTCTCGTAGGGGAGGCTCATTTGTCCACCGCCTGGCCGTCGATCTCGGCACCCGTGACCTGTCCAACCGGCTGGCGAGCGTCTGGGAAGCGCTGGAGCGCCCAAGCCTCAGCGCGACAAAACGCTTCGAAGTCGTGGGCGACTTCGCATTGTCCGCGCTCCATCCAATAGTCAGCCCATGAGAGCCCATTCACCGGCCGGCGGGCGGCGACGTGCCGCATGTTCGGGCATTCGGCGGTGTGCAGCTCACCCTCCGGCTGGGCGCAGCATCCGTAGATGCGAGCCGGCTGGCGGGCGGCGAGGGCTGCACGCACGCAAAGCAGAAGGCCGATGCCCACCGGGATGTCATCCTCATAGCCGAGCGCCTTGGCGGTTTCAAGGCGTTCGTTTAGGTCAGCCAGCAGGTCCGTTGGGACAGGGTGCGCTGGGCAAGGGTGGTGCAGCGAGCCACCGCCGCTCGGGCAAGTGCAGCCCCTATTGACGTCGTTCATGCTTCGATCCTCATGAAGGTGATGACCCACACCCAGGGGTTGCTGTTCCAGTCGCCGCCGGTGCTGTCCCACAGCGCGCTGAAGGCGATGCGCTCGTCCCCTGTGTCCAGGTCGCGAATGGGGGTGTCCTGCTCGCCGGCCCACTCCATGGAGCCCTCGGCAAGGGCATCGGCTGGGCTGATGGCCTGCAGCCGCTCCACGCGCACGTCAGTGATTTCAAGGAACAGGCGGCACATGGAACGCGGCATGTGAATGGACGGCCGCAGTGTGATCTCGTGCGGCTCGACATCGATCACGTCGTCCGGCCCAGGTGCCAATCCGCCCTGCAGCGTGGCGTAGCCTTCTTCGGATTCCAGATGGACGGGGCCGAGGTAGCCGTGCCTTTCCACGTCCACGGTCGTTTCGCGTACCCACAACCGGTCACCGCGCTGGCCTAAGGGGCACCGGAAGCCGGTGGTCATTTCCTGACTGCCGGTGATGCGGAACTCGCCGCCATTGGAGAAGGCGCGGGCCTGGCTGAAATCTGGATTGCAGCCAGGGCGCCAAGGGATGTCCTTGATTGCGCGCCGTGTCTGCGTTTTCTGGCCGGCCAGGATGGCGCGCACCATGGCACCGTTGAACAGGATGGGACGCTCACGCATGGGCCCGCTCCGCCAGTGGCGTCGGCGCGGCAATGTCACCGGGCAGGCCTGTCGGTTCGGCCGCGCCGGCGGCATCGTCGTATGCACGGACCGCGTGGGCGATCGCATACAGGCGCCAGAGGAAGTGGAACGTATACTGCTGCAGGGACGATGCGTATTCCCAGGCGTCGGTGATCCGGAAGTCGCTGTAGTCCGGGTCGTTCGGCCTGAAGTCCGACATGGCACTGATCGCGTTGCTCAGGGCATCGTGATCTTCCGAGTCGTTCAGCACTTCGAGCTCGAGCTCCTGCCACAGCCGGGCCACCCATTCCGGGGGCGTGTCCGGATCCGCCAGGTCGTCGGGATCCACGCGTTCCTCGACGTATTCCTTGAACAGGCGGGTCACCAGCGCGCGGAAGAGGTCAGCGCTGAATTCCTTCTTCTCGCCGTCGTTGGCCACGCACTTCTCGGCCCAGTAGCCATCGTTGACGAACAGGCCGCCGGCCTCTTCATGGTGGGCGGGCTTGGTGCGGAAGAACTCGAACATGTCGTGCAGGCGGTTGAAGACGGCGGTGCCCATGTCGCCGGAGATCGCCAGGTGCCCGGGCCAGGTCACGATGTCAAAGCCGTAGCAATAGCTTCCAGGGCGACGGAACTGCAGGTGGCGGTGCACGCCGTCGTCGACCACGATCCGCAGCTCATGGGTGGCCGTATCGGCGAGGAAGCGAGGGAGGACGTCACTGCGGTTCATGGGTATCTCCGGACTGTGCGGACGAGGCCTGGGCGGCCTTCAGGGCGGTTTGCCAAGCGGGTATCGGGCTGTCGTCGGCGCCGAGCAGCTGCAGCAGGCCGGGCCGATGGCCAGCTGCGATGCGGCCGCCGGCGCGCAGAACCAGCAGCACCTGCGACTTTTTCGTGAGCGGATCCTGCCGAGGTAGATGGCGGACGTTGATGACCTTGCCGTCCACGATGTCCGCTACGGAGGTGACGTCAGGGCCGGTGGCCATGTCGCAGCCCTCGATTGCTACGGGGCGATCTGCGGTCATCGTCAGCGCCCCTGGCCGGGCGGCAACGTGGGGAGCTGCTGGGGCTCGGCAACTGCCGCAGTCAGGTTTCCGGTTTCATGGGCCAGCCGGATTGCGTCGAGCTCGACCTTCACCGCGCCGATGTAGGTGGTGGCCACGATGGTCGAGGCCTTCGCGCGCTCGATGACCTGGCCCATCTGTTCGGCACTCAGGTCGTCGTCGCCCAGGCGTTCGAGCATGGCGACCAGGTGATCGCGGACGTCACTGACCTTGTTCTTCATCTTCTTGCTCCTTGATTCGCCTCCTGAGCCGGCGCGTGATGCTGGACTTCAGGTGGACAAGTTCTTTCAGTTCCGGCGGGAACCGGTTGTGGTAGCTGTTGCGCCGCATGTTCTCGGCGAGGGTGACGGCCTCAAGGCGATCAGCGGTGATCTCGGCGGCGACCAGCGTCTTCAGGCCTGGCCGGAACACCACGATGTGTCCCTCCGGTACCGGGCCGTTTGCCGCCTCCCAGACCATCACGTGCACCGGGCGCCAGCGATTGACTGGGAATAGGGCTGGGTCGTCGGTGACCTTGCGCATCAGCACCTTCCGTTTCGGATCCACCTTCTCGGTCCCGATCGGCACGTAGTTGCGCGCCTCGCTGGCCGGCCGACCCTTTTTGAACTGGGTTTCCCGCATCCGGCCTGCATACCAGCCCGGTCGGCGGAGCCCCTTGTTCGCCGGCGTGCTGCCGGGCTTGATTCGTGACGCGATCGATCCGGGTTCCTGTGTGCCGTTCCAGAGGGCCGCCATCGGCTGGGTGTAGAAGTCGTCGGCCTTCTGCAGACCCAACACTCCGGCCCGCCGATACACCGCAGCCGTGGGCCGCTCGAGGACGTGGGCGATCAGAAAGGCGGGGAACCGCGGCCAGTTCAGCCGCAGCGTTTCGTCCTCGTCGGCGGTCCAAGGCCGACGCGCGTTGGGGTGTGACTTCCGCGTCATGGCTCATGGATTCCATTCCGAGCGCTTCGGTGCTTGGATCTGCTGCCGCGCGCGCTGGCGGACCGCTTCCTTCCGGAAATACTCGCGGTGCTCGACCTTCTGACCGCGGATGCGAAAGCCCCAGCTGTAGGCGCGCGGCGGCAGCGTCAGCACCAGCGTCCAGGTGCCTTCGGCCTGCAGGTCCTCGGCCAGCGCGATGCGATGCCAGCCTTCAGCACGGCGGAACAGCAGCTGGCCAGCGCCATACCAGGTCGACGAGTACGGTTCCTCAGCGATCGCCGACGGCACCGCGTCCGGCACCGCCGGCAGCGGCCCGTCGTAGGGTCGGTGCTCGAAGTACCCGCCGCGCAGATACAGGCTGAAGAAGGACCAGGGATGGTCGTGGAAGACGCCGCCGTGGTCGCTGCTGCGGATGTGGTGCAGACGCAGCGCCAACCAGGGCCGGGGCTGGCCACGGTCGTCGACGCCGGCGCGGCCGATACGCAGCAGCCAGAAGCGGTCCATGTACGGCGTGCCATCGGCGTTGACCAGGTGGAAGTAGGGCGTGCGGGTGCCGCGCTGGATCAGAGCGGTCGCAACGCGGTCCAGCACGCGGCGGCCCATGGTGCGCGGCGGCGTCTGCAGGTCCATGTAGCTGCCGCAGCGACCGCACGACTCCATATCCGGCCAATCGCGGGCACAGCCGAACAGGGCGCAGATGAAGGCGCGCACCCGGCTCACGGCAGCTCGCCCTTGTAGGTCGCGACCAGGCCGTCGGCGGCGGTCAGCGTGCCGGCCTCGATCTGGCGCAGGCGGCGAGCACGTTCGGCCTGGCCGCCGCCGGCCGGTGCCCAGGTGGTGCGATGGCGTGCTGGCATGCGGCGGACAGGGACGGCGCGCGCTGCGCGCTGCGGCCTGGCCAGCAGCGCGGGCAGCAGGATGTCGAGGGAGAAGCGGCCAGTGCTCAGAAGATGCGGGTGCATAGGGACCTCATGCGTAGGTGGTGAGGCGGAAGTGCTCGCGGACCAGGTCATAGAGCCGGCCGACTTCGGCGATCTGCAGGGCGAACCGGGCATCGAACTCGGCGCGCCTGCCGTCCTCGTCGCCGTGCTGCAGCTGCTCCACTGCGCCGTCCAGGAAGCGGAGCTTTCGGACGATCAGGTCGTCACCGAGGACGAAGGAGAGGTGGTCGTCCAGCACCAGGGCGAGCTTGGTGACCTGCTTGCCGGTCTCTAGGTGCAGGTCGACCTCGTCGCAGCGCAGTTCGTGATGCTGGCAGCGAACGATTGCGCCGCCCTCGACCGGATCGCGTAGCTCGCATTCCTCGCCCAGGCTGAGGCCGTCGGGCAGGGCTTCACCGGCAACCCAGCGGGTCAGGATGGCCCTGGGCGAAACCTCGGCGTTCAGGGGGAGAGCGGGGAAGCTGCCGACCACGTTGCGCAGCTGGCTCATGGCGGCCTCGCCGGTCTTGCGGCTGCTGGTGTCCACGAAGACGACGCCGCGCTGGTGGTCCAGGTAGAGATCCGTGCGGGAGGGGCGGACGAAGGCACGAGGCAGCAGCTCGTGCAGCAGATCGTCCTTGATGCGCTTCCGCTCGCGGCCGCCGGGGCGGCGCCCGTCGCGTTCCTCGATCTCCAGCAGCTTGAGCTCGAGCAGGTTGCTAACCACTGCCGGCGGCAGGATCTTCTCTTCGGCGCCGATGGCCATCCACATGCAGCGGCCGATCTCGTGCGAGAGCAGTTCCTTCTCTTCGCGGCCGAACGGCGAAATGAAACCGCCGGAGCTCATTTCCAGCGGGCCCACGGGCTTCAGGGCGCGCGCCTGCAGGCCGTCCTGCCAGTCGAACATCTGCAGCTGCGGGTAGGTGAACATCGTGAGGTTGCGGAAGAACATCAGGTGTCTCCGGTCTGTTCAGAAGTGACGCTGCTGCCTTCGGGCAGCTCGGAAAGGCCCAGGGAGTAGAGCGCGTCGTCGATCGCGGCCTGCTCGGCTTCTGCGATGACGCTGTGCGGTCCAGCCACGCCCGGGATGTGGACGTGGAAGAGCCTCACGGTCGGCAGGCCTCTGCTATGCGCTGGAACTTGCGCGCCCAGGTGGCCAGGTCCGGCTTCATCCCCGCGCTCCAGGCGATCTGGAAAATCGTGCCGAAGCGGATCCGCAGCGCGCGCCACTGGTCTGGTGGTGCGATGGACACCGCGCGCTGGTAGCGCTGCACGCGCGCCGCGGGGGTGATCGCCGGCGGCATGCGGTCCAGGTCGTGCTGCAGGATCGCGTCGACGCCGTGCCCCAGCAGGTGCAGGTCTGCCGTCATGACATGGCCCTCCCGTGCACCACCCAGAACAGCTCGACCAACGCCCGCGGTACTGAGGGCATTGCCCGCGCCTCATTGAACGCGGCTTCGATGATCTGTTCGAAGGTGCGGCCATCTGGCGCGCGCGCTGCTTCGCCGTCGACCTTCAGCAGGTTCGTGAGGTATTCCTTGCTGTTCGGCCCCAGGTTCTCGACCAGGTCGTCGAGGTCGATCTCGGCGTCGACCGTCATGTTCACGATGGTCATGACAGCACCGCCCGGGATCCAAACCCTACCGCCACTCCCAGCAGGAAGCCGGCCGTGCCGCCAATGGCCAGCACTCGCCGAAACAGGACTGCGGTGGCCTCGGCGATGATCTGTTCCGCCCTCATGCGGCACCGCCTTTGCCACGCGCGAGGGCGCGTTGGCAGCGAGGGCAGGTCACAGGAAGCGATTCGCAGGCGGTCCAACCCACGGACCGGCGGCCTGGTGCTGCTCCGCATAGCGCCTTGCCGGTGGCTTCGACATATCCGCCATAGCGCCGCACCTGCGCGGAAGGGATCGCGTGCAGGTTGGTGCCCTGTCCCCGTTCGAGGCCGTTTGCAGAGCGGCCGGCCAGCTTCGCCGCCAGCATCTCAGCACCGGCGTTCATGCGGCACCGCCTTTGACGCGGGCGAGGGCAACCGCGCGTCGCGCCCAGGCCTCGCGCGCCGCTTCGAACGATTCGTGATCGCTTGGCGAGTTGAGCCACCGATCGCGCGCCTGGTCGTAGTCCTCGTCGGCCGCCACCAACGCATCAATGGCAGCTCCGGCTTCCTGCAGCGCGTCGGCGTAGCGGCGGGTATCAGCGCCGTCGTCAGCGGCTCCGTGGAGCGCGCTCACCGCGTGCCGGATCGCAGCGATCTTGCACGGGGCGTTCATGCGGCACCCCCTTGCGGCATGACGAAGCGGTAGCCGCGCAGGCGGATGGTCTCGATGGCGTGCTTGTGTCCAGCGGCAGCGAGCTTGCGGCGCACACGCGACACCAGCACCTGCAGGACGTTGGACTCCCGCGACGGCGGCTTGCTGCCCGGGTACATCGCGGCATGCAGCGCGTCGACTTCCACGAGGCGATCGGGCGCACCGACCAGGACCTGCATCACCACGGCCTCGGTGCGGCTGAGCTTGATGCTGCTGCCGGCGATCAGCAGGCGCTGGCGCACCACGACCGCCATGGTGCCTTCGGCGCCCGCGCCGGCGGCCGTGGCGCAGCTGCTGCAGAGGTCGGGGCCGGCCCAGGAGCAACCGCCGGGGCAGGCCTGCTGATCGGTGCAGCTGCAGACGCGGCAGCGACGTTCGGTGGCGGCCATCAGTGCACCTCCACGAAAGCCAGGTCATAGATGACGCACTGCGCCCGGGCCACCACAGGGGAGGCGGCTTCCGTCGACAGGGGGACGACGGTATTGGCCCGGGCGCAGGCGTCGGGGGAAACGGAATAGGTACCGGCGACAACCGCGTCGACGGCGTCGAGCGCGAGCTGCCAGCGATAGGGGGAGAAGTCCTTGGCCAGCGCGGCGGAGACGCCGGCGGCGCAGTCCGGCACACGGTCGGCGTCGTTGAAGCCGTTGAGCACTGCCTGCGCGATGGTGGTGCGCAGGCCCCAGTCGTTCTCGTTGGCCAGGGTGTAGACCTCCAGCGCCGCGCAGATGCGCGGGCTGGTGATCACCAGTGCAGCTGGTGCCCGGACGGCCTGGCCGGGTTCGTCTGTGGAAGGGGACGATGGGGAGAAGAAGGCGCCAATGCCGGTGGCTCCGAGAGCCCCCAGTGCGAGGTACAGCGACGAAGACAGTGCAGACATGTGCTCAACCATCCGTGCTTGGGATGGCTAGCAACATAATGATAGGCCGGTGAACAGTCAAGCACTAAAATGATAGATGGCCCCGACTTGATGCTAAGCAGCTGATTGATCAGGATTTAGTGGCCGGTGAATCCCCTGACTTCGAGGGACAGGCCAGGCGTGATCCCGCCTCCCGCGGCAGTGCGGAGGTCATACATGGCGTCGGCGAATTGCTCTGCCCGAGCAGGATCGCTTTGCATCGCGCAGGTCCAGAACACCGCGAGCTTCAGCAGCGCCGCATCCATTTCGGACTGGACGAGCTGCGCCTGGAAACGTTCCTTGACGAGCTTGTTCGCGTGGTCACGCCATTGGGACGGCAGGCTGAAGGTGATGACGCGCGTATGGCGGTGAATGAATACATCCGCGCCCGTCTGCATCGTCTTGACGCCTGCTGCACTAGCAAGAAAGTCGAGTATTCCCATGGCTGATCATGTCCCTGTGTCCTTGATCGGAACGGTTGCCGGCACCTGGGAATAGCGAACTTCAGCATCAGCCACCCGCAGAATTACCGACCGGCCCTCTGGTGGCACCGTGGCGAAGGCGTCCACCAGGCGTTCGACCTCGTCGTCCAAGAGGCTATCCAGCGTGATGTCCTGAACCAGGAGCTTCCAAGGTGTGATCTTGAAGGCGTCGGCGAGCTTGTCGACGGTCGAAGACGTCGGGTTCTTGGAGGCGCCATCCGGGCTCAGCAGCCCCGACAGCAGAGTTTGCGCGACCCCGGCTTTGCGGCCGAGCTCTGCCTGAGAGAGGTTCAGGTGCTTCATCAGTCGCCGCACATTGGCGGCGATGACATCTGCGCTCGAGGGACGTCTTGCCATGGCTACCATGCTAGTGATGGCTGAACGCTCTTCGATGCTTGATTGCCTAGCATTAGAATGATAGGTTGCGGACATGGACGCCGATACCCTCTTGCATCAAACCGTGGTGCGCCTGCGTGCGCATGAAGGGAAGTACGCCGAGATCGCCCGGCAGAACCCGGACATCGGCTATTCGTGGCTGACAAAGCTGGCGCACGGGCAGATCACGAACCCGACGATCGCCAGCCTGCAGCAGCTGATCGAGGCGCTGAACGCCTTCGAAGGCCTGGAGCGGGGCGGCCTGGCTGAAGTGGCCGCTCAGGCGGATCCGGTTATGGATCCGGTTATGGAACTGCGCGCCGAACCGAGCGGCGACGTGGACGCCGGCCGCATCGTGCCGCTGGAGACAGCCTGATGGCCCGTCGACACCTCAGCAATCCTCGGGAAGGGGAAGATCGAGGCCACGGCCGGGATCGCAGGGAGCTGCGCGCGCTGCGTAACCAAGTCCGGGACCTGCAGCGGCAGGTCGATGACCTCACGGTTTGCCTTGCCCAGAGGGAAGCCACGGCCCGCTGGGCTGCGACGACACTGGCGGCGATAGAGGCAGCCCGTACCCAGCCGTCGACAAAAAGCCGGCCGGCCGGACTCTTCGCGCGTGCTGCTTCGGCATTGCGCGCGCTGTTTCTCCGGGGGGCGCAATGAACAGCGGGCCCCAGAAGCGCGGCCTGGCAAGCTCACTGCCAGCCACGACACCGACCGTCATGACCGCGGTGCTGAAGCGCATCGGAGCGCTGGAGCGCCGGGTCCGCGCGCTGGAGCAGCGGCAGCCGGCTTCTAGCGTTCCTGCTCCGATCCCGCGCGCTGCTGCTCCAACAGCCGCTCCGCTTCCCCAGCCTCCGCCAGCTCCTGTCGGCTCTGCTGCGCCTTCAGGATCTGACGCTCGATCTCCAACAGGCGAAGCACGGTCGCAGCGGCCACGCCGGCTGGGGCTTCGGGCGAGGTTTTGCCGCGCAGTGTTTGGATGGCGGCGCGAACTACCTCAAGCAGCATCTCTGTGTCGGGATGACTGCCAATGACGGCCAGCGTGAACCAGCTGTTCGCCTGCTTTTCAGCCTCCAACGCGGCGATTCGTTCGTCGTATTGGGCGAATCGGGCTTCCAGTTCGGATGGGGTCATGAGGAACGTCAATTGCTGGGGGAGCGCCGATTCTGCCAGCCGACCAGCACAGATGCGTACCCAGCACCTAAGGAGCGCTGAATGACTGACGAATCTGAAAAGCCGAGCTCCCCCGTTGGCATAGATCACCCGGCCGCCGTTGGGCGACCGGGCTTCAGCTTCACTGGGGAGATTGAGCCTTGCGCGCCAGAACGTTCTTCCGGTTCTCGATCGTCTGTTGAAGCGCGACAAACGTCTGGTCGAACGCGGCGGCAGCCTCCGCTGAAGATGCTGGTGCTGCGGTGCCTGCGAACTCTTGCCGCACGGATACGAGGGCTTTCGCGGCCAGATCCAGGTCGGGGAGGGCAGCAATAAGCCCGTGCAAAGCGACGTTGGTCGCGATGGAGGTACCGCTTGCGATTTCCAGGTCATTGCGAAGCGCCTTGATCTGGATCTGACATCCCGCAATCAGGCCGCGCAACTCCTGTTCCAAGAACGTGTTCATGGGTCTCTCCGGTAGGTGGGTTGGTTGGTTCGCACCCCCATTCTGCCAGCCGGCGGACCCGCCCTTACTACCGAGGACTCCCATGCCCTGGATCGATGAAACCTGGCTGCAGGACGCACTGGCGGCCCTGAAGGCCACGTGCGATGTCGACGCACACACCCGCAACGCGATGATCCAGTTCCTGCTGGACAACGGCTTCTGGGATCAGGAGAAGCTGAAGGACTGGACCAGCGCTGTTGCCAAGTTCAACAGCTGCCTCAACCCGAACAAGGCCGAGTTCTTCAAAATCGGCGAGCTGTGGGCGCTGATGCGCCGCTTCGGCCGCCACCAGCTCTTCTTGGCCATGGCCGCAGATCTCGGCTATGAGGTCCGCCCGATCCCGACCGAGCACCGCCGGCAGGAGCTGCTGCAGCAGCTGGTCGACGTCCAGGCGCAGTGTGCAGCCGCCGTGGAGCGCGCCGCCGGCCAGCTGGAACGCCTCAACACGCCCGCGCCGGAGCCGCGCCCAGGTGCCATCCATGGACAGGGTCGCGCGCAGTTCAGCACCAGCCCGAGCGATTGGAGCGCGCCCACCAGGGGCAACGCCGTCCAAAGCGTGGGCTGCCCGTGACGGGATAGGCCTGCGCAATGAGCAACAAAATCACGGAGCTCTGCTGGCCACTGCAGATGCCGCCGCCCGCTAAGGCGGTGCTGATGGCGATCGCGTGGCACGCAGACGACTTCGGCATGGCCTTCCCGGGCTTCACCACGCTGATCGAGAAGACCTGCCTGAGCAAGACAGCACTGCTCAGCGCGATCGCGTGGCTGGAAGACAACCAGGTGTTGACCATTCGTCGCGGCGGCAGTGATGCCGGCGGCACCAAGTACAGCAACCGGTACAGCCTCAACCTTGGCCGACTGGACAAGAACGCGTTCGCGTCGAAGCCGCGGCGTGCATCCAAACCGGTTCGCCAGACGGACCGGTCCGAGAGCGATGACGATGCTGACCGGTCCGGCACGCACACCGGTACGAATGCCGGACCGGTACGCGACACGGACGGGTTGGAAGGCGCTGAAGGCTCCGACCGGTGCGTGGGAAGTACCGGTGCGCGAGAACGACCGGTACGCCTCGCGAGCTCGACCGGTACGTCTGGCGGACCTGACCGGTCCGTCTCGCGTACTCAACCGGTCCGCGAGACGGACCCTAAAGGTCATGAAAGGTCAGTAAAGGTCATTGAACCGTCAAACGCGCAGGCGCGCGACGACGATGCGGTGGTGCCGCAGCTCAGCGACGACGAGGTCAAGCGCGAGCTGATGGGCATCCCCCGATTGCCGTCGGGTCTGGACCCCCAAGTCCTGGCCAGGTTCGTGCGGCACCGCCGTGTGCTGGGCAAGCCGATGACGATCAGCAGCTGGCTGGAACTGCAGCCGCGCTTCCGTCAGCTCACGGCCGACGGCCACGACCTCAATCGCTCCCTGCGCCAGACGATGGCTGCAGGCCTGGCACTGCCCGTAACACCGAAACCCGAGGGGACCGACCATGCCAACAATTCAGGCTCTGCTGCCGAACGAGTCCGACGTCGCGCAGAGGCAGACGAGCTCCGTGACGCCGCTGCAGAGGCAGACGCCGCCGCCGGCACAGCAGGCGCCCTTGACGGCCCGGGCTACGCGCACGCTGTGGGTGCGCATGGCTGAGATCTACGGCTACCGCTGGACCAGCGCCTACGGCGAGGATCCCAGCGGCGGCGCTGCCGCTACCTGGGCGAAAGGGCTTGCCGGGCTCAGCGGGGAACAGCTGGCCGCGGGCCTGGGCTCGAGCATCGCCTCGGCCGACCCGTGGCCACCGACCCTGCCGGAGTTCCGGCTGCGCTGCCTGGGTGTGCCGAGCTTCGCCGCTGTCCGCAACGACACCGGCCGCCGGGACGGCTTCACGCGCCTGGTGTGGCAGTACCTGGACGGCCATCGCTACCGCACATCGAGTGCCGACAAGAGCGATCGCCTGTTGCGGGAGGCCTACGACCAGGCGCGCGAATACGTGATGCGCGGCGGGCAGCTGCCGGACGAGCCGGTGGCGGTCCTGGGCCAGGCCGCTGTGGCCACGCCGGTACCGGCCAGCCCTGAAGCACTCCGCCGTGCTGAGCGCGAGATCGCGGAGATCTTCGGCAAGGGATCTGCAGAGCCAGGCAACGACGACCATCCCCCGGCGACGGGCAAGATGGCAGCGGCAGGGCTGGATCGATGATCGACCAGGAGCAACTGCGCAGCTACCACCGGTCGCAGGTGCTATACGCCCTGCAGGAGGCCAGCGAACCGATGACGGCCTCCGAAGTGCACGAGGGCATGACGACCTTGGCGCTGGCCATGGGCCACCCTCGGGAATGCGCGGCGATCACCCCAGCTGCTGTGGCCGGGATTCTGCGCGGCATGCTCGGCGAGCAACTGGTCACCCAAGGGGACGACAGGGCAAATCGCCGTTACGGGCGTGCCGAGCCGACCTGGTCGATCGCTGCTGGCCGGGCGCGGGTCTTGCAGCCGTCGGCCCCGGGCAGGAGCACGGCCGCGATGGATGCCGCGTCACCGATGGCGGGGCAGGGCACCCAGCTTCGCCAGATCACCATTGATCAGCGCCTGGCATTCCTGCAGGCCGAGTGCGCCGCGCTGCTGGCGGATGTGACAAAGGAACATGCGGCGTTCGAGCTTCGGGTTCGAAACCAGCTGGAGGCGTTCGAAGCGCGCGCTGCACGGTTGCTCGGTCTACCGCAGGACGGTGGCCAATGAGCAACCGCGGACTCCGCTACAACCGGATTGAGGACATGCCGCAGGGCATGCAGCAGCTGATGCACAAGGCTGGCAAGGCCGCGCCTGCGCGTGGGCCAGCCGAGCACCAGGTGCGTGCGCCGATGGAGAAGCGGCCGAAGTACGGCAATGTGATCACCACGGTGGACGGGATCCGCTTCGACTCGAAGCGCGAGGCCCGCTACTACGAGCAGCTGAAACTGCGCAAGCAGGCCGGCGAGGTGCACTTCTGGCTGCGCCAGGTACCGATCCATCTGCCCGGCGGCACCAGGTATGTCCTGGACTTCCTGGTGTTCCTGCGCGACGGGCATGTCGACTTCGTGGACGTGAAGGGCCGGGAGACGAAGGAATTCCGCATCAAGAAGCGCGAAGTGGAGCACCACTACCCGATCAAGGTGTTGCTGGCATGAGCGGCTGGAGATCCAGTGGCCGCGTAGGCGGTACCGGCGTCGACCTCAGTGCGGTGGCCACCACGGACCTGTTGCGGGAGATCGAACGGCGATGCTCGGCGGGCGGACCGCCCAAGGTCGACCGCCCTGCGAAGGACCGGCCATTCGCGACCAAGGCGCTCTGGGCCGAGGACAAGGTCAACCAGGCACGTGCCCGGCTTGCCGAGCTCCGCGCGCTGCCGGTACCGACCTGCGAGGCCGAGCGCGCCGCCCGCTCCGCCCAGGACTCGCAACTGGTCGCCGACGTCGTCAAGTACGACGGCATGGCCAAGGCATTCAAGAGGAAGGGCCAATGAAACCTGCGGAGCTCAAGGCGAGGTACCCGACCGAAGCTGCCCTGTGTACGTGCCTGATCGACTGCCTGACCGCGACTGACGGCTGGGAGATCTACCCCGAGACGGCCGGCTTCGACATCCTCGCTGTGTGGAAGGCGACCGGGCACCAGCTCGGCATCGAGGCGAAGCTGCAGCTCAACGCCAAGGTGGCCGACCAGATCCTGCCGGCGCACTGGAGCAACGCCGACCAGCGGGGCCCGGACTTCAGGGCTGTGCTGGTTCCCTGTACGACGGCAGCAAACTACGGCATTGCGCGCATGCTCGATGCGCTGGGTGTGCAGGTCCTGGTGCCGGACAGCTGCATCGGCCGGTGGAAGATGGAGCCCGGGCAGCAGATCCAGCGCGAGGTGCATCGGCATGGCCTGCACCAGGCCGCCCCTTGGGACCGCGCATCCGGCGATCTCCGCGAGTGGGGGCCCACGGCATGGTTCGACTGGAACCCCACCAAGCGCTGTGAGCTGCCTGAATTTGTGCCGAAAGTGGCCGCAGGTGTACCGGCGCCGCTGCAGTTGACGCCCTGGAAGGTCGGCGCGCTGAAGGTGCTGGCAGATCTCGAGCTCGATGGCTTCACAACGGCGAAGGGCGTCCGGGCCCATGGCGTGGATCCGCGCCGCTTCTGTGCGACCGACGGATGGCTGAAGCAACTGGGCGGCGGGAAATGGGCCCGCGGAACCCTCCCTGCTTTTGAGGACCAGCACCCCGAGGCCTATGCCCAGGTGCTGGCCCAGGCGCGCGCCGCGCGCGCTGCAGCGGATCCCAAGAAGACCCTGGAACAGACGCCATGAACGAAGTTGCAGTCGGTACCACCGCGCTCGCTGCCGCGCGCGAGCTTGAATTGGCGTTCCTCAAGGGGAAGAAGATCCCGTCCTGCGCCAACTGCAACGGCAAGGCGAGGGTGTGCTGGCCAGGTCGCGAGTCGCAGCTCGTGCAGCTCCAGTGCCGGCACTGTGGGCCGCGCGGAGCCATCTTCGACAGCAGCGCACCGGTCCAGTGCGGCCGCTGTGGTGCCGCCCCGACCGGCCTGTTCCCGCGCGGCGCACAGATTCAGTGCTGCAGCTGCGGTGCATCCTCAGCCGTGTTCGTTGGCCAGGATCCTGCCGGTGCTCTGGCGGCGGCACTGGATGCCTGGTGCCGCCGTGCACCGGTTCTTCCGCCGGCGGCGGACGACAGTGCAGGCCAGCGGCGCCGCGGCGCAGCCCCGGATGGATTCGATGACGAGGGCAAGGGCGATGTCCTGGAGCTGCTGTCGCGCCTGCTGGTTGGCGGGAGCTACCGCATGCCAGTGGAGGGGCGCAGCACCTTGGCGCCGCTCGGCAGCAGCGACATCGCCGGCGCGGTCGGCTACATGCGCAACCCGCTGGAGAAGTACACCGCGCTGGCTGTAGCGACGCGGATGGGCCCCGCTGCGATCGCAAGGCTCTCCCTCGCTGCCTACCGCCAGGTGGCCAAGGACGTCCGCGCAATGCGACCGCGGCCGCTGGACCTCGGCAAGCCCGCCGATCGCTGGCGCCTTCGCCTGGTGATCTACGACGCGGCGCACGAGCTGGTGTGGCCAGAGCGGCGGCAGCCGTTCGCAGGCCTGGCCAAGTCAGCCAAGATGCGAAAGGGCAACTACATCAAGGCCCACAAGTGCGCCAGCGCTGTCCTCCAGGAAGCGCTCCATGGCGGCCGGCTCGGGTTCCGGCGGGCAATGTGGTGACCACGACTTGGTCGAGACACTTACTCAGAGAGAGTCAATTCTGCTGTGCAGAAGTCGTGGAGCACTGACAGTTTAGGATCGAGAAGTCCGCTCAAGATGTTGTACCGACGAGCCATCTCCTGCCGCTTTTGCGGATCGAGGTCTGACAAGCTCAGCTCATTCTGTAGACCGGCTAGCTCAGTGGCCATTTCCCCAAGCTCTACTGCCGCTGAGTAGGCCTCATTTGCGAAGAGGTAGCGGAACCGACGGGCGCCGGTTCTTACCTTTACTGCCTTGGTGTAGTCGGGCACCAGGCCCTTCAGGATCTCGATGATTGGGCTTTCCACATCGTTCAGCGCTGCCATCCGCTTGTCGAAGAGGTCCGCCTTGAGCTTCTTCCTCGCCGTCGTCGCCTGCTCTCGGGCGGTAAGCCATTGCCTGAGGGCGACGTAGAAGACCGCTCCCGCCAGAACCAGTTGGCCGATTGCGGTGAACAGTCGCAGCTGAAGGTCCGTCATTCCCCAAACTGTCTCAACCATTGCGACGCCCTCCCTATATTGGCCGGGATTATCACATTTGTTAAGGTTTGTTAGGGGGGGCAGGCCGCTTCCCTACAATCCTTCAAATGGGGCGCTGGATGGATCCTTTGTGCGAGAACATTCTGATCGGCCTCGGGACTGGCCTGGTCACAGGGCTGTTGTCCGGCTACTACTCCGGCATGGTGATAAGCAGGACGTCTCGGTATCACTCGCTGCTCAGAGACGCGCAACGGGTGTTGAAGCAGATTGAGTTTGAGCAACAGGAGAATCGTGTCGTAATACGACATTGGGAACCAAAAGCGCTGAGCGCCGTGGGCGACGACCTAGCGACGGACGGCCAATCAAAGGCGGCTTCAGTCGTACAAGGGCAGTCGATCCAGGTGAATAGAGCCTTCTTTGCAGCGTGTGCGGGGGAACTGGATGCGCCAGGGTTTGAAGTCGCGGTGACACGTGCTCGCAGTGAGATTGCCAAACTCCGACCTTCGAAGCGCGTTCTGATTCCGTGGGGCCAGCTATGAGCTGTTGGACATTGGCCATCGATTGGCCGGTAGTGACGCAGGGATTCGGTGCGCTCGCGCAGGGAGCCGGTGCGCTCGTCCTGGCCTGGGTAGGACTGGCTGGCCTTTCGTCGTGGCGGAAGCAGCTGAAGGGAACGCGCAGCCAGGCGCTGGCTGAAGAGGCCCTCAGCCTTGTGTACCGCGTCGCCGACGGCATTCGCCACATGCGTCAGCCCTGGGCATGGGCCGGAGAAATGCGGAAGGTCGAAAGGTCGGAAGGCGAGAGTGACGAGGATTTCGATCAGCGCAAAGAGTACGGAGTGGTGGAGGTGCGGTACCAAGCGCACGCCGACGCAGCCGCACAATTGGCAGCTATCAGGTTCAGGCTACAGGCGGTACTAGGCGAAGGCGCAAAGAGCTCGATTGACGAGGTCTTGGAGCTACTCGCCAAGGTCCGGAGTGAGGCCGGCAACGCAGCGCGTCACAAGCGCGTGATGTTGCACCAGGCGGACCTTATTCGGAGGTTTCCGAGCGACGCAACGAGCGATGCATACGAGGACGCCAAACGCCGTTTGACTGAATCAGAACGATGGATCCAAGAGCAGCTGCCTGGTGAAGATCCAGCCGAAGAGGTCCTTTCGAGGGCAGTCAATCGCGTTGAACGCGCACTTCGGGACGCGGCCTCGTTAAAGCCATAGTGTTAATGTAGATGACCTCAGTAGTTCCTCATGAGGAAGATTTCTTCCTCATGAGGAACCGCAGTTGCCTCGGGAACCGAAAGTAGGTTTGAATTCCTACAGTGGGCGTTCTTATGGGCGCCTCAATTCAAAGGCCGTTGATTGACCAGGACGTGGGAGTCCGCTGGTCGATCAGCGGCCTTCTTGTTTGCGGGGTAGAGCAGTCCGGCAGCTCGCGTGGCTCATAACCACGAGGTCGGTGGTTCGAATCCACCTCCCGCTACCAAACGGCCGGTAGTCATGGCCACCACTCAAGCCAGCACATAGGCCGTCGTGAGACGCGCCGCTGGTGTCCGCGCGACCTTGCAACCGCGGTAGTGGTGGGCCATGCCGGCCTCCTTTCATTGGGGGAACCGCGGTGAGCATCAAAGAGCAGATCACAACGGACCTGGCGGTCGCAGGTTCGAAGATCGGAGCGGTTGTGAGCGTCACCGCCGCGACGTACTCGCCGGGCTACACCCTGAGTGACTGGGCCCTGATCGGCACGATCATCTTCACCACGGTCCAGACGTTCACCGTCATGGTGAAAAACTGGGGCGACTGGTCTGCCTGGTGGACCGCCCGCATGGGCAACGCCAAGCGATTCTGGGCGTGGATCCGCCGCCGTGGCTGACACCAAGCTCAGCACCAAGCAACGCGTCGGCTTTGCCGCCGCGCCGCTGGCGCTGATCGGAGCGCTCGTCGCTGCCCTGGGCACGAACGACTCGGCGCACGAAGGGCGCCGCTATACGCCGTACTACGACTCAGCCGGCATCCTGACTGTCTGCGCCGGCATCACGGGCCCGGCGGTGGTGAAGGGCAAGCGCTACACCGATGACGAGTGCACCAGGCTGGAGACGGCCTACGTGCGCACCATGCTCGGCCACATGGGGCAGTGCGTTCGCGGCGAGTTCGAGTTCCATGAGATCAAGGCCTGGGGCCACTTCGCGTACAACATCGGCACCCCGGCCTTCTGCGCCAGCACCGCGGCGAAGCGGCTCAACGCTGGCGAGCGCCAGGCTGCATGCACCGAGATGTGGAAGTGGCGGTACGTCACGATCGGCGGCGCCAAGCGTGACTGCGCGCTGCCGCAGTGGAGCTCGAAGTGCGGCGGCATCATCGATCGCCGGCAGTGGGAAATGGCCACCTGCCAAGGCCGCCTGCAGTGATCACCAGGTCGGCGATCAGTGCCTGGTGGGCTGCCTGGAAGTGGGTTGCCATCCTGGCCGGCCTGCTGAGCGTGTCGCTCTGGCTCAACGTCAGGCAGTACGGCGATCGCCGTGAGGCTGCAGCTGCAGCCCGGGCCGCCGCCCTCGAAGACACGCTGGAGGTGACGGCGGGGATCGCGCGCCAGGCTCAGACCGACAGCGCCGAGCTGCTGCAGCGGCTCGAGGCGATCGCTGCACGCGGCGAGCGAACCAGAACCATCTACCGAGCAGCAGCTGCAGCGCAGCCGCTGCCAGCTAACTGCGCCCCGGGTCAGGCCCGGGTCGACGCAATCAACCAGGCCCTCGGGCCCACCAGCAGGATCGCGAAGTGACCCAGAACCCATCGATCGGGCGGATCGTCCACTACACCCTGAGCGATACCGACGCGCTCCGCATCAATGCGCGCCGGACCGACGGTCCGTCCATCCAGGAGCGGCTGCTCGACAACACCTGGCCGGTGGGTGCACAGGCGCACGTCGGCAACAGGGCCGCGGCCGGCGACGTGCTGCCTGCCCTGGTTGTGGCTGTCCAACCGAACGGCCAGGTCAACGCCCAGGTGTTCCTGGACGGCAATGACGTGCTGTGGGTCACCAGCCGCGACGAGGCCAGCGAAGAATCTGGCAGCCACCCCGGCCGCTGGCACTGGCCGCAGCGCTGACGCCATGAGGCTGCGCCAGACTCTCCCGATCGCGGCACTGATGCTGCTGGCCGGCTGCACGCAGCACCTGCAGCGTGTGCCGGCCCAATGCGACGCGATGTGCTTCCGCCCGTGCGTTGACGTCGGCGAAGACACCGGCGTGCGCGTGACGGCCGACCCCGCCGCCGCGGACGCCTGGGACAACATCGGCGGGAAGGTGGTCGGCCAGCTGGCCGACAAGCTCCGCACCTGCGACGTGCGACGGAAGGCCTGCGAGCAGTGCCTGCGCCGGCTCGACGCCAAGAACGTAATAGAGCTTTGAGCGCCATCCCGGCGCCATAGGAGAGCAACATGCAGAACCAGCAGGCCGGCACAACCCCACTGGCGGAGCCGCAGACCCCGATCGAAGCCGCCGTGAATGACCTGACGCGGGTTCAGCAGGATCTGCACATCGCTGCAGAGCAGCTGGCGAGGCGTCTTGCGCCAGTGCTGGTGGCGAGCAAACCGGACGCGGCACAGTCGACGGGCCGGCAACTCGGTGCCTCGCCGTTGCTCGAAGACCTCTTCCAGCGGCGGGACGCAGCGGCGGCCACCCTGGACATCATCAACGAACTGCACGCTCAGCTGCACCTGTGAGCCGGACGCCCGCCAGCTTCAGCCTCACGGTCGTGCGTGGCGCGACGTGGGAGGACGACTTCACCTACACCAACCCGGATGGGAGCCCTTTCGATCTGACCGGCTACCAGGCGCGGATGCAGGTGCGGACGCTGGCGGGCCAGTTCGGGCTGACCGAGGCCGACACCCTGGTCATGGAGCTCAGTACCGCGGACGGTTCGCTGGTCATCGCCGATCCGTTGGACGGGATGGTCTCGATCACCGTGCCAGCGGTGGACACCGAGGTGCTGAACCCGGCGAACGCACGCAAGGTGAAGCACTGCTACAGCCTGGAGCTGTTCAAGCCGGCAGGCGCGGATCCGGAGTACGTGATCCCGCTGGTGGCCGGCAAGGTCACTGTCCAGGGCGAGACGACACGCTGATGCCTGTAATTCGAGCAAGCGAGGGCGCGGCCCGCGTGATCGTGGTCGAGCGCCGAGGTGCCGTCGCCATCCGCGATCCCCGCACGCCGATCGTCGCGACGGCCCGGTCGACACAGGTCGAGGCAATCCAGGCAGACACGCGGACGGTCGAGGTTGCAGCGCGCGGCGCGCAGGGCCCGGCCGGTCCGGCCGGTCCGGCCGGCACCTCGCCAGAAGCGACGTATCCAGTTGGCCAGCCAATCCATGGCCACCGCGTGGTTCGCCTGGACAACGGCAAGGCCTACCACCCCGACACGGCGGTGCTGGAGCACGCGCAGGCCTGCATCGGCATCGCCCTGCAGTCGGCCAACACCGGAGAAGTCGCCGTGCGCCTGGCCGGCACGATCGAGGAAGCCAGCTGGACCTGGCGCGACGGCGGGGTGTGGTGCGGCGCCGACGGCGCACTGACCCAGGCCCCAGGCACAGCCGGGTGGTTGTTGTGCGTCGGCCGGGCGCTCAACGCCACGACCCTGATGATCGACTTCGACTCACCCATTGCGCGGATCTGAACCCATGGCAGACAAGACCCTGCAGCTCAAGAACAACATCACCACCGAGGTCGAAGGTGTCACCGCGTCAGCTGGCGCCGCCGACGCCGGCAAGATCGCGGCCCTCGGCCCGGATGGCCGCTTCGACGACTCGCTGCTGCCGGCTGGCATTGGCGCCGACACCAAGATCTACCCGGCCAGCGAGGTGCTGGCCGCCGGCGACTACGTGAACATCTGGGACGACGCCGGCACGGCCAAAGTGCGCAAGGCCGATGCCAGCGCTGCGAACGCAGGCAAGCGCGCCCATGGTTTCGTGCGCGCCGGAGTCGGCGCCATCGGCAGCGACGCGACCGTGTACTTCGAAGGGCCGAACAGCTCGCTTTCCGGTCTGTCGCCCGGGGCGACCTACGTGCTGAGCCACACCACGCCGGGTGGTGTTGTGCCGCTGGCATCGGGCACCACCGCCGCCGGCCACATCCTGCAGATCCTGGGCGTGGCCACCGACGTGGGCGAGATCAACGCCGAGATCGGCAATCCGGTGGTCCGGGCCTGACATGGCAGCGCGCCGTCCGCTTGTCCTCGATGAGAGTAACCGCACCAGGGAGCTGCCCGCCGGTGACATGTTGGTCGGTGTTCCGCTGCAAGTCGCGGTCGGGCTCCGGGCTGGCGGGGTGTTCAACATCGCGCTGACCTCGACGTACGCGATGACGATCGGCCTGCGGGCGGGCGGCGTGTTCAACGTGCAGGCGATCACCTGATGGCTGCCCGCACTCCATTGATCCTCAACCAGAGCACCGCTCGCGTCGAAGAGCTGGCCGCTGCCGATACGATCCCCGGCGCGATGATCGAAGGGCTGATCGGTCGAAATGCGCTGATCAACGGCGATTTCCGCGTGTGGCAGCGCGGTACGAATTTTCCAGCCGCGACAGGCCAGCGATACACGGCTGACAGATGGCAGGTCAACGCCATTGGGTCGACGATTTGGATTCAGCGAGTCGACATTCCTCCGGGCGGTGGGGCTGTGCCCATGCTCCAGAAGTCGAAGTACATGCTGCAAGCGATTGTAAGCAGCGTTGCAGGGGCTGGGAACTTCGCATTGTTCCAGCAGCGTATCGAGGGCGTGAGGCAGCTATCAGGCAAGACCGTAACGGTCAGTTTCAAGGCCAAAGCCAGCATCGCCAATTTCAAAGTAGGCGTTGAATTTCAGCAGTCGTTCGGCAACACCGGCTCCGCCGGAGTTGATAGTCTGAACGCCTCCGTGACGCTCGGTACTGACTGGCAGGAGTACGCAGTACAAATTGCATTGCCGTCGGTGGTAGGGAAAACGATCGTCGACAACGACTACCTTCAACTCAGCTTCTGGCTGGACGCGGGCGCGAATTTCGCAGGGCGCTCCCTCAGCGCCGGCCAAAAAAGCGGGACTGTTAGCGTTACAGAAGTGCAGGTTGAAGACAGTAATGTTGCAACTGCTTTTGAGTATAGGCCCGACGCGCACGAGCGGATGCTTTGCGATCGGTACTGCCAACTGCTCGACTTCGGCAACGGTAATGGCTTCACACTGGTCATGATCAACGGCGTCAACAGCGTGTTGGGGTTTCTTCCGCTCCAGTCACCTATGCGAGCTGTGCCAACTGCGACCAGACGCGGCGATTTCCCTACTTACACGGGTCCCGGCTCGGGTTCGGGATCCACGCTCACTGGCCTGACCATCATCCCCACTGGTGTTGCCCGGCTGGCGCTTGTCGGGACCATCAGCGTTTCTGGCACCGTGAATCAAGTCGGATACCTGGGCTCAACGAGCACCAACGGTTTCCAGATACTTCTAGATGCAGAGCTGTGACATGTACCGACTGAGCCAATTTCCCGGCTACGTTGATGAGATCGCGACCGGCACCTGTATTCCGGTTGCCAGCGACTGCTGGCAGGCCGTGGCCTATCGAGCATGGCTTCAGATGGGCAACAAGCCCAGCCCTGCGCCATCACCCTATGAGCCCAACACGCCGGCTCATCACCGTGCAATCCGCGATGCGGCGTGGGGGTGGATGACCGACGTGGTCAAGGAGCGCCAGTACGACAGCATCGAGAGCTGCGTCGGCTACTACAACAGCGGCGTGGAGCGATACCGGCTGGAGGCCCGGGCAATGGTGGCCTGGCGCGACGCGGTGAACGAGAAACTGGTTGCTTTGGTACTCGATCCGCCGCCGGGCGTCGTGACATGGGAGCAGGTTCGACCTCTGCTGCCCCAACCGTCCCAGTTCAACTGGCCGTCCAGCTTGGAGCTCCCGCTCGGAGTAGGTGACGGCCCCGCAGTTCAACTTTGATCCAATCTGAGAGGAAGCCAGCCAGTGGCCGGAAAGATTGACCCGGCGACGGGGCTGCAGGACCAGCAACGGCGGTTCGCGGACGAGTACCTGGTCGATTTCAATGGCACCGCGGCCTACATGCGCGCCGGCTACAAGGCCACCGGTGCCGCGGCCAGCGCCGCCGCGGCGAGGCTGCTGGCCAACCCCAAGGTGCAGGCCTACCTGGCCAGCAGGAAGGAAGAGCTGCTGCTGTCGCAGCGGGTCGATCAAGAAGCGGTCCTTGCCCGGCTGGCCTTCATGGCACTGGGTGACATCCGCACCCTGTTCGATCAGCACGGCAACCTGAAGCCGATGAGCGAGCTCACGGCGGAAGAGGCCAGCCTGGTCCAGGGTGTGGAGGTGTTCGAAGAGTGGGAGGGGCGGGGCGACGAACGGCGCGCCGTCGGCCTGACCAAGAAGATCAAGCTGGTCAGCCGCCTCGATGCGGTCAAGACCTTGGGGGCGCACTTCGGCATGTTCGCAAAGAAGGTCGAGCACACCGGCAAGAACGGTGGTCCGATCGAGAGCCAGACGCGGATCCTGGGCGACGTGATGGATCTCATCGACGGGTCCGACACCGGCCCCGGGCCTGCGACCTCGCGGAGCAAGTAAGCCGTGGAGGAACTGAGCGACCAGGACGCCAGCCGAATCATCGAGAAGCTGGGTGATCGGTGGTGGCGGCTGAACAACCTGTACTACATCACAGACAAGTTCGGTCGACGGGTGCAGTTCAAGCTGAATGAGGTGCAGGCCGATCTCGACGACAACCTGCACACGTTGAACCTGGCGCTGAAGTCACGCCAGCATGGCATCACGACCTGGGCCTGCATCCGGGCCCTGGACATGGCGCTGTTCAAGAAGAACACCAAGGCCGGTGTGGTCGCCCATACCGCCGGCGATGCCGCCAAGTTCTTCCGCAGCAAGGTGCTCTACGCCTACGACAACCTGCCGGACTGGCTGAAGAAGATCCGGCCGGCAGTCCGGCGCGACATGCGCGACGGCGTCCTGGAGCTGGCCAATGGCTCCAGCATCGAGGTCTCGGTTTCCCACCGCGGCGGCACGCTGACGTTCCTGCATATCTCCGAGTACGGCCCGATGTGCGCCATGTACCCGGAGCGGGCGGGGGAAGTGGCCTCCGGCGCGCTCAACGCGATCGCCTCCGGCAACATCGTGGTGATCGAGTCGACCGCCTATGGCGCCGCCGGCGACTTCTACGAGCGCTGCCAGACGGCGATCGAACTGGACAGGCAGATCCGCGCCGGCACGGCCAAGCTGACGGCGATGGACTACCGCTTCCACTTCTATCCGTGGTTCCGGGACCCGATCAACGAGCTCGACCCGGACGGCGTCACGCTCACCGCCGAGGACGAGGCCTACTTCGCCAAGGTCGAGGCGGAGATGAACTACACGCTGCGGCCCGAGCAGAAGGCCTGGTACGTCAAGAAGGCGGCCGAGCAGCGCGACAAGATGAAGCGGGAGCACCCCAGCACGCCGGAAGAGGCCTTCCAGGCGAGCACTGAAGGTGCTTACTACGGCAAGGAAATGGCCGCCGCCGACAGCAGCGGGCGGATCACGGATCTCCCGATCAACCCGCAGGTGCCCGTCCACACCTTCTGGGACATCGGGCGCAGCGATGCGACGAGCATCTGGTTCATGCAGGAGAACGGCCCCTGGCTGGACTTCGTCGACTTCTACGAGAACTCGGGCTTCGGCGTGGCGCACTACGCCAAGGTGCTGAAGGAGCGCGGCTACCTGTACGGCAAGCACTACTGGCCGCACGACGGTGCCAATGAGGACTGGTCCGCCAACGAGAACAGGGTGCAGGTGGCCGGCAAGCTGGGGGTCAAGCCGATCGTGGTGGTGCCTCGGATCAATGACATCACCGAGGGCATCGACATGGTGCGCAACATGCTGCCGCGCTGCCGGTTCGACAGGGTCCGGTGCGGCCCACCCAAGGCAGGCGAGGGCCGCGGAGGGCTGGAAGCCCTGCGGCGCTACACCAAGGTCTGGAACGAGAAGACCGAAACGTATTCCGACCTCCCATTCCACAACTGGGCCAGCAATCCTGCCGACGCGTTCCGGCAGGCGGCCCAGGGCTATGTCAGCAGTAGCGGCCGTCGCGTCGGCGAGTCGCGCGGCACGGCCAACGACAACTGGAGAACTGCATGAGCGTTTCCCCCCGCGAGCGGAACCAACCAACCACGGTCGAGCTGGTCGACCTGCTGTCGATGTTGGTGGCCGCCGCTGATGAAGGGCAACTGGTAAGCGTCGCTTTCATGTTGCGGTCGCCGGAGGGCGACACGATGGTGGACTATCGCGGCAGCCACGAGCTGAGCGAGCTCACCGCTCGCACTGTCCTGCAGCGCATTGCCCAGGACGTCGCCGGCACCCATCCGGCGATCGCCGCGCAGATCACCTCCGACCTGGCCAGGAAGGCGAACTGACGTGGAAGACCGTGACGTCGAGCAGCTGGCCATCCACCTGCAGCAGGCCCGCGCCTACGCGCGGTACCTGCGAGGGGGCGAGAACCACGGCAGCCTGGTTGAGGACCACGTCCTGTCGCCGGACCAGGCCGCCGCGGCGGTAGTGGAAGAGCTGGACGCAGCCCTGGAGCTGCTGGGAGCAGAAGCATGAGCGCCGAGGTCGAGCTCGCCCCTGAGGGCTTCGTATGGTGTGGCAAGAAGGGGGACCTCAACCTCTACCTGACCCACATCGTGCGCGATGGCGACGACGACGCGGCCCTGTATATCCGGAACGAAAACCGCCGCGTCGAGGGTGTGAACCCCGTGACCGGGATGATCGCCTATGGCAGCCCGGCCTACCTGGTGCCGTTCCGCGACTTCTGGATATTCCGCCCGGAGGACAGGGATCGGGGCCGGCACCACCACATCGGCGACATGGTCGCTCGCCTGCAGAACGCCTCGGTTGCCCTCTACGGCCTGGACGTCCCCGCCTACCGGCACCGCATCCACGACGCCATCCTCGAATTCTGCGATGACGTGAAGAACTTGCGGCCGCCGGCGGAGCAGACCCGGGAGCAGTGGCTCGCCGAGATGGCCCGGATGGGGATCCAGATCAAGATCAACGGGCAGAAGGTGAACTGATGCAGACGATCGAGAACTTGCGGAGCGAGCCGGCCTACGACCCCGGCGCCGCCGACGTGGCCACCGCAGCGCCTCCAGATGTTGAGGGCCACCCGCTGGACAGCCTGGAGAACCGGCGCCTCCACGCGAAGCTGCTGGACTACTGGTACACCGCCCTCGATGCGTTCTACGACAACCGCATCGAGCAGATGCTGGACTACGACTTCTACGACCACATCCAGTGGTCGGAAGAAGACCGCGCTGTCCTGGCTGCCCGGCACCAGGCGCCGCTGACCTACAACAAGATCAAGATGGCCATCGACTGGGTCATCGGCACGGAGCGACGCACCCGCATCGATGGCGTGGTGCACCCCCGCGCGGAGGACGATGTCGACATTGCTGCGGTGAAGTCGGAGCTGATGAAGTACCTCAGCGACACCAACCGGGTGCCGTGGGCGCGCAGCCAGGCCTTCAAGGACGCAGCGATCGCCGGATGCGGCTGGACCGAGGAATCGATCCGGACCGATCGAGCGGACGAGCCGGTGATGGTGGGCCACATTCCGTGGCGGCAGATGCGGCGGGATCCGGTCAGCCGCGCATTGGACCTGAGCGACTGCCGCTTTCTGCTGCGGGAGAAGTTCGCCGACCTGGACTATTCCGAAGCGATGTTCCCCGATCGCATCGAGCTGGTGAACCGGGCGGCTCAGGACCACTACGACGGCGACAACGGTGCCTTCGACGAAGAGCTGGACCTGCCCCAGGTCTTCCGCCGCTACGACAGCCGCGGCCATACCGTGACCGGCCGTCGCATCACCGGCCGGGCCTCCCTGGATAGCCGGTGTCGGCTTCGGGTCCGTCTGATCGAGTGCTGGTTCAAACGCCCAGTCGCGCACAAGCGGCTGTGGGGTGGCGAATTCCGGGGCGATCGCTTCGACCCGAACAACCCCGACCACCAGGCGGCGCTGGCAGCAATGAAGGGCCAGGCCTCGCCGGTCTACTCGCTCTCCGACGCCGTGGTCGAGGAAATGTGGTGCGCGATTTTCACCGAGGGCGGCCTGCTGCAGCTCAAACGCAGCCCGTTCCGGCACGGCCGGTTCCCCTACACCCCGTACTGGTGCTATCGCCGCAACCGCGATGGCATGGAGTACGGCTTGGTCCGTGGCGTACGCGACTCGCAGGAAGACCTGAACAAGCGCATGAGCAAGCTGCTCTGGGCCCTGAGTACCAATCAGCTGTTCTACGAAGAAGGCGCTATCGACGAGGACCGCGTCGACGAGGTGAAGCGGGAGATCGCCAAGCCCAACGGCGCCATTCCCCTGAAGAATGGCGGTCTGGCCAGGATCAAGGTGGAGCGCAACCTCGATGTGGCCGAGGCGCAGATCAAGCTGCTTGAGCTGGACGCGGCGCACATCCATGACGGCTCCGGTGTGAACCGTGAGCTCCTGGGCCGCGAGACCAACGCGGCCAGCGGCCGGGCGATTCTGGCCAAGCAACAGGAAGGCGCCGTGAGCACCGCGGAGCTGTTCGACAACTACCGCCTGGGCATCCAGCTCAGCGGTGAAAAGCAGTTGTCGCTCACCGAGCAGTTCATGACCGAGGAACGGCAGTTCCGCATCGTAGGCGAGCGCAAGGGCCTGGACTGGCGGGTCATCAATCAGCTGCGCCTGGACACGCTCAACAACGTCTGGGTGGTGGACAACGACATCAGTCGCAACCAGGCCGATTTCATCGTCGACCAGCAGGACTTCCGCGAGTCGATGCGCCAGGCCTTCGCCGAGCAGTTCTTCGACATGCTGGGCAAGCTGCCTCCGGAGATGTCCATCCAGCTGCTGGACCTGGCCTTCGACATGATCGATATGCCGGGCAAGGACGAGGTGGTGCAGCGCATCCGCAAGATCACCGGCCAGTCGGACAACGACCAGGACGTCGACAGTCCCGAGGCGCAGGCCCGCCAGCAGCAGGAAGCACAGGACCGAGAGGTCGCCCTGCGCGAGCGCATGGCCAAGGTCGGACTGGACGAGGCCAAGCGCGAAGAGATCATGGCCAAGGCCAAGGCTTTGCAGATCAAGACCAAGGGTGACGCGCTCAACGTTGCCGAGCTGATCGAGATCCTGCTCCCCCTCGCTCCGGCGGCCGACCGCCTCCTGAGCACCCAACAGACCCCCGAGGAAACCGCTCATGCAGCAGCCTGACAACGCGGGCCAGCAGTCGCTGGCCGCGAACGAACTGGAAATGACCGAGGGCGAGCGTGCGGCGTTGGCCAGTGCTGACGGTGCCGCCGCCGGTGATGCCCCCGCGGCAACCGCCACCAGCGATGCGCCGGCAACCGCCACCGCGACCGCCACGCCGGCGGCCGAAGGCTCAGCTGCCCCAGCAGCGGCCGCTGCAGCGGGCGGTGCGGCTCAGCCTGATGCCGCGGCCACTCCTGCTGCGGCAGTCGCTGCGGACGTGGCGACCCCTGCAGCGCCGGCGGCGCCCGAGCCGCCGCCCGCCACGCCGTTCGTGCCAACCTATGCCGCCGACGAGCGTGACTATGGCAAGGAAATCGGCGAGATCAACGGCAGGCTCCAGGCCCTGAAGGAGAAGTACAAGGCCGGGGATGTCGAGGATGAGGTGTATGAGCAGCAGTACGAGGATCTGCGCGACGAGCGCAGCCGCGTCGAGCGCGCCCAGGACATCGCCGCCCTGCAGCAGCAGCTCAGCCAGCAGAATGCCGACCAGTCCTGGGCGTACCTGCAGCGCCAGTTCCTCTCCCGACCGGAGAATGCCGCGATCGCCGCGAGCCCGATCCGCTTCGCCGCGTGGGAGCAGGCGATGCAGTCGGTGGTCAACGATGCCGCAGCTTCTGGCCGCCAGCTCACCGACTGGGACATCCTGGCCGGTGCGCGCGATCTGCTGGTGAACGAGGGCCTGCTGCAGGCTTCCGCTGCCGCAACCGCCCCGCCGGTGGCGCAGGCGCCGGCAAAGCCGGATCGCAGCGCGCCGCTGGCCGATGTGCCGGCTACGCTGAGCACCGTGCCCGCGGCGGCTGACCCGACCTCCCGATCGACCGCGGACGCTGCGGCTGGCATGGACAACATCGAGGAAATCGAGTCGTTCCTGGCCGGGAAGTCGGAGAGCGAGCGTGATCGCATCCTGCGTGATGTGCCGGGCTCCTTCGTGGCGGACAACTGAGCCCCATG
This sequence comes from Stenotrophomonas sp. 1L-E-5-B-C3, assembly GCF_057292075.1. Classification (NCBI taxonomy): domain Bacteria; kingdom Pseudomonadati; phylum Pseudomonadota; class Gammaproteobacteria; order Lysobacterales; family Lysobacteraceae; genus Stenotrophomonas; species Stenotrophomonas sp. 1L-E-5-B-C3. Next base: position 116,911 of record NZ_JBXAWS010000002.1, read on the forward strand.
CCCAAGCTGCACACCACCCTGGAGCCTGGCGACGTGGTCCTGATCCCATCGGGGTCAGGCGCGTCGATCACCTTCACCGAGAAGAGCGGTAAGCGCTCGCGCGTGATCATCGAATCCAACACCCCGGTGACCATCACCCGAGCCGGTGAGCAGCAACCTACTGGCGGCGCCCTACAGCGCGTGGCGCGCCGGCCAACGCCCACTAAGGGCTGAACATCCTCAAAACCTGCGCAGTAGTGCGGGTCAACGACAGAGGCGCAGAAGTGCCGTGATCTCCCTGGAGAAGCAACATGGCACAGACGATCGTGGGTCTGAACGACCCCAAGGCCCGGAAGCTGTGGTCTGCGGACCTCATGGTTTCGGTATCCAAACAGTCCTACTGGACGCGCAAGATGATGGGCAAGGGGTCGGAGACCTCGATGCCGGTCATGCTGCAGACCGACCTGGAACAGGAAGCGGGCGACACCATCAGCTACGACCTGTCCGTGCAGCTGTCCGGTGGCGTCATCGAAGGCGACCAGAAGGCCGAGGGCAAGGGCGAGAAGCTCGACTTCTTCACCGACAAGGTCTTCATCGACCAGGCCCGTAAGCCGGTCAGCTGCGGTGGCCGTATGAGCCGCAAGCGCACCGTCCACGACCTGCGCAAGGTCGGCCGCAACCGCCTGACCGAATTCTGGGCGCGCTTCTACGACGAGCTCTTCTTCATGTACGGCTCGGGCGCCCGCGGCATCAACGAGGACTACAACGTCCCGCTGAACTACGCCGGTCGCGCAGGCAACCCGTTCGAGACGCCGGACAGCTCGCACATCCTGTTCGGCGACGGCGCCAGCAAGGCATCGCTGACCGCGGCCGGCAAGATGAGCCGTGTCCTGATCGAGCGCGCCAACACCAAGGCCGCTTCGCAGGGCGGCGGTTCGACCCAGGTGGCGGAGATCCAGCCGATCACCATTGCCGGCGGCGAGCACTTCGTCACCGTCATGCACCCGTTCCAGGCGCATGACCTGAAGACCTCCACGGATCCGGGCAACTGGCTGGACATCCAGAAGGCGGCCGCGGCTGCTGAAGGTGCCAGCAACCCGATCTTCAAGGACAACCTGGGCATGATCGGCAACACGATCCTGCACAAGCACAAGTCCGTGGTGCGCTTCGGGGACTACGGCGCCGGTGGGAACGTTGCGGCGGCTCGCGCGCTCTACCTGGGCCGTCAGGCCCTGGTGCTGGCCTTCGGTTCGCCGGGCAACGGCCTGCGCTTCGACTGGTCCGAGGTCCCGCTCGACCACGGCAACGACATCGAGATCTGCGCCGGCGCCATCTTCGGCATCAAGAAGACGCGCTTCAACGGCAAGGACTTCGGCACGATCGCCCTGGATACCGCCGCGGCCGATCCGAACCCGCAGTAAGCCTCACACCAAGAGCCCCGGCATGCCGGGGCTCTTGCGTTCAGAACTCACATCCTTCGCAGGAGAAATCCATGTCCACGAAACTCGCAATTGGCCGCAACAGCGGCGCATCGTCGCCGGCCGCCGGCCTGCTGGTGGTCAACGACTACAGCTGGCCGGTTGAAGCCGGTGCGGATGGTGATCTCGTGTTGATCGGCGAGCTGCCGGCCAACCACAAGCTGCACAGCCAGGGCTCGGGCCTGTTCGCCAAGCTGGACGCCGGCGGCAAGCTGGCCGCGCAGAACGTCACCGTCTTCATCCCCGACGCGATCGACGGCGCCTCTGCGGCCGGCAATACCGTCATTGCGCCGACCGCAGTGGTTGCCGATACCGCGGCCTTCGTCCCGATGTCACTGCATCTGATCGCCGAGGCCCTGGGCTCCAAGCCGGTGAACCGCCCGGTCTACGTGAAGCTCAATACCGCCCCCGGTGCTCAGCAGGGCGAGCTGATCCTGCGCCTGGCTGCCTTCCCGGCCTGAGCCCCCAACCGTAGCGGGGCTGCGGCTGCAGCCCCGCCTACCAGGAGCATCCCATGCTGATTGCATGCAAGTTCAAGCGCCCGAAGGCGCCCGTTGAGCTGGACGGCAACGTGTACTTCTTCGTGCCGATCGATCCCGCCAATGCCGATTCGGAGCACGTCGCCGACGTCGAGAACTCCGACCACATCCAGCGGTTGCTGGGCATCCCGGAGGCCTACTACATCGCCCGGGCCCAGAGCCTGCAGACCGCCACCAAGCCGGTACCGCCGGTCGCCCCTGTTGCAGAGCAGGATTCGCCGCCGCCGCCGGCTGGCAGCAGCACCGGTGCCGATGCCGACGCCGGCGGATCGGACACCACGACCGGCACCGACGCCGGCAGCAACGAACCGCCGGCCGGCGCCAACGTGGCCGCCACTCTGCCGCCGGAGATCGTTGAGGCCGCGGCCCAACTGAACGGCCTGAGCTGGCAGAAGCTGAAGGCCGAGTTGGCCAAGGGCGGCATCGCCAAGGTGGTGATCAAGGCCGCCCTCGACCTGGAACTGGCCAAGCCGGAACCCGACCAGCGCGGCACCACCCTGAAGGTGCTGAGCCAGGCGCTCGAGGAAGCCTGACGTGGAGGCGCGCACCCTCAGCCAGTTGATCGAGGAATGCCGGGAAGAGCTCGACGACGACGTGGCTCCCTACCTGTGGAGTGACGCCGTGCTGACCCGGCACCTCAACGAAGCTGTGGAAGAGGCGTGCATTCGGGCGCGGCTGCTCGTGGAGAGCGGCCGCCCCGATATTTGCCACATCAACCTGGAGCCGGGCCGAGCCGATTACCCGCTTCATCCGACCGTGTACGTGGTCCGGCGCGCTGTGCTGGCCAGCAACCTGTCCGACCCGCTCTGCAGGACCACCAGCGCCGCCCTGGACGGACGGCACCACCACTGGCGCACCGAGGCAGGGCGCCCCGAGTACCTGGTGCGCGATCGACAGGCGCGCGAGGTGTCGGTGAGCCCGGTGCCTGCGGAAGTCGATGTCCTGCAGCTCACGCTCTGGCGCGTGCCGGAGGCCGCCGAGGCGATGGAAGACAGCGAGGACGAGCCGGTAATCGATGCCATCCACCACCGGAAGCTGGTGCACTGGGCCTGCTGGCGGGCCCTGAACAAGCGCGATTCGGAGCAGCGCAGCACCGCGGACGCCGACCGACACCTCGCACTGTTCGAGAGCTACTTCGGCGAGCGGCCCACCGCGCGCGCGCTGCAGCAGCTATCGATCGACCCCGCCACCGGCACCCAACCCATGTGGTTCTGACATGCCCGTTCGCGATGACGACCTCCGCCCAGCAGGCCCCTGGCCACTGGGCATCAACAACGTGGCCGGAGAAGGGGCGCTGCCGACCGATGAGAACGGGATCCCGCGCGCGCTGCGTGAGGCGGATAACGTCGACCTGGACGCCGCCGGTCGGCCGCAGCGCCGGCGCGGGCATCAGCGTTTCCGGCCCGGCGCGCTGACCCATTCGCTGTGGAGCCATGAGCACCTGCAGTACGGGCTCTTCGTCGATGGCGGTCGGCTTCATGCCCTGCATGAGGATGAACGCGTGGAAACGCTGGACATCGACGTCGGCCTGGACCCGCTGAGCTACACGCTGATCGGCGATCGCGTCTTCTTCAGCAACAGCATTTCGTGCGGTGTGCTCGACATCGACCTGCAGGTGCATTCCTGGTCGCCTGAGCACCCCGCGGGCCAGCCGGGACTGACACCGTCCGCAGCAAGTGCGCTGGCGCCTGGGCAGTACCAGGTAGCGGTGACCTTCATCGATCGACTCGGCCGTGAGTCGGGTAGCACGCTGGCCGCGATGATCGACATTGCCGAGGGCGGTGGGTTCGAGCTGAGCGACATTCCGCTGCCAGTGGCGCCGGACACGGCTTCGGTCGCGGTGTACGTCTCCGGGCCGAACGACCAGGTGCTGCGGCAGTACGTCATCCTGCCGGCCGGCACCCGCTCGGCGCCGGTGCTGTCTGCCGGCGAGGGCAGGGCGCTCACCACTCAGTTCCTCCGCCCGCTGCCGCCGGGCCACATCGTGCGTGGTGCGCACGGCCGGCAGTTCGTAGCCAGTGGCCAGGAGGTGCTGTGGTCGGAGCCGCTGCGATACGGCATGTTCCGGCCGTCGACCAACCGCATGCGCTTCAACGCACCGATCGACCTGATGGAACCCATCGGCGACGGACTGCAGGATGGCGCCGGCCTCTACGTCGCTGCCGGCGCGCGGACCTTCTGGTACGCAGGCGCCGACCCGAAGGACTTCAGCCAGGCAGTGGCGCGCGGTAGCGGCGCGGTGCCTGGCTCGGCCATGGTCGTCAATGGCGACGTGGTTGGGCTGCAGTCGGCGGCACCGGTGCTGGTCTGGCTCGCCCGCGACGGCTACTTCTGCATTGGGCTGCCGGGTGGCCAGGTGCAGGTGCTGAAGAAGGGCGAGGCAGTTGTCGACGATGCCGATCATGCAGCGCTGCTGCTGCGCCAGCAGGACGGACTGAGCCAGCTCGTGGCCGCGCTGCGGGCACCCAAGGGCCAGGCGCTGGCCGTCACCGACCGGGCAGTCGCCCACGTCATCCACCGAGACCCCTGAGCCATGGCTGTGTTGGCCAAGCCAGACGACGTGAAGCGTCGCCTGGAGATCTGCCGTGCGTGTCCGAACGTCGAACGGCTCGGACGCCGCCTTTTCCTGCGCTGCAGGCTCTGCAGCTGTCCCCTGGCAAGCAAGACCCGATTTCAAGGGGCTTCCTGCCCCGCGGGCAAATGGTAACCACCGAAGGAGCAAACCGATGAAGATCATGAAGGCCCTGCAGAACCTGGGCACGGTGGGGCGCGACGCCATTCGCGCAATCCGCCGGCACAAGTACGAGCTGTCCGAGGCGGGCATCTACATTCCCGCGGCGCGCGCGACCATCGGCGGCACGTTCCGGCATGCCCACGCCACTGCAGGCGGGGAGTTCGGTCCGTGGCAGGTGGACCCGAATCGACTGGTCAAGGAGGGCCTGAACTACATCCTCAACACCGCACTCGGGGGCACCAGCCAGCAGACAGCCTTCTACCTGGCGCCGTTCGCGGGCAACGTGACGCCGGCAGCGGACTGGAAGGGATCCACCTTCAAGGACGTGGCCACCGAGTTCACGGGGTACACCAACAACAGCCGTCTGCCCTGGACCACCGCACCCTCGACGGCTGAGGCGATTGGCAATAGCGCCGCCCTTGCCGCCGCGACGCTGGTCTACTCGGCAGGCGGGCCCTACAACCTCTACGGAATCGGCCTGCTGACGGGCTCGGCCAAGGGCGCTACGGCGAACATCCTGATCGCCGCCACCCGCTTCGCAACGCCGCGCACCAACCAGCTCGCCGGCGACAAGCTGGCGCTGGAATACGTGCTGTCGGCCAAGGACGAGGGCGACGTCACCTGATGAGCGGGCCGCGGTACAGCGGATGGACACCTATCGTGGTCGTTGGCGATCGGGTGGTTGCGGCCCAGCACGTCCCGGAAGCAAGGAAGCTGCTGGGCTTCGTGCTCGAAGAGGCCAAACGGAATGGCCTCGGGATCGCGAACCTGCGCCGGGAGCTGCAGGACGGCACGGTACTGCTGGCCGAGAAGATCGGCGAACTGCCACGCGTCACCATCATTGCCCCTGGGCCACCGCCGGTGGAGGAACCGCCAGAGCCCCGCGGCGGCTTCATCGTCTGGCCACGATGGGACGTGCCCACCGGCGACCCCGCGCAGCGCGGGTCGCAGGTGGATCCGACAGGCAATGACCCCACCGGGTGGCTGGAGTTCGCCGGCAGTCGTGTGGTCACCCGCTACTGGCGCCGATGGGACGTGGTCGACCAGATCCAGGGCGCACGCTACGAGAGCTACAACCGGCCGGATCTGTATCCCGACGGGCTGTACTTCTTCGGGAACATCGATTGGAAGGACGGCGAGGACCTGGCGCTGTCGTTCTACGGATTCTGCTCGAGGTACGTGCACGACGTTGCCCTGCTCGACATCGGCGCGCGCTGGGTGCTGCAGCAGGGCCAGGCCCTGTTCGACCGGATCTCCTACCGCGACGAGCTGCAGCAGGATCCCCCGGAATACCTGTCGTGGCGGATCAACTCCGCCTGCGTGCGCAAGACGTCGGCCGGAGCCCACGAGCTGGTGGTGGCGTTCACCAACTACACCCAAGGCCAGCCCACCACCGCGCAGTCGGCGTTTGTGGCCTTCAGGTTGCATAGGAACGAGGGGACGCCGCAGAAGGGTGACTGGGTCATCGAGCCCGGCAGCCATCGACTGCTGGGAATGACACCTGGCCAGATCAACCCCGAAGGCAGCACGTCGGGAAACACCTTCACCGATTCGGCCATGCCCTGGTTCTTCAATGGCGATGGCACCCGAGCGATTCGGACCGTCAACAGCGAGCAGACGGCCGCTGTCGCGTTGGTCAACACCATGACCCAAGAGGTGGAGATCTCCGACAGCAGCATCACCCACACCGCGGTCCAGGCTGCCTATCTGCAGGGCAACTACGCGGGGAGCGGCGGCAACTTTGCCTTGGTCGCACCCACACGTGGCCTGGTCGTGTCCGACTTCGCCGGCATGGAGCGGAAAGACGCCTACCTGGCGCTGCGGCGGAGCGAGGGGCGGTTTGCTGTGGAGGCCAACAACTACCAGGGAATGGTGCGCGTCTCCGTGGTGCTGGAGTTCGATGGCGGCGAGATCTCTCTGATCGATCGAGACTTCGCGGTGGGCAATGACCGCCAGGACTATCACCTGCTCGCGTACATGGATGTGCGCCACAACCTGTTCTCCGGGTGGCGGATCCAGGGCTTCAACGGCGCTCACACGATCCAGCCGTTTGCCTACATGGCGGGCCGGATGGTGTATGGCCAGTCCGAGCCTGTGGCATGGGATCCGAGTTCCGGCACCGGCGCGCCTTTCCCGGGCCTGGATACCCGTGCTCCGGGCGCCGTCACCGATGGCCTGGTGTTCGGCAGCTACTGGGTCGGCGCCAGCGGATCCGGATGGGGCCCACGCACACCGAATCAGACGGGTGTGATCTGGAACAAACACCCCCGCGAGGGCCTGATCGCGTTCAGCGGTTCATCGCTGCTGGTGCCGCTGATGATGGATCGACAGGGCGTGAGGGACTTCCTCGGCTTCGATTGGGCCGGGGGCTGGAACTACAACAAGGGGCGCTACTGCGTCTCGATACCCGGCGCCTACACCGGTGCACTGAACTACCTGACGGGTCATGACCTGGGGGCGTTGCTCGGCGTTACCGCCGAGGACAGGCGCTTCTACCCGCTGACCGTCCTACCCAAGCCCATCTAGGAGCCTTCATGGCCGTGAACACTTCCACGGGGTTCGAGGCGTCGATCCTTGGCCCGTCGGCATTCGAGGGGATCTTCCGCGCCGGTTGCATCGAGATCCGCACCGGGCCCCAGCCGGAAACTGCAGACATGCCGGCCACCGGTGCGTTGCTGGCGAGAATCACCGTTGACGGCGGCGTCTGGCAGCCAGGCGTTTCGGCCAATGGCCTGAGCTTCGTCCGCAACGGCCGCTACGTCTACAAGGACGCCGCCCAGCGGTGGGTACTTCGCGGGCTCGCCGCGGGAACCGCGGGCTGGTTCCGCCTGGTCGGCAACGCGCCCGACGCCGGCGCGGTCTCCTTCGAATCTCCCCGCATCGATGGCGCGATCGGTCTAGACGACGACAGCCCGGGCGACTTCCAGATGCGCCTGCCCACCCTGGCCATGGCCACCGACACCAGCATCGAGATCGGTGAATGGTGGTTTGCGATCCCCCCACTCTGACGAAGGAACAGCACCATGACGATCTCCATCCCGCTCGCGCAGGCCCTGCTTGGGCAGGTCAAGAATGCCCTCGACGGCGGCTTCCTTTACGTGTTCGCTGGGCCGGTACCCGCCTCGGCCGACGCTGCCCTGGATATGGTCGGCAGTCACACCCAGCTGGCGAAACTCTCGGTCACCGGCAGCGGCCTGACCTTCTCCGCTCCTGTCGGCAACGTCCTGCCCAAGGCGCCGGGCGAACAGTGGGAAGGCCTGATTGCTTTCGAGGGCGCCAACGCCGGCGCCCCGAGCCTTTCCCCCTCGTTCTACCGCTTCTGCTCAGCGGCAGACGATGGCCGTGGTTCCGCCACCGGCGTTCGTCTGCAGGGCACTGCGGGCGGGCCTGCCTCCAACGCGGCCGTGCTGTTCAGCAGCGACGTGATGACGGCCAACGGCAGCAACAGCACCGGCGTGAGCATCTTCAACGTGGTTGCCGACCAGGCCAGCTGACATGTTGTCCAAGCCGCCAGTCTCCAGGTACGTCCCGCCCCAGCCCGCGAAACCTGCGGTGCCGTACCGGGCTTCCTATACCGTCTGTGGCGCCTCGCCGGCCCAGGGCTACTGGCGGCAGGAGTGCAGCGAAGGCCGGATGCCGGCTCCGAGCAATGGCGCTGTGCAGCTGCCGAAGGGCGCCACCATCCTTGCCTATGAAGAGCAGAACGGCGTCACCTACGTGCGATACATGCTGTGCAGGAGTGTGTTCGTTCAGACCTCGCCGCCTGGCCCCGTCACCTGTACGACGTATCCGGAGCAGAAGGCGGAGCCTGCCGTGCCGGGCGTTCCTCCGCGCAGGGAATACCTCTCGGTCTTCGAGTGGGACGCCGGCGCCGACAGCGCGGACGAGCTCGACGGTGATGTCGCGATGCGGCTGACGATGAGTCGCTCCGTGGGTGTGGTGGTCGGGCTCGCCATCCTGGACGAGGCGGAGCTGTCTGACCCGGCCCGGGTCCGACATGGGCTGTACTTCCATCAAAGCGAGGGTGGCCGCCTGCAGGCCTGCGTGCTGGAGCGCGGCCGCCGCGTGTCGCCGATCCGGCTCTATGACCCCCAGGACCTCTGGGAGGTAAGGCGCATCGGCGGCACTGTCCACTACCTGCACAACGGACAGCGCTTCTACACGTCGCAGCAAGCCAGCCACGGGCTCGTGGTCGTGGGTTGTGCGATCTACGCGACCGGAGATTTCATCGAATGACCATCGAGTTCCTGCCGCTGCAGCATGCGGAGATCGAGGGGCGTGGCCAGGTCACGTTGTCACTGAGGGCCGTGGGGGTTGGCTCAGGGCTCGGCGCAGCCGGCAGTGCCGTGCTGCGCCTGGGCTCGTCTGGACAGGGGCAGATCTACTTCGGCGGCGGGGTAGACCCGGTCGTACCCGCCAACGGTGCCGCCGCACTGAACCTGGGCACGTCGGGGCAGGGCTACGGCCGTGACATCGGCGGCGGAGCCGCGGCGATCAGTGTGCGCGCTGCAGGCTTCCAGACGGCCCCCGGCCGTGGAGCGGGCGGCGCGCGCCTGGCGCTGTATGGCAGCGGTCGACAGGTCACCACGCCGCTTGCCTATGCAGGCCTGTCTGCCCGACCGCGCATGATCTCTGCGTTCGGCGGGCGCTGGTTTGCGTCGCCGCGTTCGTCGCTGGCCGTCGGCGAGATCCGGAGCAGCCTGCCAACGCACGTGCTTAACGAAGTGCTCTCCATCGACGAGACCCGGCGCAGCGCGCTGCTGGCCAGCTGCAGGACGGCGGACACGCTGAGCCTGGAAGATGGGGCAGCGGTGGTGTTCATGCTGCTGGTCGAAGAGGGGATTGCCTTCAGCCCGGAGATTCGCGCTGACTCGATCAGGCTGGAGCGCGTCATCGACCGCCTGCTGATGCTGGGGGTGGCCACGTCCTACGCCGATGCGCTGAACGCCCTGGTCGGTGGCCTGTGGTTCGGCGCTCTGACCGAGGCACTGCGCACGGAGACGGTCACCGATGGACTGCTGGGCTCGGACCTGGTGGCCAGCCTGCAGCGCGCCGCAGAGCGCGTGGTGGACGGCATGCTGGCTGATGCCGCGGCATTCGAAGCCGGTACCGGCGTGGTGATGGTGGATGAGCAGCTGCTCGTCGGCGCCGCCGGCGGCGCGACGGCCGAGCTGGCCCAGCTGCTGAAGGACGGGCTGGGATTCGTGACCCGCCTGGCGCTGGACACCGGCGAATACGTCGCATGGGTCATGAACACCGAAAGCCGCGCGCTGAGTCGTTACACCCAGTACCCATTCAACAGCTTCGCCAAGATCGGCGGTCGCTACTACGCCGCGGCTGCGGACGGCCTGCACCGGCTTGATGGCGATGACGACGACGGCACGCCGATTGCTGCGCGGCTGCGGCTGGGCCTTTCCGCATTGGGCACGCGCCGCCTGAAGCGGCTGCCCGAGGCGTTTGTCGGCTACACCGCCACGGGCGCGCTGCTGCTGCATGTGATCACGGTCAACGAGCAGAGCGGCCAGAAGGAAGCGGCCATCTACCGGATCCTGGAGCGACCGGCATCGAGCGAGCGAGAAACCCGCTGGAAGTTGGGAAAGGGGATCAAGGCCGTCGACTTCGACTTTGTGATCGAAAACGTGGACGGCGCCGACTTCGAGCTCGCAGCCATCGACTTCAGGCCGATCTATCTTGATCGCCGGACCAGGGGATGACCATGGCAGGACCTTGCTTCTGGCGCGAGCCATTCAACCTTGTTCAGGACTGCGGCGAAGATCCTCAGCCCAGTGACTGGATCATTACTTTCAACAACGGATTGGTGGGAGGCGAAGAAGTATCAATGCTTCCCGACTTTGTGGTTGGAACCGACTTCCTGCTCACGATCGAAGGCGACGTCGACGGGCGCACGCTCGAGATGCGCTATCGCATCGACAGCGACCGCTATGCCCCCTACTACATGGATCAACAGACCAGCTACAACGGCCCCGACGGGGCTGCTGCCGTGGCAACGCAGGGTGCAAATCGTTGGGACGTATCGATCTACGTCCTGTGGAGCTGACTGGAGAAGCATGAATGGCAACTACCTGGTGTCCTGACCTGTCGGCGGATGCCGCGATCACGCTGGTCGGAAGCGCGCATGACAAGTTCATGGAGCTCGGCTCGACCACGTACAACATGGCCGTGTCCAACCTGCAGGGCCTCAACAGCGTTCGGCTGGACCCAATCGACTTCAACGTCGACTTCCGCTTCGCCGATCCGCAGGCCACGTTCCAGCGGCCGCGCCGCCCCGACCTGGATGAAGGGGCGCTGGAATTCCGTGCTCCTGATGTACCGCTGCCCAGCGCGCCAGGCTTCGTGGCTGCTCCGATCTCGATTAGCGAAGCGCCGGAGCTCGACGCTCAACCACCGACACTAGCTTTCGGAGCAAAGCCGACCACGCCGAACGTGGTCGAGCCGACGCTTCCTGTGGATCCGGCGCCGATCGTGCTGCCGGCGGAGCCGACCTACGTCTTGCCGCAGGTGCCGACGTTCGAGGCACTGAACCTGCCCGACGTGCCGAACATTGCCTTGCCGGAGTTCGAGGCGGAGAAGCCGATCTTCATCGAGCCGCCGTTCAACGAAACATGGCAGTTCGAGGCCACCCCGTATGTCAGCACGCTGGTGGACACGCTCACCGCCACGCTGAAGCCGATGATCGTCGGTAGCCAGGCCCTGCCAAGGATCATCGAGGACGCGATCTTCCAGCGCGCGCGCAGCCGCATCGAGCTGGACACCCAGCGGAACGTCGACCAGGCGGTTTCGGAGTTCGCCGCCCGTGGCTTTGCCGAGCCCCAGGGCATGCTGGCCGGGAGGATCCTGGAGGTCCGGCAAACCGGGCAGGGTGCCGTGGCCGAGGCCTCTCGTGATACGGCGATCAAGCAGTTCGAAGAATCGCTGGCCAACCAGCGCATGGCCATTGCTCAGGGCGCTGCGCTGGAAGGGACGCTGGCGCAGCTGCACACCGACGAGCAGAAGCTGATGCTGCAGGCGGCGACGTTCCAGCGCGAAACCGTCATCGCCGTGCTGAACGCCAGGATCTCGGTCTTCAACGCTCGCCTGCAGGCCTACCAGACCGACGCCCAGGTGCTGCGCGATCGCATCCAGGCGGAGCTGGCCAAGGTCGAGGTGTTCCGGGCCCAGATCGAGGGGGAGCGGGCACGGGGTGAGATCAATGAGCAGCGGGTGCGCCTCTACGAGTCGCAGCTGCGCGGTGTAACCACCCTGGCCGACTTCTACCGCACCCGCGTCGAGGCGGTGAAGGTGCAGGCGGACATCAACCGCTTCGGCATCGACAAGTACCGCGCGCAGGTCGACGCCTATGAGGCCCGCTGGCGTGCCCACGTCGCCGAGTGGCAGGGCTACACGGCCAGTGTGGAGGGCGAGGGCAAACGGGCGGATCTGTATCGCACGCTGGTCGATGCCAATGCCAAGCGTGTCGATGCCTGGGCGGCCAGCAACAACATGCAATTCGAGGCCGAGCGCCTGCGCATGGCTCAGCACGGGGTTGACCTGGACGTGTGGCGCGCCGCCATCACTCGTTGGGACGCGACGCTGAGCGGCGAGCGCGCTCGCCTGGCTGCTGTCGGCCAGGCGTTCGACGCGAAGGCGCGGATCTACAGCGCCGACGCCGGCGTGGAGCAGGCGGCCTCGGCCGCGGCCGATCGCAGTTTCGAGCTCGGACTGGCGCGGGAACGTGCCGACGTCGACGTACAGCTGCAGCAGGCCCAGATGCGCATCCAGCAAATGCTCGGCCTGCTGGCGCAGTCGGCGGAGATCCAACGCGCAAAGGCGCAGATCTCCAGCCAGCTCGCCGCCAGCACGATGAGCGCGGTCAGCTATGGAGCACAGGTCTCCAGCGGTCGCAGCAAATCCAACTCCTGCTCGCAGAACTACAGCTTCCAGGGCGAGATCGCGGACGCCTGATCCGCCTCAACTTCAATAGGGGAATCGCATGGCCATCAACGATCGAGACGAACTGAACCCTGCCGGCGCCGCGCCGGGGCAGCCCCGCATTGCCGCCCGGCCGAGTCCCGGCACGGCCTTCGGCTCGGCGCTGCGCAGCGGTGTCGCTGGAACCGCCACGATGGCGCGGCAGGCCGCCGGCGCAGGCCTGCGTGCGGCCGGTACCGTCGCCGACGCGGTGACGGCTCCAGGACGCGAAGCGGCGGGCTTCGTGCGTGATGCAGGCCGCGCAGCGGTCGGCGCAGCGCCGTCTGCACAACAGGGCCAGCCGTTGAGGGCGCCCAGCCAGCTCAATCCGATTGGTGGCGCCGCCGGCGCGCTGAGCCGCATTGCACCGGTGAGGCTCGGCGGTGCCGCGAAGCCGAAACCGACGCTCGGCGGTGTGAGCTCGAGCGTTGACTCGACTGCAGACCTCGCTGGTTCGCGCCTGGCTGGGCGGCCGTCGATCGGGGCAGACTTCACCGGGGTCAGTTCCAGTGTCAGTTCCACGGCGCCCCTGGCGGGCGCTGCAGGTGCAGCCGCACCCCGGGCGTCCACAGCCCCCGCAGCGGCTGCGCCGAGCACCTACACGACGCAGGACGGCCGCACTGCCACGTTGCCAGCGGGCATTACCCGAACCGTGGATGCCAACGGCAATTCGGTGTTCACCGGATCCGCCGCAACCATCGCAGCCAGCGGCGGTGCTGCGGCCGCACCGGCCGGCGCCACGCTGGCACCCATGGTGTCCCCCCTTGCGGCTGCACCTGCAGCGCCGACGGTCGTGGCTCCGCGGCCAACGCCGCAGATCGTGCAGCGTGGTCGCCAGGGCGGGATCATTGAGAACCCCGCCGACACCACGGTGGACAAGCTCACCCGAGCTATGGGCAGCGCCAGCCTGAAAGGCAGCCCGAGCGGCCGCGCCGCAGTAGCACAGGCAATCCTGGGCGAGGCCGGCGCGCGCCAGGCCGAGCGCGCATCTGCGCTCCGCACCCAGGATGAGGCCGATCTTGCCGCTGGCCAGGTCAACGCGGTTGCGGCACAGGGCGACGCCAACCGCGCGCTGCAGGCCGGTCAGTTCAACGCACAGATGCAAGACAACGCCGCCAACCGGCAGGCATCGCTGGAAACCGCCCGCATTGCTCGCCGGCCGGAGATCTCGGTGGCGGCCGACGGCAGCATGGGTGTTGTAGGTGGCGACGGTAGTTGGCGGGCGGTAACAGGCGCCGACGGTAAGAACGTGCGCGCTGCCCAGGCGCCGCGTCAGACCGGGGAGCTCACCGATGCCGACCGCCTGAAGTCCTACACCGATCGATTCAACGCCATTTCCGGGAACGTCACGATGGACGAAGCCGCGAAGACGACCGCCCTGGCCCAGCTCGATGCGGATCCACTGTATGCGGGGCTGCGCCCGCAAGAGGCCCCGCCTGTGGATGGAGCGCGTAAGGCACCGGACGGGAACTGGTACGTGCAGAACAACGACGGAAGCTACTCGAAGGTGAATCTCTGATGGCAACGTTTGAAAAGGTCGACGGGAATCCCTTCGGCGCCGGAGCAGCTGCAGCGCCAGCACCAGCACCAGCCCCCACAGCCACCGACAAGGTTGCGCGCCGACCGACGCTGTCCCCCGTGCAGGGCGACCCGTTCCAGAAGGTGGCCAAGCGCCCGGAGCGCTCCTGGGGTGAGGCGATCAAGGACACCGGGCTCGGCATTGCTTCCGGTGCCGCCAACATCCTCGGTGGCGCCGTGGAGCAGCGGAACTCCATGGAGCCGACCAACATCGTGCGGCAGGGCCTGCGCGCGCTGGACAGGCTGGGGGTCAAGGGCGCATCCGAGACCGCCGCGCTGGTACCAGGCACGCCATCTGAGATCTTCGGCGGGCGCCGGGCTGGCTCCGATAGCGCGGGCTTGTCGAAGGCAACGCAGCTGGCCACCGACTACCTCGGCGAGAGCCAGTCTGATGCGCTCAAGCAGGAGAAGCAGGATCTGCAGGACACCAAGGGCTTCTTCGCCAGTGCCGGCAAGGTGCTGTCCTCGCCGCGACTGATCGGCAATTTCCTGGCCGAGCAGGTGCCAAACGTTGCCGCGATGGGCGCCGGCACGCGCCTTGCGGCTGCGCGGGCGGGCGAACGAGCCTTGGCGGGTGCGTTGGCCAAGGGTCTCGGTACCGAGGCCGCTGAAACGGCAGCCACCGCCGCTGGTCATCGCGCGGCGACTGCCGCTGCCACCGGCATGACGACGATCATGGAGACCGGATCGGCGGGCCAGCAGACCTACCAGCAGGCGATGGCGCAGCCGCAGTCGGTCTGGGATGCCAATCCGGAATACAAGCGCATGGTCGCCGCCGGCGGTGACCCGCAGACCGTCAAGGAAACCATCGCGCGCGGCGCATCGATGGAAGCGCAGGCGATCACCGCACCGATCGCGGCGATCGCCGGCCGCATTGCGGCGCCGTTTGAAGCCGATGTATTCACCCGGGGCCTGGCGCGAAAGCCAAAAGCGATGCTGGCCGGCGCCGCGCGCGAGACTGTGGAAGAAGGCATCCAGGAGGGCGGCTCGCAGCTCGCCGGCAACCTTGGCCAGCGCCAGGTCGACCCGACCCAAGCAGCGTGGGAAGGTGTCCCTGAAGCGGCTGGTACCGGTGCGGCGATCGGCGGCCTGCTCGGTGGCGGCATGGCCGCCGGCGGCGCGATCGCCAGCCGCGGCGACAACCAGGCCGCAGTGGCAGCTGATGCGGAGCGGGAACGCCTGGCACGCCGGCCGATGCCGACGCCACCTCCGCTGCCACCGCCGCCGATCCCCCAGATGCTGGCGCTTCCGCCGCCGGAAGTGATGACTGCTGCACCGGACGGCACTATCACGCCTGGCAGGGGCCGCCCGGAGGTCATGGCCGAACCTGAGATGCGCTTTCCGCAGGGCCGCGGCATGTCCGCTCCCTTCGACGGGACTCGCGTCGCCGCGCGGCCGCAGCCGACGGTACCGTTCCCTGATGCAACCCCTGACTCGATCGCCGGCATCGCCAACCTGGTGTCCCAGGCCCGGCGTCCCACTGAGCCTGCGGATACCGCAACAGCTGCGGCAGCGCAGGCAGAACCCGTCGCCCCGCAAGCTCAGGAAGGGCAGGCGCCCCTGGTAACACCGGAAGTTCCGGCCGCCGCGGTGCCTCCGGCGCCTGCGGTCGCGCCGCCGTGGGTCGATGCTCAGACCGGTGAAGCGCTCCGAGAGCCGACCACGACGGACATCAAGCAGCTGCTGCACAGCGGCCTGCAGTACCAGGTCGAGACGCATGGCGGAATCAATACGCCGACCCTGCTGCGCTCCATGCGTGACCAGTACGGCCTGCCCAGCGCCCGTGTGCGCCCGCTGCTGGACGAGGTAAAGGGCGAGCGTCGGCGCGGCCTCACTGAGCCGCCAGCCGATGCCGGCAACCTGGCAGCGAGTGAGGCCGCCGGCGCGGCATCGCCGGCGCAGCAGTCGCTGAGGGAGGCCGCACCGTCTGCAGATCTGCAGCTGAATGGTGCCGCGCCGACCAATCGATCCGCCCCGGAGCCACAGGCCAGCGAATTGCAGCGCGCGCCCGGTGATGCGGCGGCGCAGTTGGACACCGGTTCGTCTCGCGCACCGGTCGCCGAGCCGCGTGCAGCCGGCGCGACGGAGACAACCGGTGTGGCCGGGACCGCTCCGGAGCAGTCCGTGGATGAGGCGAGCGCTGGCCAGGCCAACGTGCCCGCGCAGGCCGAAGTTCCGAAGGTGGCCACCGCTGCTGCCGAGGCTGCGACGAACCCGCAGAACGATCTGCCTGCGCCCACGGATGCACAGAAGGAAGCCGGCAACTACAAGAAGGGTCACGTCCGCATCAACGGCCACGACATCAGCATCGAGAACCCTGCCGGCAGCCAGCGGGATCCACGCTGGCCTGCGCTGAAGAACCACTACGGCTACTTCAAGGGCACCGTCGGCAAGGACAAGGACCACGTCGACGTCTTCATGACCGACCGCGCTGAGGATCCGGCGCTGCCGGTGTACGTGGTCGACCAGGTCAACAAGGACGGCTCCTTCGATGAGCACAAGGTCATCATGGGAACCGCGTCGGAGCAGGAGGCCCGGGATACCTACCTGGCCAACTACTCGAAGGGCTGGACCGGCCTGGGCGGCATCAAGGAAATGTCGCAGGAGCAGTTCAAGGCGTGGGTGCGCGACCCGAAGAAGACCACCCGCCGTGTCACCAGGACCAAGCCGGCGGAGGCAGCGCCAGCGCCGCAGCCAGCTACGAGCGTCGGTGAAACGGGGCAGATCGTCAGCACCGCGGCCGAAACCGTCGGTGCGACGGCAGAAAGCGGCAGCGCGTTGGCCAAGAACGGGACGGAACCTGCAGCAGCTGCAGCACCGGCCGCGGGTGAGCCTGGCCCGGCCTATACGCCCAAGGTGCGACGCATCGGTGGTTCGCCGCAGTACGACCGCGGCGACATTGGCACTCTCGGCGCCTACTTCACGCCGGGGCGCATCGTGAATGCCTACGGCAACACCCGGGATCGAGTGATTGAGTTTCGGCCGCCGGGGAAGGATCCGCGCTGGCAGGTGAAGGTTCAGCAGGTCGATTCCGCCGGCAACCCGCTACCTGACGAGGATCCGCGCTGGCACAGCACAATCCCGTCGCCGAACGACCTGGAGCAGGTGCTCGGCAAGCCGGTCGCGAAGGCGCGCAAGGCTGCCGCTCCTGCACAAAACAGCACCGCGGCGACCGACGCTGCGCCCGCGCTGCCGCAGAAGCAGGCCGCTGGTCCGGCGGTGATCGAAGACCTGGGTGAGAAGCTGGGCGGCGCGCGCAAGGATCTGGCCAAGCCCACCGGTACGCGACCGCAGCGCCGCGCTGACGCCGACGCTGGCGCCGAGGCGGGCCCGGCTTGGTCGAAGAAGTACGTGGCGATGGAAGACGCCCGCAGCCCGGGCAGCTGGCGCCTGTTCAAGGCGAAAAAGGGCCGCCTGGGCAACCCGTTGGCCAGCCGGCAGACCTTCGTCAGCCAGGCTGAGGCCGAAGCGGCAATCCCGATGGTCGAGCTGGCCCGCAATCATCGCGCCGTGGAGCGCGAGCCCGGCAACTGGGCGATCGCGCGCGACGTCACCGACCGCAAGCGCGTCTATCTCAAGGACGGGTTCGACACCCGCGCGGCGGCGCTGCAGTACATGGCCGAGAACGCGCCAGCACTGATCGACACCAAGACCACCGTGGGGGAGGACGCACTGCCGCGGCCGGACAAGGTCATGCGCATTGGTGAGGCGCGGCGGGAAGGTGATGTCCAGGGCCAGCAGTTCATGGACACCTTCGGCTTCCGAGGTGTCGAGTTCGGCAAATGGAACAACCAGGACGAGCGCCAGGAGGTGATGAATCACGCCTTCGATGCGCTGGTCGACCTGTCCGAGCTGCTGAACCTGCCCCCGCGCGCGATGAGCCTGGACGGCCAGATCGGCCTGGCGTTCGGTGCACGTGGCCACGGCCTTAGCGGCGCCCGCGCGCACTACGAGCGGGACTATGCGGTAATCAACCTGACCAAGCTCAAGGGTGCCGGGTCGCTGGCTCACGAGTGGATGCACGCCCTTGACCACTACCTCGGCCGGCAGGACGGCCGGGGGTCGGAACAGATCACCAACAGTCGCGGCGACAAGGTCATGAAGGCGTCGGGTGTTGACGACTACCTGAGCAATGCCAGCCGATTCCGGGGGAACGTGCGTCCGGAGCTGCGTGCGGCGTTCCAGGAGCTGATGGACACCATGCGAACCCGTGCCGAGCAGTATGTCGAAGACACTGCGCGCGCTGAATCCTTCCTGGGCAAAGCCCGTGACCAGGTGCAGAAGCAACTGGGCGATCTGCGTGCCCACATTGCGAAGGAGCGGGCCTGGGGATCGCGGAAGCGGCCGGCAACACAGCAGGAGTTGGCCACGTTCGACGCCGCGGCGGATCGGCTGCTCAACGGCGAGACGTTCAGCACCGATGCGAAGCCGACCAAGGGTGGCGGGGTACGGTTCACCAACGAAGAACTGGACGCACTCGACGGCGTCTTGAAGGCGGTTACCAACCGTACCGGCTTCAACTCCGAGCGCACCGGCTCGCTGGATCGATTGCGCGATGCGATGGGCATGTATCAGCGCCGGGTGGAGCTGTGGCAGTCGGCAGACGCCGGCGAGGCGAAGACCAAGAACGTGCCGACCTCGTTCATGACCGAGGCCCGAAAGCTGGACGATGGCCGCGTGGGCAACTACTGGACCGCGCCGCACGAGCTCCTGGCACGTGCCTTCAGTTCCTACGTCGAAGACCGCCTGCAGGATGCCGGCCGGGCCAGCGCTTTCATGTCCTTCGGTTCGGACCCGCGCTTCTCGGTGCCGGTCGGTACCGAGCTCGCTCGGCCGTTCCCCGGCGGTGCCGAGCGCCAGGCCATGAATGCCGCGTTCGACCGCTTCTTCGCCGAGGTCAAGCACGAAGAGACCCCGACCGGTGGTGTCCGGCTCTTCTCCCGCCGTGGCTGGGAGGCCGACTTCCCCGATGTCGTGACGGCTCACCGTCCCGGTCGCCTGAGCGCGCACGCGGATTACGCTGCAGCCAAAGCTGGCGACGACACCGCGGCTCTGCGCGTGGCGCGCGACGTCATCACCCCGGCGTTTGTCGAGGACGTGCGTGCTGCGCTGCCGGAGGGCAGCAAGCCCCTGGTGGTGGCCGTGCAGTCCCAGGAAGCCACAGGTAACAACCGCATTCCGCGCATGGCCGCCGAGGTGCTGGCCCAGCGCCTGGGACTGCAGGTGTCCGAAGACATCGTCCAGGCCGCCAAGGTCAATCGTAGTGCCGGCGATGCCCTACACCGGCTGGCCAACCAGCCCCCGTTCGCCGGCAAGGTGGAGAAGGGCCGCGACTACGTCCTGATCGATGACACGCTGACCCAGGGAGGCACCCTGGCCCAGCTGAAGACCCACATCGAGGACAACGGCGGCAAGGTGGTGCTGGCCACGGCTTTGACCGGCAAGGACTATTCGCGGAAAATCGCCCTCAACTCCCAGAGCCTGGCCGACGTCCGTGAACGCTTCGGATCAATCGAACCCTGGTGGCGCGACCAGTTCGGCTACGGCTTCGAAGGCCTCACCGAATCCGAAGCGCGCACCATCCTCACCCTCGACAAGGGACGTCTCGATGCTGACGCCCTCCGAGATCGAGTCGCTGCAGGCCGAGTACCGGGCCTCCGGCCAGTGGGCGAAGGAGCAGCTGGCCAAGGATCCGGAGCTGAAGCACCTGGGCCCGGCGGGCGGGTAAACCGATCCGCAGCTCCGGCCGCCAGTGGCGGCCTGGACTTCGACCGCGCGCTGCAGCTCAAAACCGCCCTGACCCAACATTGGGGCGAAAACGCGCCCAGCGTGGTCGTGGTGCGCTCGGCCGAGGACTTCCCGGCCAGCGCCAAGGTAGATCCGGGCTATCGCCGCGCCGAGGGTATGTACGACGGTCGGCCCACGGTCTGGATCAACGCCGGCAACATCGCCACCGAGCAGCGCTTCGCGCAGGTGCTGGCGCACGAGGCAATCGGGCACTACGGCGTTGAGTCGGTGGTGGGGGCCAAGGACTGGACCCAGATCGTTGACGCGATCGACAAGCTGGCCGCCGACGGCACCGGTACCGCTGCGATGAAGTCGGTGCTGGCGGATGTGACCAAGCGCTACGGCACCGTCGATCGCGAGACCTTCGCCAAGGAAGCGATCGCCGTGATGGCAGAGCGGGGGATCCGCAACAGCTTCACCAAGCGCGTCGCCGCCGCGGTCCGCCGCTTCCTGCGCCGCGTCATGCCGTCGCTGAAGTGGTCCGAGACCGAGGTTCGGGACCTGTTGAGCCAAGCCGACGGCTTCCTGCGCGCCGGCATGTCGGCGCAGGCGCAGCGGGAAATGGTGCGGTCCTACTCGTTCGCACAGCCGCAGATCGACGGCCGCGGCGAGGCCTTCCTCGAGCAGAACGGTGGTCGATTTCTCCGCCGCGATGATCAGTGGTACCTCGCCGACGAGCGCGGCCGACCGGCTGACTTCCTGACCCTCGGCGCCGCGCGCGCTGAGGCCGAGCGCACCGGTGGTCAGGTGCTGGCCGATCCGGTTGAGAGTGGGCCGCGCACCTGGAGCGTGGTGCTGCCCAACGGTGCCGAGGTGACGCGGGCGGCCCGCGGCCGTCTCTTCAGCATGCCGCCGGCAGACGCGCTCGCGGACATTGATGCTATCCAGCAGGGCATCCAGGGCGACGACGTACTGGCGCGTGCCCGGCAGAAGCTGAAAGACCTCAGCCTGAGCAAGGTGAAAGACACGTTGCGGCCCACCTGGCTCGGTGCACTGGCCACCCGGCACCTGACCGAGCTGGGGCGTGACTACTTCCCGACCATCGATCGCTATTCGGACTACCTGGCCGAGATGCAGGCCGACCGGAACAAGCTGCAGGCGGAGGCCGACACGATCGCCGAGGCGGCGCGCCAGTGGGCCAGCAAGAACAAGGCGGAAAGCCGGCGTCTGTTCGACCTCATGCACCAGGCCACCATGGACGGTGTAGATCCGTCGCGCGAGTATCAGCCCCTGCAGTTCCGGATGCCCGGCGAGAAGGGCCTGCAGGTGGTCAACCGTAAGAACGTGTTGCACGCCATCAAGGTGAAACAGCAGCAGATGCGGGAGCGCAGCGGCGACACCAAGGCGAACATCATGAACGAGGTCAAGGCGCTGAAGGCCATGCTGAAGGCAGAGCCACGGCGGCAACGGCAGTACGCTCCGTTGGTTGAGCAGTGGTCACAGCTGTCACCCGAAGCGCGGAGGTTCTACAGCCAGTTCCGTGATGCCTATCGAGCCAGGTCCGACGCGGTGGAGGAGGCCTTGGTCCAACGCATTGAGGACCTTAAGGGCGGCGACATGGTGGGAGGAACGGCCCTAAGCGATAGCAGTCGCCGCATGTTGGTGCACAAGGTTCGCGAACAGTTCGAATCCGCACGCCTGCAGGGCGTCTACTTCCCCCTGCAGCGCTTCGGCAAGTTCTTCGTTGCGGCGGAGAAGGACGGGACCAACACCTTCCTGATGTTCGAATCGCAGAACGAGCTGGATCGGGCTGTAAAGGACCTGGAGCGCAGGGAATGGGCTATTACCGCCCGAGGTATGAAGACGGAGGGCAAGGCGACGGACGCACCGAGCGGTTCCTTCGTTGCCGATGTGATCGACCAACTGCGGACGTCCCATGTCTCCGACGCTGTCCAGGACCAGGTGTACCAACTGTACCTGCAGACCATGCCGGAGCTGTCGATGCGCAAGCACCAGATCCACCGCAAGTCGGTGCCTGGCTTCGACCCTGATGCCGTGCGCGCCTTCGCCTACAACATGCAGCACGGGTCGCACCAGCTGGCCCGACTGCGATACGCCCACAAGCTGCAGGGGGTGCTGACCGACCTGAAGGACGCGCAGAAGAAGATTCAGGCATCGCCCAGCGTCGACACACGAAAGATCGTGGCGGGGGACGCCCTCCTGGAAGAGCTGGGCAAGCGGCACGAATGGATCATGAATCCGACCGACTCGGCGCTGACCAACCTGATCTCGTCGTTCGGCTTTACCTACTACCTGGGCGCCACGCCGGCGGCGGCGCTGGTGAACGTGACCCAGACCGCCCTGGTCAGCTACCCCTACCTGGCCGCACGGCACGGCGGGGTCAAGGCCATGAACTACCTGCTGGCCGCCAGCCGCGACGCTGTGCGCACCGTGGGCAACATCCAGAGGACGCTGACCGACCCCGACGAGCTCCGCGCCTACCAGGCGCTTGAAGCCTCCGGTGCCATCGAGAAGACGCAGGCCCACAATCTCGCAGGCATCGCCGAAGGTGGCATGACGAGCTACAACCCAGCCTGGAGCAAGGCCATGGAGATCATCGGCTGGGGCTTCCACAAGACCGAGGTGGTCAACCGCGAGGCGACCGGCATGGCCGCCTACCGCCTGGCCCGTGCAGACGGCAAGTCATTCGACGAGGCGGTGAAGTTCGCCCGGGACGCCATCTTCGACACCCACTTCGACTACAGCAACGCCAACCGCGCCCGCTTCATGCAGAGCGGTACCGCCAAGGTGCTGCTGATGTTCCGGCAGTACAGCCTGAACATGACCTGGGCGCTCGGGCGCATGGTGTGGCAGGCCACCAAGGGGCAGGACCCCGAAGTGCGCCGCGTGGCACGTCGCAACTTGACCGGCCTGCTGGGCATGAGCGCACTGTTCTCCGGCGCCATGGGCCTGCCGATGATGGGCATGATCATGGGGGCGCTCAATGGCATCCAGGCCACCTTCGGGGATGACGACGAGCCGTGGGATGCAGAGACCGAGCTGCGGGCTTTCCTCACCGGCATGCTGGGGCAGGGCGGTGCGGATCTGCTGCTGCACGGGCCGGCCGACAAGCTGACCGGCGCCAACATTTCCGGCCGTGTCGGCCTGGACAGCCTGTGGATCCGCGACGTCGATCGCGAGCTCGACGGCCGCGGCATGTTCAACAACCTGCTCGAGCAGGCCGCAGGACCAATGGGCGGGGTCCTGAAGAACGTGCTGGTTGGCAAGCAGCAGGTCGACGAGGGCCACATCATGCGCGGCGTCGAGACCATGCTGCCCAAGGGGCTCAAGGACATGATCAAGGCCGGCCGTTACGCCACCCAGGGCGTCAATACCCTGCGCGGCGACCCGGTCGTTGAGGACCTGTCGCCCTGGGAGATCCTGCTGCAGGCGAACGGCTTCGCTCCGGAGAAGGTGTCCAGGCAGTACGAGACCACCCGCGCGCTGAAGAACTACGAGCAGCACATCCTCGACCGCCGCAAGTCGCTCGTGAACGCCTTCGCCATGGCCCTGCGCAACGGCGATGCCAGCGACCGGGCTTCGGTGCTCAGCAAGATCGGCGCATTCAACAAGGCCAACCCGGAGCTGGCGATCACCTCGAGCGGTCTGCAGCAGTCCATCAAGAACCGGGCACGCTACAGCGCCAGGGCCGAGGCCGGCATCATCCTCAACCCGAAGTTGGCCGCTCGCCTGAACAAAGCCGTCACGGAGTAGCTGCTGCAACTTTCTGACCCGATCGGATCTGCTTGGATGAAAGCAGTGTGAAGACGCCGGCGATGGTGCCGGCTCTACCGATACAGGGGTCAGTAACCGATGGACAAGAAGGACTTTCAGGCGGTGGCCATTGGAGAAGGAAAGCAGGAGAACGCCCAGCCCATGGACAGTGGTGCTGGTTTTCTTTCCCCTGCAACAGGCTTGGACGTGGGGCCCAAGGCATCCAGGGGGCGGCACTCCCGCCGCCAGATGCTGGAGAAGGGCATGGAAGATGAGCGCTATAAGGCTCAGGTAGTCTCGATGGAGGCCTTCAAGGCAGGCCGGGTAGGGCAGGTCCCCCCGGAGGTGCTGCAGATGTATGACGAGCTGACCCGCGACCAGCATGCGCTGGTGCGGACCTCGACCGTGCTTCTGGCCGCTCTGCGTAGACGATTGGGCCTGCCGGACCTGTAAGGTCCACGGGGCCGCCGCGGCGGCCCCTTTCAGCGGCCAGGGACTCTCACAGCGCGATAAGGTCGGCGTGCTGTAATCCGCCCATGTGCTATTCCGCCCAGATCACCGCCGCATACCAGAAGCTGGTCCGCATGACCGGTGCCACCGTGTCGCTGCAGGAGTTCGCGGCGCTCTACGCCCACGACCCGGGCAAGAAGCGGCCCAAGACCCCGAAGGCGATGGATGATGCGTTCCGGGCCGGCACCAGCGCGGCCGAGCGAGCGGTGTGGGCAGAGATCCAGCAGTGGAACCAGGCCGAGGCCGCAATTCTGGAGCAGGAGCTTTTCGCCAACCGGAAGCGCCTGGCCGATGCGGAGCGATCGCTGCAGGCTAAGGAGACGAAGAAGGCCCGAGAAGACGTGCGGATCGCTGGCAACAAGATCGAGCGCGCCATGGGCAAGCTGGCCGACCTCAAGCGCGCCGACGGCAAGGACCGGGACAGCCGGATCTTCCCCGGGGTCTACGCCCCGGTGATCGTCTCTGAGGGAGGCAAGCTCACGATCAAGCCGATGCGCTATCACTGCCGACTGGCCGGGAAGCCGGCCAATTACGACCAGCGTTTCCCTGGCACCTACAACGCCCGCCGCGACAGCCTGGAGAAGTTCTGGGCACCGGCCTTCGGTCATACCCATGGCCTGATGGTGGTCGACACCTTCTACGAGAATGTGGAGGGGCCGGACGGCAAGAATCAGGTGGTGCAGTTCACCCCGCGCACGCGCGAGCCGATGCTGGTGGCCTGCCTGTGGTCGCATTGGGTGGACCCGGCCGGCAAGGAACCGGATCTACTGTCGTTCGCCGCGATCACCGACGACCCGGAACCCGAGGTGGCCGCCGCCGGCCACGACCGGACGATCATCAACATCAAGCCTGAGCACGTCGACGCTTGGCTGAACCCGGATCCCGCCGACCTGGCCGAGCTCTATCGGATCTTCGACGACAAGCGGCATCCCTTCTACGAGCACCGATTGGCAGCGTAGGGCGGCTGGACGACGCGTGGCAATAAAGTGCTCACAATCGCAGGCGCTGCGACCGCCATTCGTATCCTCCCGTCCATGTCACTTCCCGAATCCTTCTACTGGACAACAAGCTCCGCCGGCAAGGCGGACGAACCCCTGACCGTGATCGCGTGCGAGGGCGTGTGGTTGGTGAGCATGTCCCAGCGTGTAGACGACAACACGTGGATTGCGTCGCTGGATCGCCATCGGCATGGGCCCGGAGGGCCTTTCCGCAGATGCAGCAGTTACGAGCAAGGTCGCGCCGGCGCCGAGATGTGGGTGGCCAGGCACGAGGCGAGGCTGCGGCAGGACGTGGCTGAGATCTCTCGCTGGAGGGAAGCCGTAAGGGCGAACCGTTTGGCCAAGGAAACCATGAAGCGGCCATTTGCCTGGATGGAGTAGGGATCTGCTCACAGTTCCTCGGCTGCTTTGGCGATTTGCTCAAACCGCCGATTTGATCAATTCCTCAAATCGTTCAGGCAGGATATGAGCATTCCATGGAAGAAGGGGGCTCCATGCCTATTGAAATCCTGATCGCGCCAGCAGCACCCGCCGCAGAGGCGGCGGGGAACTTCTGGAAGTACGGCTTGCCGGTCGTTTCGCTTATTGCAGGCATCTTGCTGAAATGGGGCTTGGACTTGGCGCTCGAGGGTCGCCGTGATGCGGCCCAGGAGGCGAAGCGGATGGTTGAGCGCAGAGACGCGCTCATGGCGAGGCAGGCTGAGTCAGAGCGATCCAATCTCCTAGCGCTCCAGCCCTTATTGACCCGGCATGTGCGTGGTCTGTTCGTTGCTATGAATGAAGCCAAAGCGGCCATGGCTGAAACTAATGTGTGGAAACTGGACCTCAAGGGGCCAGGGGGTGAACAGTCCCGGGAGGCAAGGTTCGATATGACCCCCATTCGCGCCCGCCTCCACAACCGAGAACTGGCAAAAGAGATCACCGAATTTGTTGGCCTTCACATCAAAGCCGCGATGTCCGAGCGCGAGGTGAAAGTGCTGTTGATGCAGATAGGCCAAAAGTTCGACATCCTGTCTACGAAGATCGGCGAGGAGATCCGACGATTGGAGAACGCAGAACTGCAGCTGACAGAGTCTTCTGCGCGCTGACGTCCGCAAAGGTCAACATCAAATGTTGACCAAGAAGTTGACCAAACGCTGCCAATCGATGCCCATTTCTGCCCATCCGGCAGGCATGAACGAAAAAGCCCATCAAGCTAAAGCATTGATGGGCTTCGATATTCTGGTGTTTGCGAAACCGGCGCCGATGGCGTCACGGGGACAATGCACCCCCGGTTTCTTCAAGTCTTGCAAGGCTTTCAGGTTCCAGGTTGACCTAAAGTCGCCCAGGAGCCTGCCTAACGCTGCGAATGGTACGGCAATCTTCCTGAACAGTCACGCGCGGGGTGGTCTCGTGCCCCTGCCGCTTGGCACGTTGCCATCCCCGGGGAGGCATGCTCGAATTTCCTGACGTCACTCCACGGGCCTCCCATGGTCGTTTCCGTCAGCTCCGGCAAGATGCGACTGGGATGGGCGCGGGCGCTTGCCGCGGCCGTTCTGGCAATGCAGGCATGGCCCGTCGTAGCGGTCGAATCGCCGCAGGCGACGGTGGAGGTGGCTTACAGTCCATCGCTGGACCTGTTCAACCTGCTCGACAACCTGCCTGATTGGCTGCCGGGATACACCGCTTCGGTCTACCAGCAGGAGTGGCAGCGGCGCTTCGGCCTGGACGAGCAGGACCGCGCGTTGTTGGCTGCCTATGCAGCATTCCGCCAGCGCACGTCACCACTGGCGCGGGATCACGAGGTAATGGCCGCGGCAGCCGAGCGGGTGTTCGCAGGTGCAGACACCCGCGACGGCGATCCGTTCGCCAACCATTTCCTGGCGGCAGAATCGTTCGACGTAGCCGTCAAGGCTGCAATTGCCGGCCAGGACCACCATGACCAGGCCTTGCTGCGGCGGTATTACGCGCGCTTCGCCCCGCATGCACGCCAGCTGCTGGCAGGGCAGGCGCCATTCAACGCGCAGAAGCGCGAACTCGCACGGCAGCTGGCATCCGACCCGGTCGGCGGGCTTGCAGCGCAGATGCAGGCGTTCTTCAGGGTGGATGCGCCAGCCACCTTCCAGGTGCGTTTCCTCTGGTGGCCGGATGCGACGCAGACCCAGGCCAAGCTGCGGGACGGATACATTTTTCTGTTCTCGATGTTCGATGCCGAGGAAGACTGGGCACCGATCGTGATGCACGAGTACAGCCACTTTCTTTCAGCCGGGCAGCCGCCGGCGCAACGAAAGGCGTTGGCCGAAGCCTTTACGGCGTTGTGTCCCGCCGCGCTGACGCTGCGCAACCCATTGAATGCACTGGAGGAACCGCTGGCGATCTACTGGGGCCAGTACCGGTTCGAGCAGGAGGTGCGCGGTGACACGCTGTCGCCGGAGTCGTCCTGGTACATCCAGCCCCATGCAGACCAGGCAGCGAAGGCGCTCGCGGCAGCGTTCCCGGCAACAGGTCCTGCGCCACGCCTGGAGGCCGGCCCGCTGTTGGATGCAGCGGCATCTGTCTGTGCTGACGCCAAGGTGAAATAGCGTTGGGCGCTGCGCCGGGTGCACGCAGGGTTGATAGGATCAGGATCCCGGATATGCAGCTTATGGACGGATCCGATGTCGCTTGAAATCGCTGTAACGGATGAACCCAGCAACGAGGCGCTGGACCTGATTGGCAGTGGCCTGGACCAGTTCAATCTGGAGGCTGCAGGGTATGCCGATCGACGCGCGCTGGCGGTACTGGTTACCGATCCAGCCAGCGGCAAGGTGGTAGGGGGCCTCACAGGGCGAACGTCGCTGGGCCTGTGGTTTGTCGATCTGTTCCATCTGCCACCGGCATACCGCGGCAGCGGGCTGGGCTCGCGTGTGCTGAAGGCTGCGGAAGATGAGGCGCGGCGGCGGGGTTGCCGCTCCGGTGTGCTGTACACGATCAGCTTCCAGGCGCCGGACTTCTATGTGAAGCATGGCTGGACTGTATTCGGTGAAGTGCCGTGCGATCCGCCGGGTACGTGCAGGGTGTTCCTCAGCAAGGATCTGTCAGCGGGGTGAGCGCGGCCTCCACCCACGCGTATTGTCAATCCGCAACTTGTTGTAGAGCACCTGTCATAGCGGATTGCTAACTTCGTGGGCACGAATTTGCGACACACTGGCAACGACCATCCAAGCCAGGACAGACACGGAGACTGTGGGTGACCGATGCAAGCCAACAACGCAGCCTGCGACAGCTGATCGGGCCGGTCGGCGCCGATTACCAGCGGCGCGCTGTGCCGCCGGGCTGGGTCTGGGCGGTGCTGGCGGTGCTGCTGGCGGCCACCTGGCTGACCGAGCTGCCGGCTACCGCCGCCGCCGCGTTGGTGGCCAGTGCGGTGGTGGTGCATTGGTCGCAGCGGGGCCGGTTCCATTGGCTGGGCTGGCGCTTGCCGGCGCTGGCGGTGCTGGCCGCCCTGCTGTGGGGGCCGGAGGTGCTGTCGCAGTGGTTCGAACACGGGCTGGCCGTGGTCCTGATGTCGCTGGCCAGCCTCAGCATCGGTGTGCATGTGTGGCAGTCGCGGCAGATGGCCCGGCAGCTGCAGGGTGCGGCTGATTCGCTGGATGACGCCCAGTTGCTGGCGCTGTTGCCGGCTGATGCGGCTGAACTGGCGCGCAAATGGCGGGCGGGTGATGACCGCTACGCGCCGGAACTGGCCGTGGTGATGCACCTGGCGGTGATGCATGCGGCGCTGGCGCCGCGGATGCGCAGGCAGGGCGTGCTGGCGGGGTGACCCGCCTTTTGTAGAGTCGAGCGATGCTCGACTGCTTTTCTTGCCGAAGCCGAGCATGGCTCGGCTCTACAGAAAGCCAACGCAGTCGAGCATGGCTCGACTCTACATGGTCATGTGCAACGGCCTTACGCGTCGCGGTTACCGCGACGCATCACACGCTGCTTCTCGATCGCCCAGTCACGATCCTTGGCGGCATCGCGCTTGTCGTGGGTCTGCTTGCCCTTGGCCAGCGCCACTTCCAGCTTGATCTTGTTCTTGCTCCAGTACATCGCCGTCGGCACGATCGTATAGCCATCGCGCTCGACCTTGCCCACCAGCTTGTCGATCTCGCTCCGGTGCAGCAGCAGCTTGCGCTCGCGCCGATCGTTGGCCACCACATGGGTCGAGGCCTGGATCAACGGGGTGATCTGCGCGCCGATCAGGAAGATCTCGCCCTGCTTCACATAGGCGTAGGCGTCGATGATGTTGCCGCGGCCGGCGCGGATCGACTTCACCTCCCAGCCCTGCAGGGCCAGGCCGGCTTCGAAGCGCTCCTCGATGTGGTACTCGTGGCGGGCACGCTTGTTCAACGCGATGGTTTTGTTGGCCGTCGCGTTCTTTGCTTTATCCTTGCCGCTGTTCTTGCTCATATCCGTATTGTCTCCGATTCGGGCCCGCCCGGTCGATTGCCGAAACGTCCTGTATTCATGCCAACTATCCGCCGCAGCGCCCTGGTCGAACATTCGGCCGCACGCATGTTCGACCTGGTCAACGATGTCCAGGCTTATCCGCGCCGCTTCCGCTGGTGCTCGGCTGCCCAGATCCTGGAGCAGGGCGAGGACCGTCTTGTCGCGCGCCTGGACCTGGGCCTGGGCTCGTTCAGTACCTGGTTCCAGACCGAAAACACCCTGCAGCGACCGCACAGCATCGACATGCAGCTGCGCGACGGTCCGTTCAAGCAACTGCACGGCCGCTGGGAATTCCATGTGCTGGCCGAGGATGCCTGCAAGGTGACCCTGACCCTGGAGTTCGAGCCCAGCTCGCGGCTGCTTGGCCCGGCATTGGCGATCGGCTTCCAGGGGCTGGCCGATCGCATGGTCAACGACTTCGTCCGCGTCGCCGACGAGGCCTGAACGATGATCGAGGTCGAGGTGGTGCTAGCCTGGCCGCAACAGGTGCTGTCGCGCCGGCTGCAGCTGGAAGAGGGCGCCACCGTGGCCGAGGCCATTGCCGCTGCCGCGCTGGAAGGCAGTGCTGGATGCCCGGCCGTGGCCGTGCACGGCGTACTGGCGCGCCCGCAGCAGGTGCTGCTGGATGGCGACCGCATCGAGCTGCTACGCCCGCTGCTGGCCGACCCCAAGGACAACCGCCGGCGTCGCGCGCTCGGCGGTTGATTCCCGCAACCCGTCCGCGTGGACGGGCAGGGGGCCTCAGCGGCCCTTCTTCTTCTTGTCCTTCGGCAGGTTGCGGCCGAACTGGCGGACGGTCTGCTGGGCCAGGGCCTTGTCGTTGCCCGGGAAATACTCGCCTTCCCAACGGGTCACGTTGTCGTTCTCGAAGAACACGGTGAAGTTCTTCACCTCGGTACGGCCCAGGCGGTTCACGCGCTGGCTGGCGGTGTAGTCCCAGCGCTGCGCATGGAACGGGTCGGGAATGGACGGGGTGCCCAGCAGCGCGGTGACCTGCTGCTTGCTTTGCCCGACCTGCAGCTTGGCCACGGCATCTTCCCGGATCAGGTTGCCCTGATAGATGGGTTGCTTGTAGATGATGCCGCACCCGGTGGTGGACAGGGCGACGGCGGCGACCAACAGGAGATTGCGCATCGGGACTGGCGGTTGGGGAAATCAAACCGATGATACACTCCCGGCGTGCCACCGCGACCCAATCCGAGGCAGCTGGCGCTAAATCGCCAATGAACGGAGACCTATGGAAACCCACGACCTGCGTAAAGTCGGCCTGAAGGTGACCCATCCGCGGATGCGGATCCTGGCGCTGCTCGAGCAGCGCAACGCCCAGCACCACATGACCGCCGAAGATATCTACCGCCAGCTCCTCGAGCACGGCGACGAGATCGGCCTTGCCACGGTGTACCGGGTGCTGACCCAGTTCGAGGCCGCCGGCCTCGTGCTCAAGCACAATTTCGAAGGCGGCCAGGCCGTCTACGAGCTGGACCGTGGTGGCCACCATGACCACATGGTCGACGTGGACAGCGGCAAGATCATCGAGTTCGAAAGCCACGAGATCGAGGAGCTGCAGCGCAAGATCGCAGCCGACCACGGCTACGAGCTGGAAGAGCACTCGCTGGTGCTGTACGTGCGCAAGAAGCGCAAGTAAGCCGTTCCGGCCAGCTGGATGCGACAAGACCCCGGGCTTGCCCGGGGTTTTTCGTTGATGGGGTCAGCGCCCTTTCCCTGCGGGAAGGAGATCCGACCCCGGCCGGCCCCTTGGGGTCAGATCCCTTTTCCACCAGGAAAGGGCTCTGACCCCGGGCTGCCCAGCAAGGCGTCCAGATCCACCGCCTCGGCCATCGCCTTGTTGCCTGCATCGCCCGGATGCAGGTGGTCGCCGGAGTCATAGGCGGCAGCCATCCGTGACGGATCCGCCGGGTCGCGCAGGGCGGCATCCAGATCGATCAGCGCATCGAACGGGCTGTCGCTGCGCAGCCAGGCATTGAGCTGCTGGCGCAGCGCTTCTTTTTCCGGCTGGTAGTAGTCGTCCAGCGGCGTGCCGGGCAGGGCGCCGGCGAACGGCGCCAGGGTGGCACCCAGAATGCGCAGGCCCCGGCCACGGGCCTGGTCGGCCAAGGCGCGATAGCCGGCCTGCAGTTCGGCCAGCGTTGGCCGCACCTGGTTGCGGGCGAACGCGGTGCCGGGCCAGCTGATGTCGTTGATGCCGATCAGCACGATCACGCTGGCCACGCCGGCTTGGTCCAGCGCGTCACGCTGGAAGCGACTGAGGGCGGCGTCCCCCATCCCGTCGCGCAGCAACCGGCCACCGGAGATGCCGCCGTTGACCACGGCCACGCCTTGCGGTGCCAGGCGCGCCGCCAGATGGTCGGTCCACCGCTGGTCCTGGTCGAGGCTGGCGCTAGCGCCGTCGGTGATTGAATCGCCGATCACCACCACGCTGCGCGCGCTGGCCGCCGCCTCGACCTCGATGCCTGTCAGGAACAGGCGGGCAGTGGTGCTGCTGGCCCGGCTCAGTGCCTGGGCTTGGCTCTGGTCGCCGGGCGCAATCCAACTGGTCTGGCGGCCTTCCCAATGGAACGTCTGCAGCGGCGTCGGCCCCGGCACGAAGACGCTGACCTGCAGCGCCTGGCGGTCATCCGTGGCCAGTGGTAGTGGATCGCTCAGCCGTTCCTGGCCGGGATCGATCAGCACGCTGGGCTGGCCGTCGAAACGGAGTGGCTGCGGCGTTGCGCCTGCCTGTGCCGCCACGCTTGCCGCCTCGATCCGCAGCGGCTGGCTGCCATAGGCATTGCTCAGCCGAACCCGCAGCCGAGGGCCGCCCAGGCTGATACGCGCGGTCTGGCGGAAGGTCTGGTCATGCAGTTCGGCTGGAATCAGGGTGGGGAACAGGAAGCCCGCGTCCCACACCCGTTGCGGGCTGGCCTGCCAGCTGGCGACCCAGAGTGGGGGCGGGGCGGCGCTGGCAGCGCCGGACAGGACGATCAATGCGGCGGCGGTGAGCTGGCTGAAGCGATTCATTGGGCGGCCCAGAGTGGAGGGACCGCCATGGTGATTCCGCGCTCATCTGTGAACTAGACTGCGCATGGACAATCATCTGTGAACTGAATTCATAGTCATGGCACGACCCGACATCAACCGATCCGGCGAACTGGAAGTGTTCGTGCGGGTGATCGAGACCGGTGGCTTTTCCGCCGCCGCGCGTACGCTGGATATGACGCCGTCGGCAGTCAGCAAGCTGGTGGCACGGCTGGAGCAACGGCTGGGCACGCGCCTGCTGCAGCGTTCCACCCGCCAGCTGCAGCTGACCCCGGAGGGCTGCGCGTTCTACGAGCGTGGCCTGCGCGTGCTGGCCGACCTGGAGGAGGCCGAGCGTTGCGCCAGCGCGCATGCCGAGCCGCGCGGACGGCTGCGGGTCAATTCCAACGTGCCGTTCGGCCAGCATTTCCTGTTGCCGCTGCTGCCGGCGTTCCTCGAGCGCAACCCGCAGGTGGGCGTCGATCTGACCTTGAACGACGAGGTGATCGATCTGCTCGAGCAGAGAACCGACGTGGCGGTGCGCGCCGGCCCGCTGAAGAGTTCCAGCCTGGTGGCACGACGGCTGGGCGCAACGCGGATGATGATCGTGGCCGCACCGGCCTATGCGCAGCGGCACGGCCTGCCGCGCACCCCCGAGGAGCTGCAGTCGCACAACCGTCTGGACATCGGTCATGCGCGTGCGATGCAGGGCTGGCCGCTGCTGCAGGATGGTCGTGAGCGGATGTTGCTGCCCAGCGGCAATGCACGCGCCAGCAACGGCAACGCACTGCGTCAGCTGGTGCTGGGGGGCCTGGGCCTGGCGCGGCTGGCGACCTATCAGGTGCAGGAGGACATCGCTGCCGGACGCCTGTTGCCGGTGCTGGAAGAGGCCAATCCCGGTGACCTCGAAGAGGTGCACGCAGTGTTCCTGGGGCAGGGCGGTTACCTGCCGCTACGCGTACGCGCGTTCCTCGATTTCCTGGTGGAAACGGTGGATCTGGCGCGGCCGTTGGGGTGAGCCTGGTAGTGCCGGCCGTTGGCCGGCAACCTCACGATCTTCGCCCAACCGCGTCGGGGTGCCGGCCAGCGGCCGGCACTACCGTGCGGAAGTCGAGCATGGCCCGACGCTACAAAAGCGGGGCTCAGACCTGCAGCAGCTTGCGCGCGGCGGCGCGCGCTTCCTTGCTCACTTCCACGCCGCCCAGCATGCGCGCCAGTTCTTCTTCGCGTGCCTTGCTGTCCAGCTTCTCCACTGCGCTCTGGGTCATGCCTTCCACCGGCGCCTTGCTGACCCGGTAGTGCGCATGGCCCTTCGAGGCGACTTGCGGCAGGTGGGTCACGCACAGCACCTGGCGCTTCTCGCCCAGCGCGCGCAGCTTCTGCCCGACGATGTCGGCCACTGCACCGCCGATGCCCGAGTCGACTTCGTCGAACACCATGGTCGGCACCGCATCCAGGTCCAGCGCGGCCACTTCGATGGCCAGCGAGATGCGCGACAGTTCACCGCCGGAGGCCACCTTGCGCAGCGCGCGCGGCGGTTGGCCGGCGTTGGCCGCGACCAGGAATTCCACGCGTTCGGCACCCTGCGGATCGGGCTTGCCGGCGTCCTGCGGCTCCAGCTCGATCAGGAACTGGCCGCCGCCCATGCCCAGCTCGGCAATGATGCCGGTGGTGGTGGCCGACAGTTCGGCAGCAGCGCTGCGGCGGCTGGCGGACAGCACGTCGGCCTGTACGCGCCAGGCGGCGACGGCCTTGTCGATCTCGCCGGCCAGGCGCTGCAGGCGCTCGTCGGCGCCGCGCAGCTGTTCCACTTCGGCATGCATGCGCTCGCGCTGCGCGCCGAGCTCGTCCATCGGCACGCGGTGCTTGCGGGCCAGGTCGTGCAGTCGGCCGAGGCGACGCTCGTTCTCCTCGAACTGTTCGGGGTCGGCGTCGAGGTCGTCGTGCACCCGGTCCAGCAGCGACAGGGCTTCGTGCAGCTGGATCGAGGCGTTCTCGATCAGGCCGTCCACCTCGCCCAGGCGCGGGTCGTGCTCGATCAGCCGCGACAGCTCGTGGCGGACCTGTTGCAGCAGGTCCAGCGCGGAACTGCCGTCGTCGCCGTTGAGCTGGTTGCTGGCGGCCTGGCAGGCACTCAGCAACGCGCTGGCATGGGCCTGGCGGCGGTGGCTGGCGCCGAGTGCGGCGATCGATTCCGGCTCAAGGTCCTCGCGGTCGAGCTCGCGCAGCTGGTGTTCAAGGAAGCCGATACGGTCACTGACGTCGCCCTGTTGCGACAGGGCAAGTGATTCGTCGACCAGCGTCTGCCAGGCGGCAGCGGCACGGCGCACCTGGCGGCGCTCGTCCTCGTTGCCGGCATAGGCGTCGAGCAGGGCCAGCTGCGACGGACGCGTCAGCAGGGCCTGCTGCTCATGCTGGCCATGGATTTCGACCAGCAATCCGGCCAGGTCTGCCAGCTGTGCCAGCGTCACCGGGCGGCCGTTGATCCACGAACGTGAACCGCCATCGGCGCGGATCACCCGCCGCAGCTGGCACTGTTCCTCATCGTCCAGCTCGTTGTCGGCCAGCCATTGGCGCGCGGCCTGCAGCTGGTCCAGCGCGAATTCGGCGGAAAGCTCGGCGCGCGCGGCACCGTGGCGGACCACGCCACTGTCGGCGCGCAGGCCGGACAGGAAGCCCAGGGCGTCGACCATCAGCGACTTGCCGGCGCCGGTCTCGCCTGAAACGACCGTCATGCCGGGCCCGAACTCCAGTTCGGTGGCGCGGACGACGGCAAAATCCTTGATCGAAAGATGTCTGAGCATGGGTAAGGGGTATCAGCAGCCGCGCAACGCTAGCACGTGGGCGAGGGAGGTCCAATGACTTGCCAAGGTGATGCGCCGCCATTATCTAGTGTCCGTGTCTCACAGGTTGATTCCATGCACGGTTCTCCCGACCAGCTTGCCCCGCGTGCGCGCCATCTGCTGCGCTCGCTGATCGCGCGTTACATCCAGGACGGCGAGCCGGTCGGCTCGCAGACGCTGGCGCGTGTGGCCGGCCTCGAGGTCAGCCCGGCCACCATCCGCAACATCCTCGGCGACCTTGAAGACCTGGGGCTGCTGGCGTCGCCGCATACCTCGGCCGGGCGCATCCCGACCGCGCATGGCTACCGGGTGTTCGTCGACAGCCTGCTGCAGATGCAGCCGCCGGGCGAGGGCGAGCTGGCCCGCCTGCGTCAGGAGCTGGCGGGCGGCGGCAGCACCCAGGCCCTGCTTGGCAGCGCCTCGGAACTGCTGTCGGCGATGAGCCACTTCGTTGGCGTGGTCAGCGCGCCACGACGCGAGCAGTTTGCCTTCCGACAGATCGATTTCGTGGCGCTGGACGGACGCCGGGTGCTGGCGATCCTGGTGTTCGCCGACAACGAGGTGCAGAACCGGGTCATCGAGACCCGTCAGGACTTCGCGCCAGGCCAGCTGGAGCAGGTCGCCAACTACCTCAATGCCCACTTCGCCGGCCTCCCGATGGCCGAGATCCGCACTCGGCTGCTGCTGGAGCTGCGCGACGCGCGCTCGGAGCTGGAGCAGCTGCTGGCGCACAGCATCGAGCTGGCCGAGCAGGCCCTGCAGCCGCCGGCCGACGACATGCTGGTGGCCGGCCAGACCCGGCTGATGGGAGTACAGGACCTGTCCGACCTGGAACGCCTGCGCGAGCTGTTCGAGCTGTTTTCCAGCAAACGCGAGATCCTGCAGCTGCTGGAGCGCACCATCCAGGCCCCGGGCGTGCGTATCTTCATCGGCGAGGAGACCGGGATGATGCCGCTGCAGGGTGTCTCGCTGGTCACCGCCCCGTACACCGCCAATGGCCAGGTGCTGGGCGTACTGGGCGTGATCGGGCCGAAGCGGATGGCCTACGACCGCATGATTCCGCTGGTCCAGGCCACCGCCGATGTGCTCGGCGCGGCCTTTTCACCGGCCGGGCGCACTCCCGGAACATCCGACGCTTGAAACGCAGCATCCCGCCCACACTAGGGTGGGTGGAGGCGGAGATTGACCGCCAGGGACCCAGACATGAACCACGAACATCCAGATATCGAATCCCAGCAGAGTGCCGCCGATGCGGCCGCCGCCGCCGGCGTGAACGACGAAGTGGAGCGCCTGCGCGCTGAGCTTGATCAGGTCAAGGCCGATGTACTGCGCGAACGCGCCGACCTCGAGAACCAGCGCAAGCGCGTCGCCCGCGACATCGAGCAGGCCCGCAAGTTCGCCAACGAGAAGCTGCTGGGCGAGCTGCTGCCGGTGTTCGACAGCCTGGATGCCGGCCTGAAGGCCGCCGGTGACGATGCCCATCCGCTGCGTGAAGGCCTGGAGCTGACCTACCGGCAGCTGCTGAAGGTCGCCGGCGACAACGGCCTGGTCCTGCTGGACCCGACCGGCCAGCCGTTCAATCCGGAGCATCACCAGGCCATCAGCCAGGTGCCGACTCCGGGCGCCGCCCCCGGCAGCGTGGTGACCGTGTTCCAGAAGGGCTACCTGCTCAACGAGCGCCTGCTGCGGCCGGCGCTGGTGGTGGTGGCGGCCGACTGACCCCGCGGGGCCGGGAGGCGGGCAGGATCCGCGCCCGACCCGACGCTGAACGCGCCGGGCAACCGGAAACACAGCGTTCGGGGGATGGCTTGAATGTTCCACGAGCCTCCCCCACATCCCATTCATCCACCGGCCGAACGGCCGGACTGACAAAAACAACATCCTTCAAGGAGTCTCCCCCATGGGCAAGATCATTGGTATCGACCTCGGCACCACCAACTCGTGCGTGGCGATCATGGACGGCGGCAAGGCCCGCGTCATCGAAAATTCGGAAGGCGATCGCACCACCCCGTCGATCGTCGCCTACACCAAGGACGGCGAAGTCCTGGTCGGTGCCTCGGCCAAGCGCCAGGCCGTGACCAACCCGAAGAACACCTTCTACGCGGTGAAGCGCCTGATCGGCCGCAAGTTCACCGACGCCGAAGTGCAGAAGGACATCGCGCACGTCCCGTACAGCATCCTGGCCCATGACAATGGCGATGCCTGGGTGGCCACCAGCGATGCCAGGAAGATGGCGCCGCAGGAAATCTCGGCCAAGGTGCTGGAAAAGATGAAGAAGACCGCCGAGGACTTCCTCGGTGAGAAGGTCACCGAAGCGGTCATCACCGTGCCGGCCTACTTCAACGACAGCCAGCGCCAGGCAACCAAGGACGCAGGTCGCATCGCCGGCCTGGACGTCAAGCGCATCATCAACGAGCCGACTGCGGCCGCGCTGGCCTATGGCCTGGACAAGGGCGACAACAAGGATCGCAAGATCGTGGTGTACGACCTGGGCGGCGGCACCTTCGACGTTTCGGTGATCGAGATCGCCAACGTCGATGGTGAAAAGCAGTTCGAAGTGCTGGCCACCAACGGTGACACCTTCCTGGGCGGCGAAGATTTCGACAACCGCGTCATCGAGTACCTGGTTGAAGAGTTCAACAAGGACCAGGGCATCGACCTGCGCAAGGATCCGCTGGCCCTGCAGCGCCTGAAGGATGCTGCCGAGCGCGCCAAGATCGAACTGTCCAGCGCCCAGCAGACCGAAGTGAACCTGCCGTACGTCACCGCTGACGCGTCGGGCCCGAAGCACCTGAACATCAAGCTGACCCGCGCCAAGCTGGAGTCGCTGGTGGAAGAACTGATCAAGAAGTCGATCGAGCCGTGCCGCGTCGCCCTGAACGATGCCGGCCTGCGTTCGAGCGACATCAGCGAAGTGATCCTGGTCGGCGGCCAGACCCGCATGCCGAAGGTGCAGCAGGCGGTGACCGAGTTCTTCGGCAAGGAACCGCGCAAGGACGTCAACCCGGACGAAGCCGTGGCACTGGGTGCTGCGATCCAGGGCGGCGTGCTGGGCGGCGACGTCAAGGACGTGCTGCTGCTGGACGTGACCCCGCTGTCGCTGGGTATCGAAACCATGGGTGGTGTGTTCACCAAGATCATCGAGAAGAACACCACCATCCCGACCAAGGCCTCGCAGGTGTTCTCCACCGCCGAGGACAACCAGTCGGCCGTGACCGTGCACGTGCTGCAGGGTGAGCGCGAGCAGGCCCGCTTCAACAAGTCGCTGGCCAAGTTCGACCTGTCCGGCATCGAGCCGGCCCCGCGCGGCCTGCCGCAGGTGGAAGTGTCCTTCGACATCGACGCCAACGGCATCCTGCACGTGTCGGCCAAGGACAAGAAGACCAACAAGGAACAGAAGGTCGAGATCAAGGCCGGTTCGGGCCTGTCCGAGGAAGAGATCGCGCGCATGGTCGCCGACGCGGAAGCCAACCGCGAAGAAGACAAGAAGTTCCAGGAACTGGTGCAGGCCCGCAACCAGGCCGACGCCCTGATCCACGGCACCCGCAGCGCCATCACCGAGCACGGCAGCAAGGTTGGCGGCGATGTCATCGGCAAGGTGGAAGCGGCCCTGGCCGACCTGGAAACCGCGATGAAGGGTGACGACAAGGCGCAGATCGAAGCCAAGTCGAAGGTGCTGGAGGAAGCTGGCCAGTCGCTGTTCGCCGCCGCTTCGGCCGAGCAGGGCGGTGCCGCCCCGGGCGCCGACGCCGGCAATGCGGGCAAGGCGCAGGATGACGTGGTGGATGCCGAGTTCACCGAAGTCAAGGACGACAAGAAGTCCTGATCCGGACCGACGCGGGACGCTGCCTGCCAGCGTCCCGTTGTCGTATCAGGGTCCTGGCCGCCCTCTGGCGTGTCGGGGCGCCCGACGCAAGAGCGGACCTGGTTCCGCTCTTCCGCTTTGACGAATCCCGACTTTCCGGAATGCGATCCACGATATGAGCAAGCGCGATTACTACGAAGTGCTGGGCGTTGCCCGCACTGCCAACGACGAAGAGCTGAAGAAGGCCTACCGCCGTTGCGCGATGAAGTTCCACCCGGACCGCAACCCGGGTGATGCGGCGGCCGAAGCCTCCTTCAAGGAGTGCAAGGAAGCCTACGAAGTGCTGTCCGACGGCAACAAGCGCCGCATGTACGACAGCCACGGCCACGCCGCGTTCGAACACGGCATGGGCGGTGGCGGCGGTCCGGGCGGCCCGGACATGAACGATATTTTCGGCGACATCTTCGGCAACATCTTTGGTGGTGCAGGCGGCGGTGGTCCGCGCCAGGCCCGCCGTGGTGCCGATATCGGTTACGTGATGGAGCTGGACCTGGAAGAAGCGGTGCGTGGCGTCGAGCGCCGCATCGAGATTCCGACCCTGGCCGAATGCGGTGACTGCGATGGCAGCGGCTCGGAAGACGGCAAGGTCGAGACCTGCAACGTCTGCCATGGTCGCGGCCAGGTGCGCATCCAGCGCGGTATCTTCGCCATGCAGCAGGCCTGCCACAACTGCGGCGGCCGCGGTCAGATCATCGCCAAGCCCTGCAAGACCTGCCATGGCAACGGCCGTGTCGAGGAAGACAAGGTGCTGTCGGTGAAGGTGCCGGCGGGCGTGGATACCGGCGACCGCATCCGTTTGTCGGGCGAAGGCGAGGCCGGTCCGGCCGGTACACCGCCAGGCGATCTGTACGTGGAAGTGCGGGTACGCGAGCACGCGATCTTCCAGCGCGATGGCGACGACCTGCACTGCGAAGTGCCGATCCGCATCTCGCAGGCCGCGTTGGGCGACACCGTGCGCGTGGCAACCCTCGGCGGTGAAGCGGAAATCCGCATCCCGGCCGAGACCCAGACCGGCAAGCTGTTCCGCCTGCGCGGCAAGGGCGTGCGTTCGGTGCGCAGCCGCAGCGAAGG
The DNA here is from genome assembly GCF_057292075.1 of Stenotrophomonas sp. 1L-E-5-B-C3. Classification (NCBI taxonomy): domain Bacteria; kingdom Pseudomonadati; phylum Pseudomonadota; class Gammaproteobacteria; order Lysobacterales; family Lysobacteraceae; genus Stenotrophomonas; species Stenotrophomonas sp. 1L-E-5-B-C3. The sequence continues at coordinate 157,439 of NZ_JBXAWS010000002.1, forward strand.
CGACCTGTACTGCCGCGTGGTGGTGGAGACCCCGGTCAACCTCACCAACGACCAGCGCAAGCTGCTGGAGCAGTTCGAAGCAACCTTCAACGGTGAAGATGCGCGCAAGCACTCGCCGAAGTCGGCGACCTTCATCGATGGCGTGAAGGGCTTCTGGGACCGGATGACGTCCTGAGTCCTCAACGGAAACGTTGAGCGGTAGCGCCGGGCCATGCCCGGCGTTTTCGTTTGTGGTGCCGCACTGCCGCCGTCGGGCATGGCCCGGCGCTACCGGAAAAACGCCGCCGGGGTCTGCCCGAGCTGGCGCTTGAACATGCTGGTGAATGCACTCGGGCTGTCGTAGCCCATCGCCAGTGCGACATCGATGACCTTGTCGCCGAGCGCCAGCCGTTCCATCGCTGCCAGCAGCCGCGCCTGCTGCCGCCACTGGCCGAAGGTCATGCCCAGTTCGCTGGCGAAATGGCGCTGGATGGTTTTCACGTCCACCGCCAGTGCCTGCGCCCAGTCCTGCAGGGTTGCGTCGTCCGCAGGATGCTTCTGGATATGCAGGCAGATCTTCAGCAGGCGGGGATCGGACGGTTCCGGCAGGTGCAGCGGCAGCGCATCCATCCGTCGCAGTTCGTCCAGCAGCAGGCGCACCACACGGCCATCGCGGCTGTCGTCCTCGTGTGGACCCTCGATCAGGCTGGCAGCCAGCAGCAGTTCGCGCAGCAGGGGGGCCACCTGTATCGCGAAGGCTTCGGCAGGCAGGTGTGGCGCGAACTCCGGCTCCACATACAGGCTGCGCATGTGCACCTCGGCAATGCAGTCCACCGCATGGGCAATGCCTGCAGGTACCCAGATCGCACGGGTGGAAGGCACTACCCAGCGGCCGACCTCCGAGCGCACCACCATCAACCCGGACTGTGCATAGACCAACTGGTGACGGCGGTGCTTGTGCGGCGAGATATGGGTGCCGGCCTGGTAATGGCGGGCACGGCAGGTCACCGGCCGTTGTATCGGCACCTCCCGCCAGGGAGCGGTTTCGCGGACCGGGCAGGGGATGTCCTTTTTGCGATAGGCCATGACCAGGACGCGGCAGAAGGGAGGGAGGTGCAACCGTAGCATGCGTGGCTCGCCCCCAACCTGACTGTGTCCATGTCGACCCTGGCTTCCCCCGCAACGACCTCACGCCCGGTGGCTCCCGGCGTGTTGGCCGCCATCTCCACCTCGCATGTCGTCAACGACATGATGCAGTCGCTGATCCTGGCCATCTATCCGGTGATCAAGGGCGGCTTCAATCTCAGCTTCACCCAGATCGGCCTGATCACGCTGACCTACCAGCTCACCGCCTCGATCTTCCAGCCGCTGATCGGCATCGCCACCGATCGCCGCCCGGCGCCGTACTCGCTGCCGATCGGCATGGCCTCGACCCTGTGCGGCATGCTGCTGCTCGGCTTCGCGCCGAACTACACGATGGTGCTGCTGGCCGCCGCGATGGTCGGCATTGGTTCGGCGATCTTCCATCCCGAGGCCTCGCGTATCGCACGCCTGGCATCGGGTGGCCGACATGGCTTCGCACAGTCGGTGTTCCAGGTTGGCGGCAACTTCGGCACCGCGCTGGGCCCGCTGATTGCCGCCGCGGTGATCGTGCCGTATGGCCAGCACGCCGCATCGTGGTTTGCTGGCGCTGCCCTGATCGGCATCGCATTGCTGACCTATGTCGGTCGCTGGTACGCGCTGCACCTGGGTACACCGCGTCCGGCCAGCACCACATCGATGGCCCCGCGCCATCCGCCACGCACCGTGGCCAGGGTGCTGGCGATCCTGCTCGTGCTGATCTTCAGCAAGTACTTCTACATGGCCAGCATCGGCAGTTACTTCACCTTCTACCTGATCCACCACTTCGGCATTCCGGTGGCGCAGGCGCAGCTGCACCTGCTCGCCTTCCTGGTGGCCTCCGCCGCCGGCGGATTCCTTGGTGGCCCGCTGGGCGACCGCATCGGCCGCAAGCCGATCATCTGGACCTCGATCCTGGGCGTGGCACCGTTCGCGTTGATGCTGCCGCATGCCGACCTGCTGTGGACCACGGTGCTGGCGGTGCTGATCGGCTTTGTGCTGTCCTCGGCGTTCTCGGCCATCGTGGTGTATGCGCAGGAGATGATGCCGCACCGCATCGGCATGGTGTCGGGGTTGTTCTTCGGCTTCGCGTTCGGCATGGGCGGGCTGGGTGCTGCAGTACTCGGCCTGCTGGCGGACAAGACCAGCATTGAGTACGTCTACCAGCTGACGGCGTTCCTGCCGCTGCTCGGTATCGTGGCGGCATGGCTGCCGCCGTCGCGGCCTGCTGCTCACTGAGGGAGTGTAGGTTTGCAGGGCTTGCAGCCCTGCACCTGCCGAATCAACGTCAACGTCAAAAGCCTGCATTCCGCGGGTTGGCGGGGTGGGTCCGGTTGAGGGGGGCGCTGCAAGTACGTCCATGTAAGCTCGGTCGCCGCTTGCTCGTGTGCGCTGTCCTGCGCACACGGCAAGACCGGGGTTGGGCCTCCTGCCCAACCCGCCCGAGGCATGCCTCGGGCCCATGCGGCTCACGCCCCCTCAACCGGACCCACCCCGCCTTCGACAGTTGGCCGCGATCTGTCGGAACGGCGTCCGGCTCTGGTAGGTGTCGACCTTGGTCGACACGGATGAATTCGTTCGATATCTGACAGATGTGTCGACCAAGGTCGACACCTACCAACAGCCGCGCGGAACAACAGCCGCAGTTACCAACAGCCGCGTGAACCTGTCGAAGGTGGGGCGGTGTCGGATTGCGGGGTGTCAGCGGCATGGATGCCGCTGCCAAGCCTACAAGGACGTACTTGCGGCGTCCCCGCACTCCGACACCGCCCCGCCACCCCACGGAATGCCGCTTTGGCTTCGGCCGTTGCCGTTGCATTGAGCAGGTGCAGGGCTGCAAGCCCTGCCGAAAACCCCCTTGGGCGTAGAATGCGGGCATGAGCGAATCCCTTGATAACCACCTGGTCCACGGCCGCCGCCAGCGGCCGGACGGGCCCTCGCCGATCGATGTCATCTCGGTCCAGTCGCAACTGGTCTACGGCCACGCCGGCAACAGCGCCGCCGTGCCGCCAATGCGTGCACTTGGCGTGCGCGTGGCGGAGATCCCGACCGTGCTGCTCAGCAATGCGCCGTTCTACGACACCACCCGCGGCCGTGTGCTGCCCGCCGACTGGTTCGCCGATCTGCTGCTCGGCACCCGCGAACGCGGCCTGCCGCAGCGGGCGAAGATGCTGGTCTCCGGCTACTTCGGCAGCACCGCCAATGGCGCCGCGTTCGCCGATTGGCTGGATGAAATCCTGCCGGCCTGCCCGCAGCTGCGCTACTGCCTGGACCCGGTGATCGGCGATACCCATACCGGCCCCTACGTAGAACCGGGCCTGGAGGCGATCTTCGCCGAACGCCTGCTGCCGCACGCTTGGCTGGTGACGCCGAACGCCTTCGAACTGAACCGCCTGACCGGCATGCCGGCACTGGCCGAGGCCGATGCCATCGCTGCCGCACGCACGCTGCTGGACCGCGGTCCGCACTGGGTGATCGCGCACAGCGTCGGCGGCAACCCGGGTGAGCTGGTGACGTTGGCCGTCGGCCGCGAGGAAACCTGGCGCTGGACCTCGCCGCTGCTGCCGGTGGACGTGGCCGGCACCGGCGACGTGCTGATGTCGCTGGTGGTGTCGTTCCTGCTGCGCGGTGAGTCGATGCAGCAGGCGATCTCGCGCGCCATCGCCGGTACTCACGCGGCATTGGAAGCGACCCTGGACAACGGCTTCGAGGAATTCGACGTAATCGCCGCGGCACCTGCCGCGCTGGCCGAAGGCACGCGCTTCCGCGCCGAACGCGTGGCATGAGCGGCCTGCAGGAACGCGCGCCGCGCACGGTCGGCATCATCGGTAGCGCCGGCGCCTATGGGCGCTGGTTGACCCGCTTCTTCCAGCAGCACATGCAGTTGCAGGTGATCGGCCACGACCCGGCCGATGCCACCTCGCATACGCCGGAGCAGCTGTTGGCGCAGGCCGATGTGCTGGTGTTCTCGGCACCGATCCGGCACACGCCGGAGCTGATCGCCGAATACGTGCGGCAATCGGCCGGTCGCGAGCGGGACCGCCTGTGGCTGGATGTGACTTCGGTAAAGGAGGCACCGGTACAGGCGATGCTGGCCTCGCAGGCCGAAGTGGTCGGGCTGCACCCGATGACCGCTCCGCCCAAGGCGCCGACACTGAAGGGCCGGGTGATGGTGGTCTGCGAAGCACGGCTGCAGCACTGGCAGCCGTGGGTCGACGCGTTGTGCGCGGCGCTGCAGGCCGAGTGCGTGCGCGCCACGCCGCAGCACCACGACCAGATGATGGCGCTGGTGCAGGCGATGGTGCATGCCACCCATCTGGCCCAGGCCGGCGTGCTGCGCCAGTACCAGCCGCAGTTGGGTGACCTTGCCGCGATGATGCCGTACCGCTCCGCGTCATTCGAGCTGGATACGGCGATCATCTCGCGGATCCTGTCGCTGAACCCGGCGATCTACGAGGACATCCAGTTCGGCAACCCGTACGTGGCGCCGATGCTGGAACGCCTGGTAGGCCAGTTGCAGGCCCTGCAGGTACAGGTCGGGCAGGGCGACGACACTGCGCGTGCTGCGTTCCGCGAGCAGTCGCTGTCGGCCAACCACAATGCCTTCGGTGAGCAGGCGCTGGCCGCTGGCAACTACACCTTTGAACGGGTGGGGTACCTGCTGGCCGACCTGACCGAGCGCAACGCGTTGTCGGTACACCTGCCGGAAGATCGTCCAGGTTCGTTGCGTGAGCTGCTGAACGTGTTCGAGCAGCATCGCATCAGCCTGGCCTCGATCCATTCCTCGCGCACTCCAAGCGGCGAAGTGCACTTCCGTATCGGTTTCGTGGCGGGAAGTGATCCGGCCGCCATCGCACTGGCGGCGGCCGAGGTGGACGCCAGCGGCATCGGACGGGTGCTGGGCTGAGCATATTCATCCACAGGCGGTGTGGATGGTTTCTGAGCAAAGGTGTGGATAACCGCCTGCAGCCCTTGCCAGGAAAGGCTGTCAAGATGGTTGGTCAAAAAATGGCCACGCTTTTTTATGGCGTCGGGCCATGCTCGACTACCCTTGGCAAAGAGCGTGTCGACCAAGGTCGACACCTACCAGGGCGGGGCGATACGAATTCCGGTAGCGCCGGGCCATGCCCGGCGAACCTCAGATCGTCAGCCGCACATCACCGCCGCTGGTGGTGAACTCACGGCCATTGCGGACCAGCAGGCGTCCGTCATCCAGCTCGTAGCGCGGCGTGGACTCGGAGTTGTGCCCGCTGCCATTCGCCTCGGGCTTGAACTCGATGATGATGTGGCTGTCGCCATTGCTGTCGACGGCGGGGAACTGTCGGAACGACATCGTGCACCTCCTTTCAGCAGGTGTTGCTGACGCGCGACCAGCTTGGCCCGCTTGGTGTTAGCCGGCCGTCATCAATCGATGAACTGCAGCCTTGCCAGTTCAGCGTACAGACCGCCTTCGGCCAGCAATTGTGCGTGCGTGCCCTCGGCGACGATGCGGCCCTGGTCCATCACCACGATGCGGTCGGCCTTGAGCACGGTGGCCAGGCGGTGGGCGATGACCAGCGTGGTACGGCCGGCCATCAACCGCTCCAGCGCCTGCTGCACGCCATGTTCGCTCTGCGCATCCAGCGCGCTGGTGGCTTCATCCAGCAGCAGGATCGGTGCGTCCTTCAGCAGCGCACGGGCAATCGCCACACGCTGCTGCTGGCCGCCGGACAGGCGCGCGCCACGCTCACCCAGTTCGCTGTCGTAGCCCTGCGGCAACGCACGCAGGAAGCCGTCGGCCTCGGCTGCGCGCGCAGCATCCTCGACCTCGGCGTCGCTGGCCTGCAGGCGGCCGTAACGGATGTTGTCGCGTGCGCTGGCCGCGAACAGGGTCGGCTGCTGTGGCACCAGCGCCAGCTGGTCGCGCAGTTCGGCCGGATCGACCTCGCGTACATCGATGCCGTCCACGCAGATGCGGCCAGCAGCCGGATCGTGGAAGCGCAGCAGCATCGACAGCACCGTACTCTTGCCGGCGCCGGACGGCCCCACCAGCGCCACGGTCTCGCCCGGGCGCACGTGCAGGTTGAAATGATCCAGCGCAGCCTGGTCCGGCCGCTGCGGGTAGTGGAACACCACGTCGTCGAACCGGATCTCGCCATGCAGCGGCTGCGGCAGCGCGTGCGGCTGTGCCGGCGCGCGGATCTCGATGTCTTCCTGCAGCAGTTCGCCGATGCGGCCCATGCCGCCGGCCGCGCGCTGCAGCTCGTTCCATACTTCGGCCAGGGCGCCGACGGATCCACCGCCGATCAACGCGTAAAGCACGAACTGGCCCAGCGTGCCTGCACTGAGGCGACCGTCGATGACGTCGTGCGCGCCCAGCCACAACACGCCGACGATGGCACCAAACACCAACAGGATGGCGCTGGCGGTGACCAGAGACTGTGCACCGATGCGCCGGCGCGCGGCACCGATGGCGTCACCCAGGGCCTTGTCGAAGCGGCCGCGCTCGTACGGTTCGCGCGCGTGTGCTTGTACCGTGCGGACCGCGCCCAGGGTTTCGCTGGCCAGGCTGTTGGCATCGGCGATGCGGTCCTGGCTGCTGCGCGCGACGGTGCGCAGCTTGCGTGCGCCAATGATGATCGGCAGCACCGCCAACGGGATGCCCAGCAGTGACCATGCCGCCAGCCGCGGGCTGGTGACGAACAGCATCGCCAGGCTGCCGACCACGGTCACGCTGCTGCGCAGGGCCACCGACATGGTTGACCCGACCACGCTGCGCAGCAGTTCGCTGTCGGCGGTCAGGCGAGAGACCAGCTCACCGCTGCGACTGCGGTCGTGGAAGCCGGCACCGAGTTGGATCAGGTGCGCGTACAGGCGGCTGCGCAGATCGGCCACCACCTTTTCGCCCAGCAGCGACACGAAGTAGAAGCGTGCCGCCGTGGCGAGGGCCAGCACCACCGCCACCAGCATCAGCAGGGCGAAGGCGCGGTTGATCTGGCCGCCACTGGTGAAGCCGTGGTCGATCATCTGCTTCACTGCCGGTGGCAGGCTCAGCGTTGCCGCCGAGGACACCGCCAGAGCCAGCAGCCAGGCGGTGAACAGGCCACTGTGGCGGCGCACGAACGGCCACAGCGTGCGCAGGCTGCCGAGGCGGCGCAGCGGCGGGGTCGAGGCGGGGGCGTCGTCCTTGTCAGTCATCCTGGTCGTCGTCTTGTATGCGGATACGGTCACGGGTGGCGTCGCGCAGGCGGATTTTCAATGCGTCGACCTGATCGGCAGGCAATTCGACCCGCAGGCAGACACCGTCGGCATCGAACTGTTCATCACGCTTCTCTGCGGCAAAGGCGGGCAGGGTAGCGTGCAGGATGCCCAGATCCTCGAAGCCGGCCAGCAGCCGCAGCCGGGTCATGGCCACCAGCGGCAGCCGCGGTGCGGTACGCAGGCATTCGGCTGCGGCCCCGCCGTAGGCACGCACCAGGCCGCCGGCGCCAAGCTTGATACCGCCGAACCAGCGCGTCACCACCACCATCACCCGATCGAAGCCCTGGCCATCAATGGCGGCCAGGATCGGCCGGCCGGCGGTGCCAGCAGGCTCGCCATCGTCGCTGGAGCGATAGTCCTGGCCGTGCCTGTAGGCCCAGCAGTTGTGCGTGGCATCGGCCACCGCCACCTGCTGCAGGAATGCCATCGCCGCCGCCGCACCGTCGATTGGCGCGGCATGGGCGATGAAGCGGCTGTGCTTGACTTCCAGCGTGTGGTTGACCGGCTGGGCGAGGGTATCGGGCATCCCCACCATTCTACGGGGTTGCTGCAGGACCCGGTCCCGCTCAGTCGTCCAGCAGCGGACGCAGGTCGCGCGGCAGGCGCGATTCCGGATACTGCTGGATGTAGCGCTCCAGGCTGGCGCGGGCGAGGTCGCGCTGGCCATCGTCGCGACGTTCGCGGATCTTCTGCAGCCACTGCCGCCGTGGCAGCCGGGCGTCGGCAGCCACTTCAGCCTGCACCGTGTCCGCACTCAGGCCAGCATCGCTGCCGCGGCGCATGACCCCCGGTGCGGAACGGCTGGGGACTTCGCGCTTCATCGAGGTGATCTCTACCCGGTCCAATGCCGGGGCCTGTTCGGCCTGCATGCTGTTGGACTCTGGCGAGCCTGCCGAGCGCGCCTTCAGCGAACCACTGGCGACAACCGGCGCCATCAGTGGCGCAGGTGCCGAGTAGGCGGCGGGCGCGGGCGGCGCCGGGGGTGCCGCAGCCGGGGGCGGCGGCAGTGCAGCGAAGTTACTGTCGGCAGCGGGTTCTGCCGCCATCGAGCGCGCGGCCGGTGCCGGTGCATCGGTGGCGTCTGCAGGTGCCGGCTTGCGCTCGCGCGCGATGGCCGCTGCCGGGGCGGCAACGGGTGCGGCCTCCGGCATTGCCGGCGCAGCAGCCGGTTCTGCAGCGGCAGCGGCGCTGTCTGCGGCGCTGCTTTCAATCATCTGCTCAGTGGCGGCGACATCGGCAGCTGCAGGCGCTGCCGCCATCTGGGCTTCGCCGGCCGGAACCGGCGGCGGTTCCGGGCGCAGCTGCCAGGCAATACCGATCGCGAACACCATCGAGGCCGCAATGCCGAACACCGCCGGCCACCGCGGGCGCGTACGCTGCGCGCGCGGGGCGTCGGGCGAGGCAACGGCGGCGTCGGCCGGCGCATCCACGGCGGCACGTGCCGCGGCCAGGATGGCGGCGTCCAGCGCGGCCGGCGGCGCCTGCTCGGGGCGACGGCCGAGCAGCTGGGCCAGCTCGCGTTCTTCCGGCGTCAGGGGTTCGTTTCGGTTCATGCGTTCAATCCCGCACGCAGCTTGTCCATCGCATAGCGCAGCCGCGATTTCACGGTTTCCCGGCCCACGCCGGTGATCTGGCCGATCTCCTCCAGGCTCAGTTCCTGATCCAGCCGCAGCTGCAGCACTTCGCGCTGCTCGGGCGGCAGTTGCTCCATCGCCAGCTGGATGCGGCGACGCTGTTCGAATTCGGAAAGCTCGGCTTCCGGGGTCTGCCCGTCCTCGATCGCGGCCAGGCGCAGGTCGGCGTCGGCCGGTGCAGCGGGGCGATGGCGGGCGGCGCGCCAGTGGTCGTTCAAGCGGTTATGGGCGATGCGGAACAGCCAGGTACTGAACGCCGCTTCGGGCTGCCAGCCGACGCGAGCGCTGATCACCCGCTGCCACACATCCTGGAAGATCTCCTCGGCCAGCGCGTTGTCGCGCAGTTGCCGCAGCAGGAAGCCGAACAGGCGCTTGCGATGGCGCGCATACAGGCTTTCGAACGCACGCAGGTCGCCACCGGCCCAGGCCAGCATCAAGGCTTCATCGGTTGGCAGTGCGCTGGCTTCCACGGCGTACAGGGTAAGGCCTGCAGGCGGTGGCGCATAGCCGGTGGCGGTGGTGGGAAGGGCGAGGGTCATGGCTCGGAAGGGGCTACGGTCGGCAGGAAAAACGTACGGGCGCACGATTCGGGGTTTACGGGCTTCCATTGCCCCCCGGGTGGCGCGCTATGCTCGGCGGCTCAGGGGAGGCGACGCACAGACGGCGCCAAGAGATTGTCATTTGTCCACGCATGCTGAACCGGCGGAAGAACCACTACACGAGGCCGTGCTGAGCACGGCGCTGGTGCGCGCGCTGCATGCCCTGCTGCCGGAAACGGCGGTGGTCCGGGTCGGCTGGGACGACCTGCAGCTGGGGCGTGGCGAGGGCGGCTGGCCGCCCGTCAGCGGTGACCGGCCTGCAGTACCTGCTGGCATCGGCGATGGCCAGCATGGCTGGGACTACGACGGTGCGCGCCTGCTGCTGTCGGTGGAGGGCGCGATCCCCTCGCCAGCGTGGTGGGGGCTGGCCCGGCAGGCGATGGAGCTGGCCCTGCAGCGTGGCCGCCAGGCGGGACAGATCAAGGCGCTGGAGGAGGCCGAGCGGCTGCAGCAGGCGCTGTTCCAGATCGCCGACCTGGCCGGTGCCGACCTGGAGATGGGCGAGATGCTGCGCCACGTGCACGGTGTGCTGGGCACGCTGATGTACGCCGAGAACTGCTACATCGTCGAGTACGACGATGTGCGCGACCAGATCCGGTTCCTGTACTTCGCCGACCAGGTCGATGACTTCGTTGCCGACCCGGCGCAGAGCCACGACGCCAGCGAGATGCCGCGCAGCCTGACGGTGGCGCTGCTGCGCCATGGCAAGCCGCTCAGTGGCCCGTCACGCGAGCTGCTGGCGCGGGTGGTCGAGCAGGAGCACGATCCGCAGCGTGGCCCGGAAAGCCTGGACTGGCTGGGCGTGCCGATGCTGCGCGATGGCCGCGTGTGCGGTGCCATCGTGGTGCAGAGCTACGAACACGCGGCCCGCTATGGTGAGTCCGAGCGTGCCCTGCTGGGTTTTGTCGCCCAGCACGTGCAGACCGCGATGGACCGGCGCCAGGCGCAGGTGCGGCTGGAGCAGCAGGTCGAGCGGCGCACGCAGCAGCTGCAGCGTGCCAACCACAGCCTGCAGGACGAGGTGGCCGAACGGCGCCGTGCCGAGCAGCTGCAGACCGCGTTGTACAACATCGCCGAGATGGCGATGTCGGCCGACAGCCTGGCCCAGTTCTACGGGCGGGTACACGGTGTGGTCGGGCGCCTGCTCGACGCGCGCAATTTCTACATCGCGCTGGTCAACGCGGCCGGCAACGGCCTGGATTTCGTCTATTCGGTGGACGAGCACAATGCCAGCCGCGCGCCACGGCCGTTCAGCCGTGGCCTGACCGAATACGTGGTACGCAACCGGCGGCCGCTGTTGGCTTCGCGCGCGCAGATCGATGCGCTGCTGGCCAACGGCGAGGTGCGTGAATCCGGTGCGCGTTCGCACTGCTGGCTGGGCGTGCCGCTGCTGCGCGACGACGAAGTGGTCGGCGCGATCGTGGTGCAGAGTTACAGCCAGAACAGCACCTTCAGCGTGCACGACCAGCGCCTGCTGACCTTCGTCGCGCAGAACATCGGTACCGGCCTGGCCCGCCAGCGCGACCAGCAACGGCTGCGTTCGGCGCATGCCGAGTTGGAAAAACGGGTGGAAGAGCGCACCCGCGAGCTGGCCGAGGTCAACGAGAAACTGCTCGGCCAGATCGGCGAGCGGTTGCGCGCAGAACAACGGCTGACCCACCAGGCCATGCATGATGCGCTGACCGGGCTGCCCAATCGCCTGCATCTGCTCGACCGCCTGCAGGACGCATTGGCGCTGGCCCGGCGCGAGGGTGGACCGGTGTTCGCCGTGTTGTTCCTTGACCTGGACCGCTTCAAGCTGGTCAACGACAGCATCGGCCATGCCGCGGGCGATCGCATGCTGGTGGAGGTTGCCAAGCGCATCGTGTCGATGGCCGGCACCGACGATGTGGTGGCACGGCTGGGCGGTGACGAATTCGCAGTGCTGCTGCAGTGTCCGCAGGGCCTGGCGCAGGCACTGGATTTTGGCCAGCGACTGCTGCTGGCGCTGCAGGAATCGATGTGGATCGCCGGCCGCGAACTGTTCCCGTCCGGCAGCCTGGGCATCGCCCTGTGGAACCCGCGCTACCGTACCGGCGAAGAACTGCTGCGCGATGCCGACGCCGCGATGTACCGGGCCAAGGCGCAGGGCCATGACCGCTGCGCGATCTTCGACGAGGACATGCGCGAGCAGGCCATGCGCAGCCTCGACCTGGAAGCCGATCTGCGCCGCGCGATCAACAACCACGATTTCCTGCCGTTCTACCAGCCGATCGTGCGCCTCTCCGATGGCGAGGTGGTCGGGCACGAGGCGCTGCTGCGCTGGCAGCACGAGCGCCGTGGCCTGCTGCTGCCGGGCGCGTTCCTGGAGCTGGGTGAGGAGAGTGGGCTGATCGAACAGGTCGACTGGCTGATCTACGAACAGGTCATCGCCGGCCTGGCCGAGGGCGGCCACACCTATGTGTCGGTGAACGTGTCACCGCGTCATTTCCGCTCTGCGGAGTTCAGCGGCCGCCTGTTCGGCCTGCTGGATGCGTACGGTGCCGATCCGCAGCGGCTGCGGCTGGAGATCACCGAGGTCGCACTGCTGGATGACGGCCCGCACACGCTGCGCATCCTGCAGGGCCTGCGCGAGCGCGGCATCCAGGTGCAGCTGGACGATTTCGGTACCGGCTTCTCGGCGCTGTCCTACCTGCACCGCTTCCCGATCAGCACGCTGAAGATCGACCAGAGCTTCATCGCTGGCCTGCATGGACCGGAAGTGCAGAGCACGCGCGCACTGGTCGAGGGCGTGCTGTCGCTGGCGCGCACGCTGGGCATCGAGACCATCGGCGAAGGCATCGAGACTGAGGCGCAGCAGCAGACGCTGCGCGAACTCGGCTGCGACTATGGCCAGGGCTACCTGCTGGGGCGGCCGGCACCATGGGGCTGCGCGGCGGCCTGAACCACCGCGCAGGGAAGCATCAGCGCAGTGCCGCGCGACGCTTTTCGTCGATCCACTTCGAGGCCTGGGCCGGCTGGTAGTTCTTCATCCACGCCAGCATTTCTTCGATGTCCGAGCCGTACCACAGGTCCTGGCGCTGGTCCGGGTGCAGGAAGCGCTCTTCCACCATGCGATCGATCATGCCGATCAGCGGTGCGTAGAAGCCTTCCACGTCGAGGAACGCGCACGGCTTGTTGCCGATGCCCAGCTGGCGCCAGGTCAGCATCTCGAAGATTTCTTCCATGGTGCCGAAGCCGCCGGGCAGGGTGACGAAGCCATCGGCCAGGTCGAACATGCGCGACTTGCGCTCATGCATCGAGCCTACGATTTCCAGTTCGGTGAGGCCGCGATGTGCCACTTCCCAGTCGGCGAGCTGGCGCGGAATCACGCCGGTCACTTCGCCGCCGGCAGCGAGCACGGCATTGGCCACGGTTCCCATCAGGCCGACGTTGCCGCCGCCGTACACCAGGCGCATGCCATCGCGGGCGATGCGGTCGCCCAGGGCAAGGGCGCGTTCGGTATAGGCCGGCTTGCTGCCAGCGTTGGAACCACAGTACACACAGATCGATTTCATGGATCTTCCTGTCTCTTGGCCGGAAACGAAAACGCCCCATCGCCGACCGCAGAGCGGTCAGGGACGGGGTGTCTATGGATTATGGACCTTCGCGGTTGCCGTCTGTAGAGCCGAGCCGCGCTCGGCTGTTCTTCGTTCAGATCGCGGCAACGGTAGAGTCGAGCAAGCTCGACTCTACAAAGAACGGGGCTTACGCCGCGGCGGCCTGCTCGCGGCGCGGACCTTCACGCAGGGCGCGGCCGACCAGGCCCACCAGCAGGTCCAGCTCCTCGCTGTCCATGCCGAAGTGCGGAGTGAAGCGCAGCGAGTTCTCGCCACCGTGGATCACGTTGATGCCGTGCTGGCGCAGCCATTCCTCGGTGGAATTGGCGCCGTAGCACTTGAACTGCGGGGCCAGCTCGCAGGAGAACAGCAGGCCGGTGCCCTGCACCTTGGTGATCAGGCCGCCCAGTTCGCCCTTGAGCTGCTCCAGCTTGCGCACCGCCTCGGCACCGCGTTCGGCGATGTTGGCGCGTACCTGCGGGGTCAGCTGGGCCAGGGTGGCGCAGGCCACGTCCAGCGCACGTGGGTTGCTGGTCATGGTGTTGCCGTAGATGCCCTTGCGGTACAGCTGCGCGGCATGCTCGGTCACGGCCAGCACCGACAGCGGGTACTGCGCGGCGTTGAGCGCCTTGGAATAGGTTTCCATGTCCGGCGGATCGAGGCCTTCAAAGCCCGGGTAGTCGACCACCGACAGCACGCCATGCGCGCGCAGGCCGGCCTGGATCGAGTCCAGCAGCAACAGGCTGCCATGGGCACGGGTCAGTTCGCGGGCCACCGCATAGAACGACGGCGGCACCGAACGGCCCGGGTCGCCTTCGCCCATCACCGGCTCCAGGAACACCGCCTCGATGAACCACTGGTTGCGTGCGGCGTCCTCGAACACCTTGCGCAGGCCGGCTTCGTCGTACGGCGCCACGGTGATCACCGAGTCCTCGCCACGGTAGCTGGCCAGGTGCTGCATGTAGCTCTTGCGGCTGGAATCGGAATACAGGGCAGGGCGGTCGGTGCGGCCATGGAAGCTGCCCTTGACCACCACGCGCTTGATCGCAGCACCGGCGTGGCGTGCGCCGGGGTCGGTCTGCAGCTTGGCGTTGACGTCGGCGATGCGCGCGGCCAGGCCGACCGCCTCGGAACCGGAATTCAGGCACATGAAACGGGTGAACGGGCAACCGCCACGGCGGTGGCCGATCTCGGCACGCAGGGCGGTGATGAAGCGCTGCTGCGACAGGCTGGGGGTCATGATGTTGGCCATCACCTGCGGGCGGGCCATCGCTTCCAGCACGGCGTCCGGGGTGTGCCCGAAGCCGAGCATGCCGTAGCCGCCGGCGTCGTACAGCACGGCGCCCTTCAGGGTGACCACCCAGGGGCCGCGTGCGGCCAGTGCCACGTACGGAGTTACCGCGTCATCGGCATAGAAATTGACGAAACCGTCCTGCATCGCGTCGATCTGCGCCTGTTCGTCCTGCGCCAGCAGCGGCCCCAAGTCGGCCTGCACGCGCGCGAATTCCTCGGCGGCGGCGTCCACCGCGGCGATCAGCTGCGGGTGGTTGGCGGACAGGGCGGTCAGGGTGGCATCGTCCAGGCCGGAGGTGAGGCGGGTGCCGGGCTGGCTGCGCAGGGGGGCGAGGCGTTCGATGAAGCTCATTGCAGATCTCCTGAAACAATGGGTCGCACGGGTCTTCAAAAGCAAAACGCGCGTCATCACGCGCGCTTGGGGCAGGCTCGTGCAGCGGACTTCCAACTCGATGCTAGCACTTGTTTTTTTGCGCGATAACCCCGCGGAAACCTGCTGCATAGCAGCATTTTGCGCGACGTTCGCCGCGAAGCGCGCCGGCTCGCAGACGCTGGACGTACAATGCGCGCCATTGTCGACCTGTTGCCGCCCACCGCCTTGAAGAAGTCCGATTTCAACTACGACCTGCCGGCTGAACTGATCGCGCAGGCGCCCCTGGCCGAGCGTTCCGCAAGCCGCCTGCTGCTGGTGCCTCCGGCGCCCGATGCCTTCACCGACCTGCAGGTGCGCGACCTGCCGTCGCTGCTGCAGCCTGGCGACCTGCTGGTGTTCAACGACACCCGGGTGATCCCGGCGCGCCTGTTCGGGCAGAAGGCCAGTGGCGGCCGCGTCGAGATCCTGATCGAGCGCCTGCTCGGCGGCCAGCAGGCACGTGCCCAGGTGGGCGCCAGCAAGTCGCCCAAGGCCGGCAGCCGCATCGCCCTGGATGCCGGTGGCGAAGCCGAGGTGCTGGGCCGCGACGGCGAGTTCTATGTGCTGCAATTCCATGTGCCGGAATCGCTGGAGCAGTGGCTGCTGCACGCCGGTCGCCTGCCGCTGCCGCCGTACATCCAGCGCGAGCCGGGCATGGACGACCGCGAGCGCTACCAGACCGTATTCGCGCGCGAAGTGGGCGCGGTGGCCGCGCCGACCGCCGGCCTGCATTTCGACGAACCGCTGCTGGCCGCGCTGAAGGACAAGGGCGTGGACTTTGGCCACGTCACCCTGCACGTGGGTGCGGGCACCTTCCAGCCGGTGCGTGCCGATGACCTGAAGGACCACGTGATGCACCGCGAGTGGCTGAACGTGGGTGCCGAGCTGGTGCAGCAGGTACGGCGCACGCGCGCCGCCGGCGGCCGGGTGATCGGCGTCGGTACCACCGTGGTGCGCGCCCTGGAAAGCGCGATGCGCGATGGCGAACTGCTGCCGTTCGCGGGTGAAACGCAGATCTTCATCACCCCCGGCTACCGCATCCGCAGCGTCGACGCGATGGTGACCAACTTCCACCTGCCGGAAAGCACGCTGCTGATGATGATTTCCGCGTTCGCCGGCAAGGCGCGCGTGTTCGAGGCCTACCAGCACGCGATCGCGCAGCGCTACCGCTTCTTCAGCTACGGCGACGCGATGCTGTTGTTCCCGCAGGCGGGGTAGGGTAGCGCCGGGCCATGCCCGGCGAGCACGCTGTGCGGCCCAGGAGCCGCCGGGCATGGCCCGGCGCTACCTGTAGGTGCCGCGTTTGGGGGACAATAGACAATTATTTGCCCGAATGACCGCTCCATGTCCCGATTGCAGTTCCAGCTCCAGACCCGCGACGGCCGCGCCCGCCGTGGCCGCCTGACCTTCCCGCGTGGCACGGTGGAAACGCCGGCCTTCATGCCGGTGGGTACCTATGGCTCGGTCAAGGGCATCCTGCCGGACCAGGTGCGTGCGCTGGGCGCCGAGATCATCCTCGGCAATACCTTCCACCTGTACCTGCGGCCGGGCCTGGACATCATCGCCGACCACGGTGGCCTGCACGGCTTCTGCCGCTGGGATGGCCCGATCCTGACCGACTCCGGCGGCTTCCAGGTGTTCTCGCTGGCCCATCGCCGCAAGATCACCGAACAGGGCGTGACCTTCGCTTCGCCAACCGACGGTGCCCGCGTGTTCCTGGGCCCGGAAGAGAGCATGAAGATCCAGAAGGTGCTCGATTCGGACGTGGTGATGATCTTCGACGAGTGCACCCCGTACCCGGCCACCGAGGATGTCGCCCGCCGTTCGATGGAGCTGAGCCTGCGCTGGGCCCAGCGCAGTCGCAACGCGCATGACGAGCTGGGCAACGACGCGGCCCTGTTCGGCATCGTCCAGGGCGGCGTGCACACCGACCTGCGCAGCCGCTCGGCCGATGCCCTGCAGGCGATCGGTTTCGACGGCTATGCCATCGGCGGCCTGGCCGTGGGCGAGCCCGAAGACGAGCGCAACGCCATGCTCGACCACCTGGACCCGGAACTGCCCGCCGACCGCCCGCGCTACCTGATGGGCGTTGGCCGGCCGGAGGACCTGGTCGAGGGTGTCGCACGTGGCGTGGACATGTTCGACTGCGTGATGCCCACCCGCAACGCGCGCAACGGCCACTATTTCACCTCGTTCGGCACCGTTCGCATCCGTAATTCCCAGTACGCGCGCGACATGGACCCGATCGAGCCGGGCTGCGGCTGCGTGGCCTGCACCGGCGGCTACACCCGGTCCTACCTGCGCCACCTGGACCGCTGCAACGAGATGCTGGCGCCGATGCTGGGCACCCTGCACAACCTGTTCTATTACGAAAAGCTCATGGCCGACATCCGCGCGGCGATCGAGGCGGGAACCTTCCTGGCCTTCCGTGAGTCTTTCTACGCGGCACGCGGGGCGGTAGCGCCGCCCCTGTAACCCGAACACCCCCTGCCAAACGGCCCAAGGACGAATGCCCGGGGCCGTGGCATACTTCAAGGCTGACCCAGATCCGCGGTCGACACGCCGTGCCCGTGAAAGGGCCGGAGCGCCGCCCAACCAAAGGACCAACGATGAACCTGCTTGCCTTCCTGATTCCCGCCGCCCACGCCCAGGCCGCCGGCGGCCAACCGCAGGGCATGGGCCTGACCACGCTGCTGTTCCCGGTCATCCTGATCGCCATCATGTACTTCCTGATGATCCGCCCGCAGATGAAGCGGCAGAAGGAGCACAAGTCCATGCTGGAGAAGATCAAGCGTGGCGACGAAGTGCTGACCAACGGCGGCATCGCCGGCAAGGTCACCGACATCGGCGACAACTTCGTCACCATCGAAGTGGCCGAGAACGTGCGCATCCGCGTGCAGAAGGGCGCTGTTGGCAGCGTGCTGCCGACCGGCACCCTGGATTCGGCCAAGTAAGCCACTCCCTTTCCGAAGCACAACCGCGGCGCCGGGGATGGCGCCGCGCGGGACCCAAGCAATGCTCGAATTTCCACGCTGGAAGTACGTCGTCATCCTGATCGTACTGGCGCTCAGCGCGCTGTACGCGCTGCCCAACATCTACCAGAAGGACCCGGCCATCCAGATCACCGCCAACCGTGGCGGGCAGATCGACGATGCGCTGCGCGACCGTGTGCTGGCCGACCTGAAGAAGGCCGGTGTGGACGCCGTTGGTGCCGAGAAGGAAGGGGAGAGTCTGATTGTCCGCCTGCCGGACCTGAAGGCACAGTCCGCTGCCAGCGACGCCCTGCGTGACACCGTCGGTGAGAACTACACCGTGGCCCTGAACCTGGCCTCGACCGTGCCGGACTGGCTGGCCAACCTCGGCGGCCGCCCGATGGTGCTGGGCCTGGATCTGCAGGGTGGCGTGCACTTCGTGCTGCAGGTCGACCAGAAGGCCGCCCTGGACAAGCGCCTGGATGCCTACACCGAAGACGTGCGCAGCACCCTGCGTGATGCGCGCATCCCGTACCAATCGGTGGAACGCCGTGCTGACAACAGCATCGTGGCCAACCTGAGCCCGTCCGCTGGTGACGATGCCGCGCAGCGCGCCCGTGCCGCCCTGGTCAAGGCGCAGCCGACCCTCGGCTACGACGTCAGTGGCAACCGCATCACGGTGACCGTGCCGGAAACCGAGATCACCCAGATCGCCAACGGCGCCATCGAGCAGAACATCAACACCCTGCGCAACCGTGTGAACCAGCTCGGCGTGGCCGAGCCGATCATCCAGCGCCAGGGTGCCGACCGCGTGGTCGTTCAGCTGCCGGGCGTGCAGGACACCGCCGAAGCCAAGCGCATGATCGGCGCCACCGCCACCCTGGAATACCGTGCGGTGGTCGAGGGCAACGCGCAGGACGCCATCACCGCCGGCCGCATCCCGCCGGAAGCGAAGGTCTACCAGCAGCGTGACGGCCGCGGCCCGATCCTGCTGAACAAGCGCGTGATCGTCACCGGCGACCAGATGGTCGGCGCGCAGGCGGTGACCGATTCGAACAGTGGCTCACCGGCGGTCAGCGTGACGCTGAACAATGTCGGCGGCCAGCGCATGTTCGACTTCACCAGTGCCAACGTGAACAAGCCGATGGCGGTGGTCTACACCGAGCGCGTGCCGACCGTGACCGTCGTTGACGGCCAGGAAGTGCGTGGCTTCAAGGTCAACGAGGAAGTGATCTCGGTGGCCAACATCAATGGCGTGTTCGGCAAGAACTTCCAGACCACCGGACTGCAGAAGAAGGAAGCCGAGGACCTGGCCAAGCTGCTGAAGTCCGGCTCGCTGGCCGCGCCGATGGACTTCGTCGAAGAGCGCGTGGTCGGCCCGAGCCTGGGTGCCGAGAACGTCAAGAACGGTATGCGCGCGGTCGTGTTCGCGTTCCTGTTCACCCTGGTGTTCTTCAGCGTCTACTACCGCATGTTCGGCGTGATCACCTCGATCGCGATGCTGTTCAACCTGCTGATCGTGGTGGCGGTGATGTCGCTGTTCGGCGCGACCATGACCCTGCCGGGCTTCGCCGGCCTGGCGTTGTCGGTCGGCCTGTCGGTGGACGCCAACGTGCTGATCAACGAACGTATCCGTGAAGAACTGCGTGCCGGCGTGCCGGGCAAGACCGCGATCGTGACCGGTTACGAACGTGCTTCGGGCACCATCCTCGACGCCAACCTGACCGGCCTGATCGTCGGTGTGGCGCTGTTCGCATTCGGTACCGGTCCGCTGAAGGGCTTCGCGCTGACCATGATCATCGGTATTTTCGCCTCCATGTTCACCGCGATCACCGTGTCGCGTGCACTGGCGACGCTGATCTACGGCCGCCGCAAGAAGCTCCAGAACGTGGCCATCTGACGGGACGACACGCACATGAAACTGTTTCCGCTGCACATCCTCCCGAACGACACCAAGATCGACTTCATGCGCTGGCGCCATGTCGCGATGGTCGTCACGATCATCGTGTTCCTGGCCTCGATCTCCATCATCGGCTTCAAGGGCTTCAACTACGCCCTGGACTTCACCGGCGGCACCCTGATCGAAGCCCGCTTCGACAAGGCGGTGGACGTCGAGCAGGTCCGTACCAAGCTCGAAGAGAACGGCTTCGACGGCGCCCAGGTACAGAGCGTCGGTGGCAACACCGACCTGCTGATCCGCCTGGCCCCGCACGGTGAGCACGCCCCGGGTACCGGCGATGCCGCGCACGAGGACAAGGCCACCGCCGCGGCCGTGGTGAAGGCGCTGTCCACCGCCGACAACCAGGCTACGGTGCTGCGCAATGAGTTCGTGGGTCCGCAGATCGGCAAGGACCTGGCGATGAATGGCCTGTACGCCACCATCTTCATGCTGGCCGGCTTCCTGATCTACATCGCCGTGCGCTTCGAATGGAAGTTCGCGGTCACCGCCAGCATCGTGGCGATGTTCGACCTGATCGTGACGGTGGCTTATGTGTCCCTGCTGGGCCGTGAGTTCGACCTGACCGTGCTGGCCGGCCTGCTGTCGGTGATGGGCTTTGCGATCAACGACATCATCGTGGTCTTCGACCGCGTCCGCGAGAACTTCCGCAGCCTGCGCGTGGACTCGATGGAAGTGCTCAACCGTTCGATCAACCAGACGCTGTCGCGTACGGTGATCACTGCGGTGATGTTCTTCCTGTCGGCGCTTGCCCTGTACATGTACGGCGGCAGCTCGATGGAAGGCCTGGCCGAGACGCACATGATCGGCGCGGTGATCGTGGTGCTGTCCTCGATCCTGGTGGCGGTGCCGATGCTGACGATCGGTTTCCTGCGCGTCAGCAAGCAGGACCTGCTGCCGAAGGCGAAGGACGTCGAGGCCCTGGCCCGTCGCCCGTAAGCGTTCGCGCTGCACGCAACACACAGAGAACCCCGCGCAAGCGGGGTTTTTTGTTGGCAGGGCTGCGCCCTGCACCCGCTCAATGCAACGGCAACGGCAACGGCAACGGCAACGGCAACGTCAAAAGCCGGAGCTGGCTTTCTGCTGGTTGGGCGGGGCCATGTGGGTTGGCAGGACACGCCGTAAACCCGTCCTTGGGGGCTCGATGGCGCCATCCATGGCGCCAACGGTCCTGCCAACCCACATGGCCCCACCTCTGACAGATTCCGGCGGCTGTTGGTAGGTGTCGACCTTGGTCGACACATCTGTCAGATATTGAACAATCAAGATGGGGTCAGATCCGTTTTCCTTCGGAAAACGGATCTGACCCCCAAGAACTGCCCTGACAGATCGCGGAAATCTGTCGAAGGCGGGGTGGGTCCGGTTGAGGGGGCGTGAGCCGCATGGATGCGGCGACCGAGCTTACATGGATGTACTTGCAGCGTCCCCCTCAACCGGACCCACCCCGCCAACCCACAGGAACCCAGTTTTTGACGTTGCTCCGGCTCTGGTCGTTGCTCCGGCCTCTGCAGGTGCAGGGTGCAACCCTGCAAAACAAACCCCACCCTACGCCGCCGTCGGTTGTGCAATCTTCCCCCGCGCACTACGATCCTGCGGTTCGCGCGCGCAGGCGCGCCCGTATTCCTGCTGAGCGCCCCGCGCGCCGCATCTGCCAACCCGAGGTATCCATGGTCATCAAACCGCGCGTCCGCGGCTTCATCTGTGTCACCACCCACCCGACCGGCTGCGAGGCCGCGGTCAAACAGCAGATCGACTACATCCGTGCGCGCCCGCCGATCCAGAACGGCCCCAAGCGCGTGCTGGTGATCGGTGCCTCCACCGGCTACGGCCTGGCGGCGCGCATCACCGCGGCCTTCGGTAGCGGCGCGGCGACCCTGGGCATCTTCTTCGAGCGCCCGGGCAGCGAAACCAAGCCGGGTACCGCGGGCTGGTACAACTCCGCCGCGTTCCACAAATACGCCGACGAAGCCGGCCTGTACGCCAAGAGCATCAACGGCGATGCCTTCTCCGATGAAGTGAAGGCCAAGACCATCGAGATGATCAAGGCCGATCTCGGCCAGGTGGATCAGGTGGTCTACAGCCTGGCCGCGCCGCGTCGCAAGCATCCCAAGACCGGCGAAATCATCAGCTCGACGCTGAAGCCGATCGGCGAGCCGATCACCCTGCGCGGGCTGGACACCGACAAGGAAGTGCTGACCGAGACCCACCTGCAGCCGGCCACGGCCGAGGAAATCGCCGGCACGGTCGCGGTGATGGGTGGCGAGGACTGGCAGATGTGGATCGACGCGCTGGCCGATGCCGGCGTGCTGGCCAACGGCTGCACCACCACGGCCTTCACCTACGTGGGCGAAGAGATCACCCAGGCCATTTACTGGAACGGTTCGATCGGCGCGGCCAAGAAGGACCTGGACACCAAGGTGCTGAGCCTGCGCGAGAAGTTGGCCAAGATCGGTGGCGACGCCCGGGTGTCGGTGCTGAAGGCGGTGGTCACCCAGGCCAGCTCGGCCATTCCGACCATGCCGCTGTACCTGTCGCTGTTGTTCAAGGTGATGAAGGAAAAGGGCACCCACGAAGGCTGCATTGAACAGCTCGATGTGCTCTACGACATCCTCTACGGTGCCAGCGCCGATGGCGTGGCGGTCGATCGCCTGCGCCACGACCTGGTTGATGGTGACGGCAACAAGGTCGCGCTCATCGACGAAGAAGGCCGCCTGCGTGCGGACTACAAGGAAATGGCGACGGACGTGCAGGGCAAGGTCGTCGCACTGTGGCCGCAGGTGACCAATGAGAACCTGTACGAGATCAGCGACCTGGCCGGTTACAAGGCCGACTTCCTGCGCCTGTTCGGTTTTGGCGTGGAGGGTGTCGACTACGAGGCCGACGTCAATCCCGACGTGAAGATCGACAACCTGGTCGATCTGACCTGATCAAGCAAAAGGCCGGCGAAAGCCGGCCTTCTCTTTTGGTAGTGCCGGCCGCTGGCCGGCAACCCCGGGTACCTGAGGCTGCGGGCCAGCGGCCGGCACTACCATCGGTCAACCGAACTCGAAGCCCATCTCCGCCAGCGCGGGGCCGACAAAGTCGCCCTGCACATAGTCCACGCCGGCGCTGAACAGCAGGGTCATCGAGTTGGCATCGCTGACGAACTCGGCGATGGTGCGGATGCCGGCTTCCTGCGCACGCGCGGTGATCTGGCTGATGCGATCGATGTTCTCGCGGGTGGCCGCCAGATCGCTGGTGAAACCGCGGTCCAGCTTGAGGAACTGCGGCTGGAAGTGGGCCAGCAGCTGGAACGAATCCAGCCCCGAGCCGAACTGCTCCAGGCCGATCCGGCAACCCAGCGGTGCCACTTCGGCAAGGAACTGCTGGGCGCTGCGCAGGTGGGTGAACACCTTCGCTTCCGGCGCATGCAGCCACAGCCGCTCGCCAGGCACACCCTGTGCCTGCAGCTCGCGGCGAAGGGTGGCGATCATCTGCGGGTCGTCGAACGATTCCGGGGTCACCTTCACCAGCATCTGGGTGGCATGCCCTTCGCGGGCGCGCTGGCCAAGCACGGCGATCGCCTGCGAGACCACCCAGCGGTTGATGTCGGCCAGCAGGCCGTGCTCCTCGGCGATGCCCAGGAACGCAGTCGGGCTCAGCAGTTCGCCGTTATGCTCCAGACGCAGGTACGCCTCGTACAGCTCCAGTGACTCGCCCTGCAGGTTCAGTACCGGCTGGTAGTGCAGCTGGAAGCCGTCGCCAGCCAGCGCCTCACGGATGCGCGCGACCCAGCGCAGCACGCGTTCTTCCTCCACACGGTCGGCGGCGGCCGGGTCGAAGATGCGGCAGGTATTGCCCAATTCGGCGGCGGCGTGGGTGCATTCGCTGGCGCGCGCCAGTACCTGGCCGATGCTGGCGATCTTCTCGCCCACCTGCACGCCGCCGATGCTCACCGTCACCGTGGCCGAGCGTGCGCCGATGCTGAACACATGCGCGGCGTAGGCTTCGCGGATGCGCTCGGCCAGCGCCACGGTCTGCGCGTACGGCCCGGCCTGCAGCACGGCGAAATTGTGTTCGCCGAAGCGGGCCAGCTGCGCGTCATCGCCAACGACCTCGGCCAGCAGGCCAGCGAGGGCGCCGATCAGGGTGTCGGCCGAGGCCAGGCCGATGTCCGGCAGCAGGCGCGCATAGTGGTCCGGCTCGATCAGCAGCAGGCCGAACTGGCCCTCGCTGCGGCCGGCCTGGGCTACCGCGCTTTCCAGCTGCAGCATGAAGGTCGGGCGGTTGAGCAGGCCGGTGACCTGGTCGCGCTGGCGCAGGTCCTCGACCTCGCGCGCCAGTTCCGGGTCGAACTCCATGCGGCGGCGGAGCACCACCTGCAGGCAGGACTCGCCTTCATAGGTGGCGGCAGTGAATTCCATCGTCGCCGGAAACGCGCTGCCGTCCTCGTGGCGCGCGTCGAGCTGGTACTGCGGCGGCGGCGCCTCGCCACGGCTCAGGCCCTTCAGCAGCTGCTTGAAGCCCTCCACGTGCTGGGCGGCGACCATGTCCAGCAGGGAGATGCCTTCGATGTCGTCGAAATGCTCGTAGCCGAACATCTCCAGATAGGCATCGTTGGCGCGGATATGCATGCCTTCGTGCACGTAGGCGATGGGATCGCGCGAGGAGGCAATCAACGCATCGCAGCGGCGCTCGGTCTCGCGCATCTGTGCCTCGATGCGGCGCAGGCCGCGACGCGCCTGCAGGTCCACCCACTGGTCACGGATCACCGCAAGCAGATGCTCGGGGCGCTGGCGCAGGGCGAGGGCGCGGATACCATGGCTGCTGGCCTGCACCAGCTCGTCCTCGTCGATGCGCTCGGCCAGCAGCACCAGCGGAATGTCCTTGCCGCTGGCAGCGATATGTTGTGCGGCCAACGGCAGTGGAATGCCCTGCGAGGGTGACGCCAGCACCAGGTCGATGGCCTGGCTGGCCAGCACCTGCGCCAGTTCGGCCGCGTCCTGCGGGCGCCATGGGCGCACCGCGATGCCGCTGTTGCGCAGGGTGCTGACGATGGCTTCGGCATTCTCGCCGCTGTCGTCGACGATCAGCAGGCGGATGGTGATGTCGTTCGCGTTCTGCATGCACTGCTCCCCAATCTGCGAACCTAGATACACGATGCGCGGCGAACCGTCCATGCGCGCACCCCTTGCGCGCATCGAACGGCGATGTGGTTCACACCACGCCGCCGGCCGCGTGGCCGCTGGCCCAGGCCCACTGGAAGTTGTAGCCGCCCAGCCAGCCGGTCACATCCAGCACCTCACCGACGAAATGCAGGCCGGGCACGCGCTTGGATTCCAGCGTCGAAGACGAGACTTCGGCCGTATCCACGCCGCCCAGGGTGACTTCGGCGGTGCGGTAGCCCTCGGTGCCACTGGCCACCAGCGGGAACGCGCCCAGCAACTGTGCAGCCTGGCGCAGCACCGGCTCGTCCAGCTGGCGCACCGGGCGGTCGGGCAGCCAGTGCTCGCACAGGCGCTGCGCCAGCCGCTTCGGCAGCACCTCGCCCAGCACCGTGCGCAGTTCGGCGGCGGGCCGCTCCTGCTTCATCTGGCGCAGCCAGTCGCCGGCATCCTGGCCAGGCAACAGGTCCAGCTCCAGCGCGTCACCGGGTTGCCAGAACGACGAGATCTGCAGGATCGCCGGGCCACTCACGCCGCGGTGGGTCAGCAGCATGAAGTTCTGGAAGCTCTTTCCATTGCAGCGTGCCTCGATCGGCAGCGCCACACCGCTGAGATCGGCCAGCCGCTCCTGGTGCTTGCCGCTGAGAGTGAGCGGCACCAGTCCGGCGCGGGTCGGCAGCACCTGGTGGCCGAACTGGCGGGCGATCTCATAGCCGAAACCGGTGGCGCCAAGGCTGGGAATCGACAGGCCACCGGTGGCCGCCACCAGCGAGGCGCAATGGAACAGGCCCTGCGTGGTGTGTACGCGGAAACCATCGGTGCCATGCTCGATGCGCTCTACGCTGCACTGGGTACGGATCTGCACGCCCGCCGTCTGGCATTCGTCCACCAGCATCTTCACGATCTGCTTGGACGAAATGTCGCAGAACAGCTGGCCCAGCTCTTTTTCGTGATACGTGATGCCGTGCTTGTTGACCAGCTCGATGAAATGCCAGGGTGTGTAGCGCGCCAGCGCCGACTTGCAGAAGTGCGGGTTGGCCGACAGGAAGTTGGCCGGGGTGGTGCCGGTGTTGGTGAAATTGCAGCGGCCACCACCGGACATCAGGATCTTCTTGCCGATCTTGTTGGCATGGTCGATCACCTGCACCTGGCGGCCGCGCTGGCCGGCCGTGATCGCGGTCATCAGCCCGGCTGCACCGGCACCGATCACCACCACATCGCAACGGATCGCGCTCATGCCTTGGCGCGCTTGCGCCAGTTCGGGATCACGTCAAGCTGGATCTGATCGTCCAGCAGCTGCACCTCGCCGTCCTGGATCAGCACGCTCCAGCGCATCGCACGCTTGATCTGCTGGCCCCAGCGCTCGACGAAGTCACCGTCCAGATCAACCACGGACAGGTTGTCGAAGCGCGCCAGGCCCTTGCCCTGCTTGCCCCACCAGATCTCCGAAGCGTTGCCGCCATAGTTGATCACCTGCACCTGGCGGCTGCGGTTGCTGGCCTTGCGGATGCGCGATTCGTCGGGATGACCCAGGTCGATCCACTGCAGGATGTCGCCGGTGTAGTCGTGTTCCCAGAGGTCCGGTTCGTCATCGGTGCTCAGGCCGCGGCCGAACTCCAGGCGGTCGCCAGCGTTCAGCGCGAAGGCGAGCAGGCGCACCATCAGGCGGTCGTCGGTCTCGGACGGGTGCTGGGCCAGGGTCAGGTTGTGGGTCGCGTAATAGCCGCGATCCATGTCGCTGATCTGCAGTTCGGCCTTGCGGATGGTGGCGGTGAGAGCCATGGGGGTACCGTGGACTAAAGAGGACCATGATAGAGGTTTGCTCCGGGGGTGTCCGTGGCCGGGCTGTCTGTGCAGCGTCAACGTGGCACGCTTGGGCTCTTTTTCGTTGCCTGAGTGGACCTGATGATCCTGCCCAGCCGCCTGCAGCTTCCGCCCGGCCACTGGGCCACCCTGCTCGACGGCCTGTGCGCGCGTTTTCCGCGCATCGATCGTGAGCAATGGCAGGATCGCTTCGCGCGCGGCCGGGTGCAGGACGCGCAGGGCAGGGCGCTGGCGGCGGACATGCCCTGGCAGGTGGGGCTGGAGATCCAGTATTTCCGGGAGGTGGTGGACGAGCCGGTGATCCCCTTCGCCGAGACCATCGTCCATCTCGATGCGCATCTGCTGGTGGCCGACAAGCCGCACTTCCTGCCGGTCACGCCAGCGGGAGGCTATGTGCGCGAGACGTTGCTGGCACGCCTGGTCGCGCGCACCGGCAATACCGATCTGGTGCCGCTGCATCGGCTGGACCGGCTGACTGCAGGCCTGGTGCTGTTCTCCACGCAGGCTGCATCGCGCGACGCCTACCAGCGGCTGTTCCGCGAACGCCGCATCGACAAGACCTACGAGGCGCTGGCGCCGGCGCTGCCCGCGGCGACGTTCCCGCTGAATCGGCACAGCCGCCTGGCTCCCGCCGAACCGTTCTTCCGCATGGCTGAAGTGCCCGGGGAGCCCAATGCGCGCAGCCGGATCGAGCTGATCGAGGGTGAGGGACCGATCTGGCGCTATCGGCTGCTGCCGGAAACCGGCCGCAAGCACCAGCTGCGCGTGCACATGGCGATGCTGGGCGCGCCGATCGAGGGCGATGACCTGTATCCGCAGTTGCGTCAGCGGCCGGCCGGCACGGCCGAGGTGCCGCTGCAGCTGCTGGCGCAGGGGCTGGCCTTCGACGACCCGTTGAGCGGCGAGCGTCGGGTGTTCAGCAGCCAGCGCTGCCTGCGCCTGCCGGATCCGGAAGGCTAGACGCGTTCAGCGGGCCGGATGCCGCGCCAGCCAGCGGTCCAGCTCAGCCGCAAACAGCTGCCGGTCGCGTGGCCCCAATGGCGGAGGCCCCCCGGTCTGTACCCCGGCGCCGCGAAGTTCCTCCATGAAATTGCGCATCGACAGCCGTTCGGCCATGTTGTTCGGGGTGTACAGCTGGCCGCGCGGGTTCAGCGCCACCGCCTTCTTTTCCAGCACCAGTGCGGCCAGCGGGATGTCCTGGGTGACCACCAGGTCGCCGGCGGCCACCCGCTCGACGATGGCGCTGTCGGCCACGTCCAGGCCCTGCGGCACCTGGATCGAGCGCAGCCAGCGTGAGGGCGGGGTACGGATCCACTGGTTGGCGACCAGGGTCAGTTCGATCCCGACCCGTTCAGCCGCCCGGAACAGGATGTCGCGAATGACGGTGGGGCAGGCATCTGCATCCACCCAGATACGGGGGAGGGCGTGTTCAGCTTGGGTTTCAGCTTCAGTCATTTACCCAGTGTAGGGTAGGAAAAACCTGAATGGGGACTCGGGGTTAGCCGCGGAAAGGCGCCAACCCTTGCCACGCCTAGCGGGCGGCGTTTGTCGATGAACGTCCGGGCTATCGCTTTTTGCAGAAAACACGCGTATCGTTCGTCCCACTGTGTTTGCTAGGGTCACCGTGAATCGTGGCCTGGTGCAGTTGATCTCACGATCCGCTCATCGATCCGCTTTACCAACGCCTGCAACTCAGTCTCGGCCCCGATACCCGGTGGCTGCGATTTTTTCAACATGTGTTTCAGGAGTTAGTCAAATGTCTGATCGTCAGACCGGCACCGTCAAGTGGTTCAACGACGCCAAGGGCTTCGGCTTCATCACCCCGGAAAGCGGCCCGGACCTGTTTGTGCACTTCCGTGCCATCCAGGGCACCGGCTTCAAGACCCTGCAGGAAGGCCAGAAGGTTACCTTCATCGCCGTCCAGGGTCAGAAGGGTATGCAGGCTGACCAGGTGCAGGCGGTCTAATCCGTCTGCTACCGTTTGGTAGCCAGAACGCCGGAAGCGAAAGCTTCCGGCGTTTTTTATTGCCCGCTGCTTTGTAGAGTCGAGCTTGCCCGACTGTCTCTGGAAAGCAGTCGAGCAAGCTCGACTCTACAAAGGGCATGCACCGTGCGCGGTAGGATGCAGGTCCCCCCAAGGATCGTCCCCATGCGCATCGTCCACCATCTGGAAAACTCCCGTTCACTACGCGTGCTGTGGATGCTGGAGGAGCTGGGGCTGGACTACGAGCTGCGCCGCTATCCGCGCGATCCGAAGACGCTGCTGGCACCGCCGGAACTTCGTCAGGTGCATCCGCTGGGCAAGTCGCCGGTACTGCAGGATGGTGAACTGGTGCTGGCCGAATCCGGTGCCATCCTCGATTACCTTGCCGACCGCTACGACACCCAGCGCCAGCTGTCGCCGTCGCCGACGCCTGCCGATGGTGCTGAACGCATCGCCTACCGCTACTGGCTGCACTACGCCGAAGGCTCGGCGATGCCGCCGCTGCTGCTGACCCTGGTGATCGGTCGCATCCGCAGCGCACCGATGCCGTTCTTCGCGCGCCCGATCGCACGCAGCATCGCCGACAAGGCCGAGCGTGGCTTCATCGGCCCGCAGCGGCGTCTGCACCTGGACTGGATGGAGCGCCGCCTGACCGAAAGCCCGTGGTTCGCCGGCGAGCGCTTCAGTGCCGCCGACATCCAGATGAGCTTCCCGATCCAGGCTGCGGCCGCGCGCGGTGGTGGCCTCGACGACAAGCCGGCACTGCGTGGCTTCCTCAAGCGCATCGGTGAACGCCCGGCCTATCAGCGTGCCGAGGCCCACGGCGGTCACCTGCAGGCACTCAGCGGCAATTGAGGAGGGTGGCCGTCGCCCCCATCTTCAGCACCATGGATACCGACAGCCCCCGTTTCGACAACCGCCTGCTGCACACGCTGCCAGGCGACCCCGAATCCGGCCCACGCCGCCGCGAAGTGCTGGGCGCCGCCTGGTCGCCAGTGATGCCGACCCCGGTGACGGCGCCCACGCTGCTGGCCTGGGCACCGGACGTCGCCGAGATGCTTGGCTTCGATATCGCTGAGGTCGAGAGCGAAGGCTTCGCGCGTGTATTCGGCGGTAACGCGCTGTACGCCGGCATGCAGCCTTGGGCGGCCAACTACGGTGGCCATCAGTTTGGTCACTGGGCCGGTCAGCTCGGCGATGGGCGTGCGATCTCGCTGGGTGAACTGGTTGCGCCGGATGGCCGTCACTGGGAGCTGCAGCTGAAGGGGGCCGGCCCGACGCCGTACTCACGCGGGGCGGATGGTCGTGCCGTGCTGCGCTCTTCGATCCGCGAATTCCTGTGCAGCGAGGCGATGCATCATCTGGGTGTGCCGACCACGCGCGCGCTGTCGCTGGTAGGCACCGGCGAAGACGTGATGCGTGACATGTTCTATGACGGCCATCCGCGCGCCGAGCCCGGCGCCATCGTATGCCGGGTGTCGCCGTCGTTCCTGCGCTTCGGTTCGTTCGAGCTGCCTGCGTCGCGTGGTGAAACCGCGTTGCTGCAGCAGCTGGTTGATGCCTGCATCGCCCGCGATTTCCCCGAGCTGGAAGGGGAGGGCGAGACGCTGTACGGCGACTGGTTCGCGCAGATCGCGGTGCGCACCGCCGAGATGATCGCGCACTGGATGCGCGTGGGTTTCGTGCATGGCGTGATGAACACCGACAACCTGTCCGTGCTCGGCCTCACACTCGATTACGGCCCTTACGGCTGGGTCGAGGACTTCGATCCGGATTGGACGCCGAACACCACCGACGCACAGGGCCGCCGTTATCGTTTCGGTACCCAGCCGCAGGTGGCGTACTGGAACCTGAGCCGATTGGCGCAGGCACTGTCGCCGTTGTTTGCCGATGTTGCGCCACTGCAGGCGGGCTTGGCGGCGTTTCAGTCCACCTTCGTGGCCTGCACGCGTCGCGATGCTGCCGCCAAGCTCGGCCTGGCCGCGGCCGACGATGACGACCTGCAGCTCTACCTGCGCTGGCAGCAGCTGATGCAGGACGGTGCCATGGACATGACCCTGGCTTGGCGCGCGCTGATGCGCCTCGATCCGGCCGCACCGGATGCGGCGCTGCTGGACGCGGTGTACTACGACGAGGCGCGCCAACAGGCGGTGCAGGCACCGTTGCAGCACTGGCTGCAGGACTACGCGGCAAGGTTGCAGGCTGATCCGCTGTCGGCCAGTGAGCGCACGGCGAAGATGGCCGCGGCCAATCCGCTGTACGTGCTGCGCAACTGGCTGGCCCAGGAGGCCATCGACCGCGCGGAGCAGGGCGACCTCGGCGGTGTCCATGCCTTGCAGGACGTGCTGCGCGATCCGTACACCGAGCGTGCCGGGCTGGAGCATTTCGCCGGCAAGCGCCCGGCGTGGGCCGACAACCGCGCCGGCTGCTCGATGCTGTCCTGCAGTTCCTGAGGGAGGGTTTCGGCAGGGCTGCGCCCCGCACCCGCAGAGGCAACCGCGCATGTGGGTAGGTGTCGACCTTGGTCGACACGGTAGATCCACGCCATGCGTGGATGCTCTTAGTTCAATTTTCGAAATATTCGATTTCGATGAAGATTCATCCACGCATGGCGTGGATCTACAGAAAGCAATGCCTGACAGATCGCAGAAATCTGTCGAAGGCGGGGTGGGTCCGGTTGCGGGGGCGTGAGCCGCATGGGCCCGAGGCATGCCTCGGGCGGGTTGGGCAGGAGGCCCAACCCCGGTCTTGCCGTGTGCGCAGGACAGCGCACACGAGCAAGCGGCGACCGAGCTTACATGGACGTACTTGCAGCGTCCCCCGCAACCGGACCCACCCCGCCATCCCACAGGAAACCCGCTGTTGCCCTTGCCCTTGCTCTTGCTGTTGTCGTTGCCTTGGCTTGAAGCCTCTGCAGGTGCCGGGCGCAGCCCGGCCGATACCCCTCAACAGGCAGGCGGCGCCCGGAACAGGTACCCTATGCCGCCATCAGATAGCCAACGTGACATGACCGACGCCATCGTCGCTCCGCAGTGGGCCTCCCGCCTGCGCGACATCGCCGACTTCCCCAAGCCCGGCATCCTCTTCAAGGACATCATGCCGCTGCTCGCCCATGGCGAGGACTTCCGCGGTGCCATCACCGCGATGGCCGACCGTTGGCGCGACCAGAAGCTGGACGCGGTGATCGGTATCGAATCGCGTGGCTTCATCCTCGGCGCCGCGATGGCGCTGGAACTGGGCGTCGGCTTCGTGCCGGTGCGCAAGCCGGGCAAGCTGCCGGGCCAGGTGCTGCGCGAGGAATACACGCTGGAATACCGCAGCGACTGCATCGAAGTGCACGCCGATGCGCTGCCGGCCGGTGCCCGCGTGGCGATCATCGACGACGTGCTGGCCACTGGCGGCACGCTGGTTGCGGCGCTGTCGCTGGTGCGTCGCCTGGGCGTTGACGTGGTCGGTGCCGGCGTATTGGTCGAGCTCGACGGCCTCGGCGGCCGCGCGCGCTGGGAAGCGGACCTGCCGCTGTACACCGAATTGGTGTTCTGATTAGAGGGTAGGTGCCAACCAAGGTTGGCAGCGCTTTTCGCGACTGGCGCCATGGACGGGCCAACCAAGGTTGGCCGCTACCAGGTCAGATCGTTGCCAACGTGGTTGGCAACGCTGCTTCAATCACATCATCCGAACGCGGAAACGACGGCCCTTGATCTTGCCGGCTTCCAGCTTCGCCACGGCCTTGTTGGCCTGTTCACGCGCGATCGCCACATAGGAGCGGGTCGGGAAGATCGCAATCTTGCCGATGAACTTGCTCGACAGGCCGGCGTCGCCGGTCAGTGCACCGAGGATGTCGCCCGGGCGCAGCTTGTCGGTCTTGCCGCCGTCGATCCGCAGCGTGCGCATCGCGGCCTGCGGCAGCTCGGCCGGGCGCGAAGTCGCCAGCGGCGTCTTCTGCCAGTCCAGCGGCTGACCCATCTGCGCTTCGATGGCTTCGGCACGGGTCTTCTCGCGGCCGGCCACCAGGCTGATCGCCAGGCCGCTGGCACCGGCACGGCCGGTACGGCCCACGCGGTGCTGGTAGCTCTCCACGTCGGTCGGCAGCTCGTAGTTGATCACCGCCGCCAGCTCTTCCACGTCCAGGCCGCGCGCGGCCACGTCGCTGGCCACCAGCACGTTGCAGCTGCGGTTGGCCAGCAACAACAAGACTTCCTCGCGGTCGCGCTGCTCCATGTCGCCGTGCAGGGCCAGTGCGGAGAAGCCGAACTGCTGCAGCGAGTTGGCCACTTCGTCCACGTCCTTGCGGGTGTTGCAGAACACCACCGCCGATTCCGGCGTGTACTTCAGCAGCAGGCCGGCCAGCGCCTTCTGGCGATGGGCCGGTTCCACCTCGCAGAACATGTGGCGGATGGCCGGTGCCTGGTCGGCGCCTTCCACGGTCACTTCCACTGCCTCGCGCAGCAGGTCACGCGCCATGGCGCGGATGCTGTCCGGGAAGGTAGCGGAGAACAGCAGGCTCTGGCGGTCCTTGTGGGTGCGGCCGGCGATCTCGCGGATCGGCTCCTCGAAGCCCATGTCGAGCATGCGGTCGGCCTCGTCCAGCACCAGCGTGCGCACCGCGCCAAGATTCAGCGCGCGCTTGCGTGCCAGCTCCTGCACGCGGCCGGGCGTGCCGACCACCACGTGCGGGTCATGGCCTTCCAGCGAGGCCAGCTGCGGACCCAGCGGCACACCGCCCACCAGCAGCAGCAGCTTCAGGTTGGGGATGCCGGTGGCCAGCTTGCGGATCTGCTTGCCGACCTGGTCGGCCAGTTCGCGGGTCGGGCACAGCACCAGCGCCTGCACGCGGATCAGGCTGGGGTCGATCGCCTGCAGCAGGCCCAGGCCGAAGGCGGCGGTCTTGCCGCTGCCGGTTGGCGCCTGTGCGATCACATCGCGGCCATCGAGGATGGCCGGCAGGCTCTGCGCCTGCACGGGGGTGAGAGTGGTGTAGCCGAGGGCATCCAGGCCGGGCTGCAGGGCCGGGCTCAGCGGCAGGGTCGAGAAGTCAGTCATGGCGCATTGTACCCGTCCGCGCGGCCGCTCCCGCCTAATGGGGTGGGGTCGGATCCCTTTCCGCAGGAAAGGGCTCTGACCCCCAATTGGAGCCGCCATCCACGCATGGCGTGGATCTACTGGTGGGTGCCGACCTCGGTCGGCACGGGCCCGCTCAGCCCAGCACCGCCAGCACACCCTGGTGTATCGCCAGCCCGCCGAACAGCAGCCAGCCGAACAGGATCAGCGCCAGCAGCAGCGGCTTCAGGCCGGCCTGGCGCAGCGCCGAAACGTGGGTGGTCAGGCCCAGCGCGGCCATCGCCATCGCCAGCAGCACGGTATCCAGCTGCACCAGCCCGGCCTGCAGGCCGGCCGGCAGCAGATGCAACGAGTTGAAACCGGCCACGGCCACGAAACCGAAGGCGAACCACGGCACCACGATGCGCGCCTTGCTGCCATCGGCGCTGGCCTTGCCGCCACGCGCCAGCCACAGTGACAGCGCGACCAGGAACGGTGCCAGCAGCATCACCCGCACCATCTTGGTGATCACTGCGGTATCGGCCGCCGCTTCGTTGACCGCGCGGCCAGCGGCCACCACCTGTGCCACTTCATGCACCGTCGCACCGGTGAACAGACCGTACTGGCGCGCGTCCATCGCCAGCCAGCCGTGCGACTGCACCAGCGCATACAGGGCGGGATACAGGAACATCGCCAACGTGCCGAACACCACCACCGTCGACACCGCCACCGTGACCTGCGCAGCACGGCCGCGCACCACCGGTTCGGCGGCCATCACCGCCGCCGCGCCGCAGATCGCGCTGCCGGCACCGATCAGCATCGCCGCCTCGCGTTCCATCTTGAACACGCGCATGCCCAGCCAGCAGGCCAGGCCGAAAGTACTGGCGACCACCAACACGTCCATCAGCACACCGGTGACGCCAACATGGCCGATGTCCTGGAAGGTCAGGCGCAGGCCATACAGCACGATGCCGGCGCGCAGCAGCCAGTGCTTGGAGAAGCCGACACCGGCCGCGCTGCTCGGCGCCAGCCGCGGGTAGAGGGTGTTGCCGACCACGATGCCGGCGACGATGGCCACGGTCAGCGCGCTCAGACCGTGCGCCTGCAGCCAGGGCAGCTCGGCCAGGTACAGCGACGCCGCCGCGATCAGGCCCACCAGCAGCAGGCCGGGCAGGCGCGGCTGCCAGCGTTGACGCAGGGCGGGCAGGGACCAGGAGGAGAGAGCGGGGGCGTTCATGGCAGGAGCAGGGCTGGGGTGACGTGGCAAGCGTGCGCGCCAGACGATGACCTGTAAAACGAATAATATGGGTGAAACCTACCCATCAAGAAGGTAAGTGCCATGCGCCTGACCTTGCGCCAGCTGCAGGTCTTTGTCGCCATCGCCGACCACGGCAGCACCACTGCCGCCGGCCAGGCCATTGCGCTCTCGCAGTCGGCCAGCAGCGCCGCCCTGCAGGAGCTGGAGGCGCACTTCGGCACCCCGCTGTTCGACCGCATCGGCCGCCGCCTGGCGCTGAACGGCCACGGCCGCGCCCTGTTGGAACCCGCGCGCACGCTGCTGGTCAACGCCGCCGACCTCGAGCGCCAGCTCGCCGCCGGCGGTGACCCCGCGCAAGGCGCACCACTGCGGCTGGTGCTGGCCGCCAGTACCACCATCGGCAACTACCTGCTGCCGCCACGCATCGCCGAACTGCTGCGGCAGGCGCCACAGGCCGAGGTCGACCTGCGTATCGACAACAGTGCCGGCGTGGTCGCCGCCGTGCAGCGCCTGGATGTGGACGCCGGCCTGATCGAAGGCCCGTGCCACGAGCGCGGCCTGCAGGTCACGGCCTGGCAGCAGGACCCGTTGGTGATTGTGGCTGCCGCCGACGCCCCCGCGCGCTGGACGCTGGATCAACTGCGCCGCGCACGCTGGCTGCTGCGCGAGCCCGGCTCAGGCACCCGCGAGGCCGTCGAACAGGCGTTGTTGCCGCATCTGCGCGGTTTCGCGCAGACCCTGCAGCTGGGCAATACCGAAGCGATCAAGCAGGCCGCCATCGCCGGTCTTGGCCTGGCCTGCCTTTCGCGTCATGCACTGGAAGAGCCGCTGGCTCTCGGCCGCCTGCGCGTGCTCGAGACCCCGTTGCCCGCCCTGCAGCGCACCCTGTGGCTGGTACGTCACCCGGGCAAGCAATGGTTGCCGGGGTTGCAGGCGTTGTTGGGGGAGGTGCAGTAGCCGAGATCCGTCTTCCACAGCGCGAACTTCACGAAGGGGTCAGAGCCCGTTGCGCAGCAACGGGATCCGACCCCGTGCCGACCAACGGTCGGCACCCAACAACAGCAGCGGGAAACTGTCGAAGGCGGGGTGGGTCCGGTTGCGGGGGCGTGAGCGCCATGGATGGCGCGACCGAGCTTACATGGACGTACTTGCAGCGTCCCCTGCAACCGGACCCACCCTGCCATCCCACAGGAAACCGGCTTTGGCTGTTGCTTCGGCCGTTGACCTTGCCTCTGCGGGTGCCGGGTGCAACCCGGCCGACGCCCCCAACCGGTACAATGGCCGGATGCCTCTGATTACCCTACAGAACGTCGACTTCAGCGTCGGCGGCCCGTTGTTGCTGGAAAAGGCCGAACTGTCGATCGAGCCGGGCGAACGCATCGCCCTGATCGGCCGCAACGGCGCCGGCAAATCCACCCTGCTCAAGCTGCTGTCCGGCGACCACAAGCCCGATGACGGAGAAGTGCGCG
This sequence comes from Stenotrophomonas sp. 1L-E-5-B-C3, assembly GCF_057292075.1. NCBI lineage: Bacteria > Pseudomonadati > Pseudomonadota > Gammaproteobacteria > Lysobacterales > Lysobacteraceae > Stenotrophomonas > Stenotrophomonas sp. 1L-E-5-B-C3. The sequence continues at coordinate 193,941 of NZ_JBXAWS010000002.1, forward strand.
TGCAGCAGGGCGTGCGCGTCACCCGCCTGGAGCAGGAAGTGCCGCACGGCGCCGCCGGTTCGGTGTTCGATGTTGTGGCCGACGGCCTCGGCGAACTGGGCCAGTGGCTGGCCGAATTCCACCACCTCAGCCATGCCGAGGTCTTCGATGGCGAAGCGCTCGGCAACGTGCAGGCCAAGATCGACGCCGCCAACGGCTGGGGCCTGGATCAGCGCGTCAGCGAAACCCTGACCAAGCTCGACCTGGACGGCGAGGCCGAGTTCGGCCGCTTGTCCGGCGGCATGAAGCGCCGCGTGCTGCTGGCCCGCGCGCTGGTGTCCAGCCCGGACGTACTGCTGCTGGACGAACCGACCAACCACCTCGACATCGAAGCCATCGATTGGCTCGAAGCGTTCCTGAAGGGCTGGAGCGGCAGCGTGGTGTTCGTCACCCATGACCGCCGCTTCCTGCGTGCACTGGCCACCCGCATCGTCGAGATCGACCGCGGCCAGGTCACCAGCTGGCCGGGCGACTGGGCCAACTACGAGCGCCGCCGCGAGGAACGCCTCAACGCGCAGGCGCAGGAAAACGCCCGCTTCGACAAGCTGCTGGCGCAGGAAGAAGTCTGGATCCGGCAGGGCATCAAGGCGCGGCGTACCCGCGATGAAGGCCGCGTGCGCCGCCTGAAGGCGATGCGCAACGAGCGCTCCGCGCGCCGCGACCTCAGTGGCAACGTCAAGATGGAAGCGGCCCAGGGCGTCAGCTCGGGCAAGAAGGTCATCGACGTCAAGGACATTTCGTTCGCCTTCGGCGAGCGCACCATGGTCCGCGATTTCACCACCACCATCCTGCGTGGCGACCGCATCGGCCTGATCGGTCCCAACGGCAGCGGCAAGACCACGCTGCTGAAGCTGCTGCTGGGCGAACTGCAGCCGGCCAAGGGAGAGGTCAACGCGGGCACCAACCTGCAGATCGCCTATTTCGACCAGTACCGTGCGGTGCTGCGCGAAGACTGGAGCGCCATCGAGAACGTGGCCGAGGGCCGTGATTTCCTCGAGTTCAACGGCAAGCGCAAGCATGTGCATGCCTACCTGCAGGACTTCATGTTCACCCCGGAGCGCGCGCGTGCGCCGATCACCCGCCTGTCCGGTGGCGAGCGCAACCGCCTGCTGCTGGCCAAGCTGTTCGCGCAGCCGTCCAACCTGCTGGTGATGGACGAACCGACCAACGACCTGGACGTGGAAACCCTGGAGCTGCTGGAAGAGCTGCTGGGCGAGTACACCGGCACCCTGCTGCTGGTCAGCCACGATCGTGACTTCATCGACAACGTGGTGACCTCCACGCTGGTGATGGAAGGCGACGGTGTGATCGGTGAGTACGTCGGTGGCTACAGCGACTGGCAGCGGTACGCCAGCAGCATTGCCGCCGCGCCGACGGCGGTGGCTGCTGCCAAGCCGGCCACCGCCGCACCCGCTGCAGCGGCCGCTACGCCGGCAGCCCCCAAGCGCAAGCTGGCCTACAAGGAAGCGCGCGAGCTGGAGCAGCTGCCGAAGACCATCGAGAAGCTGGAAGGCGACGTCGAAGGGCTGACCTCGGCGATGAACGACCCGTCGTTCTACACCCGCAGCAGTGCCGAAGTAACCGCGCACACCCAGCAGCTGGCCAAGGTGCAGGCCGAGCTGGATGCGGCTTACGCGCGCTGGGAAGAGCTGGAAGGCTGAGGGTTGAACCGCGCCCGCCGGGCATGGCCCGGCGCTACCGGGGCGTGTTCCCGCCGGGCGCGGTGTTCGTGGGGCGCGCAGGATGCCGGTAGCGCGGGGCCATGCCCCGCGAGCGCGCAGCGCGGCGCTTCTGGCTTTCCGCCGGGCATGGCCCGGCGCTACCGAAAAGCAGCCGAGCGCAGGCTCGGCTCTACAGGTGCGAGGGCGTCACGGCGCCCGATCCTATTTAACCCCGTGCAGATCCCGCAGCTGGCTCGGTCGGCTGCCGAAATACGCCGCCAGATCGGCGATGTCCTGATCACTCAGGTCCTTCGCCTGTGGCGTCATCAGCGCATGCTGGCGGTCGCCGGCACGGTAGGCCTGCAGCGCATGCGCCAGGTAGTCACCGTACTGCCCACCCAGCTTCGGATAGGTCGCATCGATCGGCGCATTGCCGTCAGCGCCGTGGCAGTCGATGCAGCTCTGGTTGGTGGCCTTGCTCTTCACCTTGGCGCGGGCCTCGCCGGCGGCCTCGCGGCCCGGTGGCAGGCCGGCGGAGGATGAAGAGCCGTGTTCGCCGCTGGCATGGCCCGGGTCGGCGGCGGATTTCTCGCTGTTTTCCACCTGCGACTGTGAACAGGCGGCCAGCAGCAGGGCAACGGACAGGGCGATGGCGTGACGCATCGGATGCGCGGCTTTCGACATGGGCGGGCCTTACTTGACGGTGGACAGGTAAACAGAGAGATCGGCGATCTCCTGTTCGCTGAAACTCATCGACTGCGCCTGCATCGTCGGATGCCTGCGCTTGCCCTGCCGGTACTCGGTCAGGGCCTGGGCCAGGTACTGCTGGGTCTGGCCGCCGATCTTGGGCACCCGATAACTGGGGTAGGCGTTCTTGTAGCCGGTGATGCCATGGCACCCCTGGCAGGTATAGGCCAGTACCCGGCCATTGTCGAAATTGCCGATGGGAGCGGTGGCCTGCGGCGCGGCGGCGGGCGCCGGAGCCGGGGCGGGTGTTGCAGGAGCAGGAGCGGGCTGTGCGGCGGCCCCGAGGGGCAGGAGGACGGCCAGAGCGAGACAAGCGGCGAGCGGCTGCGGGCGCATGGTGTCTTTTCCGGGGATTCGGGTCTGGTCGTTCCGGCGTGGGGTACGGAACGACCCGAGTATAGCCTCAGGTTTCATCTAGCTGAAATGGGGGTGGGCCGACCGGTGGCATGAAGGCACCATGACCTTTGGGATATGGTGTGGCCGTGAAGTGGTGCATTACTTTGCTACCACACCTGTCCACGCATCCTCCAGGGATCTGACGATGTCGCACCCAACCTTCCTGTCCGGCCGTCGCAGCGGAATCTGCGCTGCCGCACTGCTGATCTCCATCTCCCTGCTGCTGGGCGGTTGCGCCGCAGGGCCCAATTCCGAAGCCAAGGCCGCCGAGACCAAGGAGGAGAAGAAGGTCGACGCGGTTCCGGTCGAGGTGGCCGTGGCGAGCCATCGCGCGGTCGCCGCCAGCTACACCGGCACCGCTGCGCTGGAGCCGCGCGCCGAATCGCAGGTGGTCGCCAAGACCTCCGGCGTGGCGCTGGCGGTGCTGGTCGAAGAAGGCCAGCGGGTCAGCGCCGGCCAGCCGCTGGTGCGTCTGGACCCGGACCGCGCGCGCCTGGCCGTGGCACAGAGCGAAGCGCAGATGCGCAAGCTGGAAAACAACTACCAGCGCGCGCAGAAACTGGTGGGCCAGCAGATGGTCAGCGCCGCCGATGTCGACCAGCTGCGTTACGACCTGGAAAACGTCCGCGCGCAGTACCGCCTGGCCACGCTGGAACTGTCCTACACCACGGTGGTGGCGCCGATCTCCGGCGTGATCGCCTCGCGCTCGATCAAGACCGGCAACTTCGTGCAGATCAACACGCCGATCTTCCGCATCGTCGACAACTCGCGGCTGGAAGCCACCCTCAACGTGCCCGAGCGCGAGCTGGCCACCCTGCGCGCTGGCCAGCCGGTGACGCTGGCCGCCGACGCGCTGCCGGGCCAGAGCTTCACCGGCACGGTCGATCGCATCGCACCGGTGGTGGATTCGGGCAGTGGCACGTTTCGCGTGGTCAGCGCCTTCGACGGCGCCGCGCACGCGCTGCAGCCCGGCATGTTCGGGCGCATCCGCATCGATTACGACCAGCGTGCCGATGCGCTCGTGGTGCCGCGCCTGGCGCTGCTCGACGACGGTGAACCGGCGGTGTTCCGGGTGCGCGAAGGCAAGGTCGCACGCGTTCCGGTCAAGCTGGGTTACGCCGAGGGCCCGTGGGTGGAGATCCGTGATGGCCTGGCGGCCGGTGATCAGGTGGTCACCGCCGGCAAGGTCGCCCTGCGCGACGGCACCGCAGTGCAGGTGATCGCCGATCCGAAGGCAAAGGCGAAGACGGTCGCAGCGGCCGCCAAGCCGGCAGACAAGGCCGGGAGCAAGCAATGACCGCCCCGGGCCACGACCACGGTGCCTCGCCGGCGAGCGACGGCGCCGCCGCCGGCATGCGCGGCGGACTTGTGGAATTCGCCACCCGTCGCCGCGTGACCATCGCCATGTGCACGGTCACCCTGCTGCTGTTCGGCGTGATCGCCCTCGGTAACCTCAAGGTCAACCTGCTGCCGGACCTGAGCTACCCGACGCTGACCGTGCGCACCGAGTACACCGGTGCGGCACCGACCGAAATCGAAACCCTGATCACCCAGCCGGTCGAAGAGGCCGTGGGCGTGGTCAAGAACCTGCGCAAGCTGAAATCGGTCTCGCGCACCGGCCAGAGCGATGTGGTGCTGGAGTTCGCCTGGGGCACCAACATGGACCAGGCCAGCCTGGAAGTGCGCGACAAGATGGAAGCGCTTAACCTGCCACTGGAGGCCAAGGCACCGGTGCTGCTGCGCTTCAATCCGTCCACCGAGCCGATCATGCGCCTGGTGCTGTCGAACAAGGCAGCGCCGACCAGCGATGCCGATGCGGTCCGCGAGCTGACCGGCCTGCGCCGCTACGCCGATGAAGACCTGAAGAAGAAGCTGGAGCCGGTCAGCGGCGTGGCGGCAGTCAAGGTCGGTGGTGGTCTGGAGGACGAGATCCAGGTCGACATCGACCAGCAGAAGCTGGCCCAGCTGAACCTGCCGATCGACACCGTCATCAAGCGCCTGAAGGACGAGAACATCAACATCTCCGGCGGCCGCCTGGAGGAGGGTTCACAGCGCTTCCTGGTGCGTACCGTCAACCAGTTCGCCGATCTGGAAGAGATCCGCAACCTGCTGGTCACCACCCAGGCGTCGAACGGCAGCGCGGCTGACTCGGCGTTGCAGCAGATGTTCAACATCGCCGCGTCGACCGGTTCGGCGGCGGCCATCGCGGCGGCGTCGGCGGCGCAGAGCGCATCGTCCGGTGGTGGCTCCAGCGTGGTTGCCAACGGTGTGCCGGTGCGCCTGAAGGACGTGGCCACCGTGCGCCAGGGTTACAAGGAGCGTGAAGCGGTGATCCGCCTCGGCGGCAAGGAATCGGTGGAACTGGCGATCTACAAGGAAGGCGACGCCAACACCGTGTCCACCGCCGAAGCGCTGCGCAAGCGCCTGGAGCAGATCAAGGGCACGTTCCCCTCCGATGTGGAGATGACCACCATCGAGGACCAGTCGCGCTTCATCGAGCACGCCATTGCCGACGTCAAGAAGGATGCAGTGATCGGTGGCCTGCTGGCGATCCTGATCATCTTCCTGTTCCTGCGTGATGGCTGGAGCACGTTCGTGATCAGCCTGTCGCTGCCGGTCTCGATCATCGCCACGTTCTTCTTCATGGGCCAGCTCGGCCTCAGCTTGAACGTGATGTCACTGGGCGGCCTGGCACTGGCCACCGGCCTGGTGGTGGATGACTCGATCGTGGTGCTGGAAAGCATTGCCAAGGCGCGTGAGCGTGGCCTGGGCATCCTGCAGGCGGCGATCGTCGGTACCCGCGAAGTGAGCATGGCGGTGGTCGCCTCCACCCTGACCACCATCGCGGTGTTCCTGCCGCTGGTGTTCGTCGAGGGCATCGCCGGCCAGCTGTTCCGCGACCAGGCATTGACCGTGGCGATCGCCATCGCGATCTCGCTGCTGGTGTCGATGACCCTGATCCCGATGCTGAGCTCGCTGAAGGGGCGCCCGCCGCTGGCGTTCCCGGAAGAAGCGCAGAACGCACCGTGGCAGCCGCAGAGCCGCTGGCAGAAGCCGGTCGCGCTGGGCCGCCGTGGCGTGGTCGCGACCGCGCGCCGCAGCTTCTACGCACTGGCCTGGCTGGTGGTGCGGGTGTGGCGTGGCGTGGTGGCCGTGGTGGGTCCGGTGATGCGCAAGGCCAGCGATCTGGCAATGAAGCCCTATGCCGGTGCCGAGCGTGGCTACCTGCGCCTGCTGCCGAGCGCACTGGCGCATCCGGGCAAGGTATTGGGCGTTGCCTCGATCATCTTCGTGGCGACCATGGCGCTGGTGCCGATGCTCGGTGCCGACCTGATCCCGCAGCTGGCGCAGGACCGTTTCGAGATGACGGTGAAGCTGCCGGCCGGCACGCCGCTGAAGCAGACCGATGCACTGGTGCGCGAGCTGCAGCTGGCACACGGCAAGGGCGAAGGCGTGGCGTCGCTGTACGGTGTCAGCGGCAGCGGCACCCGCCTGGATGCCAGCCCCACCGAGAGCGGCGAGAACATCGGCAAGCTGACCGTGGTGATGGAAGGCGGAGGCAATGCACGCACCGAGGCCGAGATCACCGAGCGCCTGCGTGACACCATGGGCCAGCATCCGGGTGCACAGGTCGATTTCGCGCGGCCGGCGTTGTTCAGCTTCTCCACGCCGCTGGAAATCGAGTTGCGCGGGCAGGACATGGCAACCCTGGAAGTGGCCGGCCAGCGCCTGGCGGCGATGCTGCGCGGCAACGCGCACTACGCCGATGTGAAGTCGACGGTGGAAGAGGGCTTCCCGGAAATCCAGATCCGCTTCGATCAGGAACGCGCCGGTGCGCTCGGTCTGACCACGCGCCAGATCGCCGATGTGGTGGTGAAGAAGGTGCGCGGCGACGTGGCGACACGCTACAGCTTCCGTGACCGCAAGATCGATGTGCTGGTGCGTGCGCAGGAAGGCGACCGCGCCAGCGTGGAGAGCATCCGCCGGCTGATCGTCAATCCCGGCAGCACCCGCCCGGTGACACTGGACGCGGTGGCCGAGGTGGTGGCCACCACCGGTCCCAGCGAGATCCATCGCGCCGACCAGACACGGGTGGCGGTGGTGTCGGCCAACCTGCGCGACATCGATCTTGGCGCGGCCATGCGCGAAGTGCAGCAGATGGTGTCAGAACAGCCGCTGGGCGCGGGCGTCGGCCTGCACATCGGTGGCCAGGGTGAGGAGCTGGCCCAGGCGGCGAAGTCGCTGATCTTCGCCTTCGGCCTGGCGATCTTCCTGGTCTACCTGGTGATGGCTTCGCAGTTCGAGTCGCTGCTGCATCCGTTCGTGATCCTGTTCACCATCCCGCTGGCGCTGGTCGGCGCGATCCTGGCGCTGATGCTGACCGGCAAGCCCATCTCGGTGGTGGTGTTCATCGGCCTGATCCTGCTGGTCGGCCTGGTCACCAAGAACGCGATCATCCTGATCGACAAGGTCAACCAGCTGCGCGAGGCTGGCGTGGCCAAGCTCGAGGCGCTGGTGGAAGGTGCGCGCTCGCGCCTGCGCCCGATCATCATGACCACCCTGTGCACGCTGTTCGGCTTCCTGCCGCTGGCGGTGGCGATGGGCGAGGGCGCCGAGGTGCGCGCACCGATGGCGATCACCGTGATCGGCGGCCTGCTGGTGTCGACCCTGCTGACCCTGCTGGTCATTCCGGTGGTGTATGACCTGATGGACCGTCGCGGCGATGCGTATTACCGCGAACGTGGCCGCAAGCATGCCGGTGAGATCGAGCCGGGTGCAGCGGGCAACGCGGCGGGTGCGGAGGAACCGGCATGAGTGTTGCCGAGTTCTCCATCCGCCGTCCGGTCACCACCATCATGTGTTTCGTGTCGCTGGTGGTGATCGGCCTGATCGCCTCGTTCCGGCTGCCGCTGGAAGCATTGCCGGACATCTCGGCACCGTTCCTGTTCGTGCAGATCCCGTACACCGGCTCGACACCGGAGGAAGTGGAGCGGACCATCATCCGCCCGGTGGAGGAATCGCTGGCGACGATGACCGGCATCAAGCGCATGCGCTCGTCGGCCACCTCCGAGGCAGCGCTGATCTACATCGAGTTCAGTGACTGGGATCGTGACATTGCGATTGCCGCCTCCGATGCGCGCGAGCGCATCGATGCGATCCGCAGCGACCTGCCCGACGACCTGCAGCGCTACAACGTGTTCAAGTGGTCCAGCAGTGACCAGCCGGTGCTGAAGGTGCGCCTGGCCAGTACCACCGATCTGACCACTGCCTATGACATGCTCGACCGCGAGTTCAAGCGGCGCATCGAGCGCATTCCCGGCGTGGCCCGCGTCGACATCACCGGCGCGCCGCCGAACGAGGTGGAGATCGCCATCGATCCGAACCGGCTCAACGCGCACGGGCTGAGCATCAACGAGCTGAGCGAGCGCCTGCGCACGCTGAATTTCTCGATCTCGGCCGGGCAGATCGACGACAACGGCCAGCGCGTACGCGTGCAGCCGGTGGGCGAAATCACTGACCTGCAGGAAATGCGCGACCTGGTGATCAACGCCAAGGGCCTGCGCCTGGGTGATATCGCCGAGATACGGTTGAAGCCGGCGCGGATGAGCTATGGGCGCCGCCTGGACGGCAACCCGGCGGTCGGCCTGGACATCTTCAAGGAGCGCAGCGCCAATCTGGTGGAGGTTTCGCGCGCGGCACTGGCCGAGGTCGAGGCGATCCGCGCGGAGGCGTCGATGCGCGACGTGCAGATCAAGGTGATCGACAACCAGGGCAAGGCGGTGACCTCCTCGTTGCTGGAACTGGCCGAGGCAGGTGGCGTCGGCCTGATCCTGTCGGTGACCGTGCTGTTCTTCTTCCTGCGCCACTGGCCATCCACGCTGATGGTGACCCTGGCCATTCCGATCTGCTTCACCATCACCCTGGGCTTCATGTACTTCGTTGGCGTGACGCTTAACATCCTGACCATGATGGGCCTGCTGCTGGCGGTCGGCATGCTGGTCGACAACGCCGTGGTGGTGGTGGAGAGCATCTACCAGGAGCGCGAGCGCATGCCCGGCCAGCCACGGCTGGCCTCGATCATCGGCACCCGCAACGTGGCCATCGCGCTCAGCGCCGGTACCCTGTGCCATTGCATCGTATTCGTGCCGAACCTGTTCGGCGAGACCAACAACATCAGCATCTTCATGGCGCAGATCGCGATCACCATCTCGGTCTCGCTGCTGGCCTCCTGGCTGGTTGCGGTCAGCCTGATCCCGATGCTGTCCGCGCGCATGACCACGCCAAAGCTGGTGCATTCGAAGACCGGCCTGATCGCGCGCCTGCAGCGCCGTTACGCACAGCTGCTGGACTGGTCACTGCGCCACCGCGGCTGGAGCCTGCTCGGCATCCTGCTGGTGGTGCTGGTCAGCCTGGTGCCGATGAAGCTGACCAAGATCGATATGTTCGGCGGCGAAGGCGGCAAGGACATCTTCATCGGCTACATGTGGAAGGGCGCCTATACCTACCGGCAGATGTCCGAGGAAGTGGCACGGGTGGAGAGCTGGATCGACCAGAACCGCGAACGCCTGCACGTGAAGCAGGTGTACTCCTGGTACAGCGAGCAGGAAGGCAGCTCGACCGTGGTCACCCTCGACGAGAAGTACGCCAAGGACATCAAAGCGCTGCAGGAAGAGCTGCGCAAGGGGCTGCCGAAGTCGGCCCGCACCGATTATTTCGTCGGCAACCAAGGGGGCGACGGCGGCGGTGGTGGCAATCAGGGCGTACAGGTGCAGCTGGTCGGCGACTCCAGTTCGATGCTGCAGGAGATCGGCCAGGAAGTGGTGCCGCTGCTGGCCCAGCGTGCCGAGCTGCGCGACGTGCGCATCGACAACGGCGAGAAGGGCGGTGAACTGAAGGTGCGCGTTGACCGCGAGCGCGCTGCGGCGTTCGGCTTCAATGCCGAGCAGGTGGCCAGCTTCGTCGGCCTCGCACTGCGCGGTGCGCCGATGCGCGAGTTCCGTCGTGGTGACAACGAAGTACCGGTATGGGTGCGCTTCGCCGGTGCCGAACAGAGCAGCCCCGAGGATCTGGCCGGCTTCAGCGTACGTACCGGCGATGGCCGCAGCGTGCCGCTGCTGAGCCTGGTCAGTGTCGACGTCGGTTCGTCGGCCACCCAGATCGGCCGTACCAACCGCCAGACCACGTTGACCATCAAGGCCAACCTGGCCGAGAAGATCACTGCGTCGGATGGTCGCAAGGCGATGGAATCGGTGCTCAAGCCAATGAACTTCCCGGCCGGCTATGGCTTCACCTTCGATGGCGGCGACTACGGCAACGACGACGAAGCGATGCAGCAGATGGTGTTCAACCTGCTCATCGCACTGGTGATGATCTACGTGGTGATGGCCGCAGTATTCGAGTCGCTGTTGTTCCCGGCGGCGATCATGAGTGGGGTGCTGTTCTCGATCTTCGGCGTGTTCTGGCTGTTCTGGATCACCGGTACCTCGTTCGGAATCATGTCCTTCATCGGCATCCTGGTGCTGATGGGCGTGGTGGTGAACAACGGCATCGTGATGATCGAGCACATCAACAATCTGCGGCGCGGCGGCATGGGACGCACCCAGGCGCTGGTGGAGGGCTCACGCGAGCGCTTGCGGCCGATCATGATGACCATGGGCACGGCGATCCTGGCGATGGTGCCGATCTCGCTGACCAACACGCAGATGTTCGGCAATGGCCCGGAGTACGCGCCGATGGCGCGCGCGATTGCCGGCGGCCTGGCGTTCTCGACGGTGGTCAGCCTGCTGTTCCTGCCGACCATCTACGCGGTGCTGGATGACCTGCGCAGTGCGGTCACACGACTGATCCGGCGTGCGCGCGGTCTGGAGATGGTAGAGCCGGGCGCTGCCCGGCTGTAATGCACGACAGCGTGTTGTGGTGTGGGGGGAGGCCGGTCGTAGTGGGGCGGTCTCCCCCCATTTTTTCGCCGGGCATGGCCCGGCGCTACCCCATCAGTGCCTCTCGGAAATGCTGTGCCAACCAAGGTTGGCACCTACCGGTAGCGCCGGGCCATGCCCGGCGGGACCATCAGCCCGCCACCTTGCCCCACACCTTGAACGTGGTCAGCCACAGGCCGAGCATGCTGCCCAGGTTGGTCAGCATGAAGGTCAGCACCACGCGGGTGACGCGGTTGCGGTACCAGCCCTTCAGGCTCTGCGCATCGTCGCGCAGTTTCAGGAAGTCCTCGTACGCCGGCTTGCGCAGGCGTGCTTCCACCAGCGCCGAGAACGCGCCGGTCGGAATGCTCAAGCGGAACGGTTTGAACGGCGCTACCGCAATCGCGGTCAGGATGCTCAGCGGATGGCCACCGGCCAGCAGGCAGCCCAGGCCGGCCAGGCCGCCGGTGTACATCGCCCAGGTCGCCAGCAGCTCGGTGCCCACACCCAGCCCGCCGCGATAGAAGCCCACGCCGATGCCGGTCGCTACGATGGCCAGGATGCCCAGCGTGAACCACGGGATGTTGCGCTTCTTCGGCACCGATTCCAGCTCGGCGCGCAGCGGTGCCGGTGCCTCGGTGTCGGTTTCCAGATAGCGTGCCAGCCCGGCCAGGTGACCGGCACCGACCACCGCCAGCACTTCGCGCTGCTGCGGGTCGTGCGCTTCGCGCAGGCGCGTGGCCATGTAGCGGTCGCGCTCGCCGATGATGGTCTCGTACAGCGCCGGGCTCTCGCTGGCGAACTCGCCGAAGCTCGACTCCAGCATGTCGCCCTGCTTGAGCTTCTCGATCTCGTTCTCGCCCACTTCCTCCGACGAGAACAGGCCGGCGCCAAGCCCAGCGACCAGCTTCAGCTTGCCGAAGAAGCCCAGCCGCTGCGATGCACGGCGGAAGGTCAGGCCGACTTCACGGTCGATCAGGTGCACCGGCAGATCGCGCTCGCGGGCCAACTCCACCGCGCGTTTGAGTTCGGCACCCGGCTCGATGTCGAGCTGTTCTGCCAGGCGCCGCTGGTAGGCGGACAGCGCCAGGTTGGCGGCGAACAGGGCGACGCGGCCCTTGCGGATCACCTCGACCAGGTCGAGCTTGGCCAGCGTGTCCGGGTCGCTCAGGGCCTGCAGGCGCTGCGGATCGAGCTCGACGGCCACCGCGTCGAAGCGGCCACTGTCGATCGCTTTTTCCACCGCTTCGACGCTGGCGCGGGAAACGTGCGCGGTGCCGAGCAGGGTGTAGCGCACGCCGTCGCGTTCAACGATGCGTACCGGCTGGCCGGCGAACAGGTCGTCGCCGGTGTCAGGAAGGGTTTCAGTCATGGATTCATTCATTGGAAGGTGCGGTGTCGGCGCCATCGCCGAGCGCGCGCTGCATCTGCACGGTATCCAGCCAGCGGCCGTGCTTGCGGCCGAGGCCACGGAACACACCCACCAGCTCGAAGCCGAAGCGTTCGTGCAGCTTGATGGAGGCGGCATTGGTCGGCTCCCCGATCACCGCCACCATCTGCCGGTAGCCACGCGCCACGCAGGCGTCGATGAGGGCCTGGAGCAGGCCAGTGCCCACGCCCTGGCCCTGGAAGCGGGCATCGACGTAGACCGAATTTTCCACGGTCCACTGGTAGGCGATGCGGGTGCGGTAGGTGTTGGCGTAGGCATAGCCGGCCACCTGGCCGTCGATCTCGGCGACCAGGTAGGGGAAGCCACGGTCGATGATGTCGCGCATGCGGCGCAGCATCTCGGACGCGTCGGGGATGTCGTACTCGTAGGTGTTGACGAAGTCGGTCACTTCCACCGCATAGATCGCGGTGATCGCGTCGATGTCGGCCGGGCCGGCATCACGGATGAGGACGGCCATGCGCGGGCTCCGGCTCAGTCGATGTAGCGCTTGAGCAGGTCGCCGTATGCATCGATGCGGCGATCGCGCAGGAACGGCCAGATGCGGCGCACGTGCTCGCTGCGCTGCAGGTCGACATCGCACAGCAGCACGGTGGCGTCGGTGCCGGCTTCGGCCAGGAATTCGCCCTGCGGGCCGAGCACGTGGCTGTTGCCCCAGAACTGGATGCCCGAAGCACCCAGCGGCGAGGCTTCGTGACCGACGCGGTTGCAGCTCAGCACCGGCAGGCCGTTGGCCACGGCGTGGCCGCGGTGGCTCAGCACCCAGGCGTCGCGCTGGCGGGTTTTCTCGTCCTGCACGTCGTCCGGGTCCCAGCCGATCGCGGTCGGGTACAGCAGCAGCTCGGCGCCGGCCAGCGCCATCAGGCGTGCCGCTTCCGGGTACCACTGGTCCCAGCACACCAGCACGCCGAGGCGACCCACCGAGGTATCGATCGGCTTGAAACCGATGTCGCCCGGGGTGAAGTAGAACTTCTCGTAGAAGCCCGGGTCGTCCGGAATATGCATCTTGCGGTACTTGCCGAGCAGGGTGCCGTCCTTCTCGAACACCACCGCGGTGTTGTGGTACAGGCCGGCAGCACGGCGCTCGAACAGCGAGCCGACCAGCACCACGCCGTGCTTCTTCGCCAGCGCGCCCAGGCGCTCGGTGCTCGGGCCCGGAATCGGCTCGGCCAGGTCGAACTCGTCCACCGACTCGTGCTGGCAGAAGTACGGGCCGTTGTGCAGTTCCTGCAGCAGCACCAGCTTGGCACCCTGGGCAGCCGCCTCGGCCACGCGTGCTTCGATCACCGCCAGGTTGGCGGCGGCATCACCGTGGTTGCGCTCCTGGATCAGGGCGACGGTAAGGGGGCTGCGCGAGTTCATGCGGGGCGTTCCTGCGGGGGAAAACCTGCATGTTAGCGCGGATGGGATGCTGCGGCGTGTCGGCCGCTGAATGGGTGCATGCAACCGGTAGCGCCGGGCCATGCCCGGCGGATTTTCCAGATGCCGCTGCGCTCGCCGGGCATGGCCCGGCGCTACCGCGCGATTTATGCCTTCAACAGGCCTTCCGGCAGCTGCATGGTGATGCAGTGCAGGCTGCCGTTCTGCCAGATCAGCGAGCGGCACGGCACCTGCACGATCTCGCGGCCCGGGTGCGCCTGCGCCAGCACGTCGCGGGCGAGATCGTCAGCCGGATCGCCGTAGGCCGGCATCAGTACCGCACCGTTGACGATCAGGTAATTGGCGTACGAGGCAGCCAGGCGGCGGCCTTCGTCGATCACCGGCTGTGCCCACGGCAGCGGGAACAAGCGGTACGGCTGCCCATCCCTGGTGCGCAGTGCGGCCAGCTCGTTGCCCATTGCCTGCAGTTCGGCATAGTGCGAATCGCTCTCGTCGTCGCAGGCCTGGTAGACGATGCTGTCGGCCGAGGCGAAGCGGGCGAGGGTGTCGATGTGGGCGTCGGTGTCGTCGCCTTCCAGGTAGCCGTGGTCCAGCCACAGCACGCGGTCCTGCTGCAGCCAATCGGCCAGGTCGGCAGTCAGGCTTGCCCGGTCGCGGTCCGGATGGCGTTCGTGCAGGCACTTCCAGGTAGTCAGCAGGGTGCCTTCACCGTCGGTCTCGATGCCACCGCCTTCCAGCGCGAACGGGATGCTGCGCACCGGTGCGTCGTTGAACACGCCGGCCTGGTCGAGCACGCCCACCAACTGGTCATCCAGGGTCGCGTCGAACTTGCCGCCCCAGCCGGTGAAGCGGAAGTCCAGCAGCTGGAAGCCGCCATCGGCGCGGCGCAGGGTGATCGGGCCGGAGTCGCGCAGCCAGGTATCGTCGTAGGCCGCCGTGGTGAAGTGGACCTTGTCCATGTCGATGCGGTTGGAGCGCAGCCGCATCTCGGCATAGGTCTCCACGTCGTCGTCGGCCACGCAGATCAGCACCGGCTGGAAGCGGGTGATCGCCGCGACCAGCGCGATGTAGGTCTCTTCCACCTGGCCCAGGCGGTCGGCCCAGTCGGTGTCGGCGGTGGGCCAGGCAATCAGGATGCCGCTCTGGGCTTCCCATTCGGCAGGAAAACGAAGGGTCTGGTTCATGGTCTCGCTACACAGGCCCGCGCACGGCGGGTAATGGGATCAACGGATCGGTGGTTTCGGGCCGATTTCGTTCGGGTCCGCCTGATTGGCCACCACGTCGATCACCTTCTGCTTTTCGAAGTAGACGGTGAACTGCGGGTACACCCAGCGGTTGATGGTCGGCCATTGGCGCTTCTGCCCACCACGCGGCTGCAGCTGCTCGCTCGGCGCACCGAACTGCGCCTGCACCTGCTGCATGCTCTGCCCGCGCACGGGCAGGGCACCGGCCGGTTTTTCGCGGGCGCGGTCGACAAGCAGGGTATCGGCCAGCGCCGGTGTGGCGACGGCCAGGGTGGCCAGCATGGCCAGGGCGGACAGGTAACGCTTCATCTCGAACTACTCCCCAGTGGTCAAGAACGGCGATTACAGCAAAAACGGCAGGAAAAAGCCGCATAAACAAAAAACCGCCCGAAGGCGGCTTTTTGCATCGGGTCGGCCCCGCGTAGGGCCAGCCGCAGCCGCGAGGGCTGTGAGGCTTAGCGCTGACGCGCCTTGAAACGCGGGTTCGACTTGCAGATGACGAAGATCTTGCCACGACGACGCACGACCTTGCAGTCACGGTGACGGGCCTTCGCCGACTTCAGGGAGGACAGGACTTTCATGGCATACCTCGGCGTAAACAGTAGTTGTTCGGGTGGAGCGTGGCCGCGATATGCGAAAGACAATCGGCAGTTGACGCTCGTTCAAGCCCGCCATTCTACCGGGCTTTTCCTCATGGTTTCAAGTGGTTGCACAAAAGATCCCATTCGGGGTGTCTGACAGGGGCTAGAATGACCCCTTCACACGCTCTGGGAACCCCATGAATCCACTCGCTCCCGTCCTGACCATCGACGGCCCTTCAGGGGCTGGCAAGGGTACCATCAGCCGCATTGTGGCGCGCCGGATGGGCTGGCATTACCTGGATTCGGGTGCGCTGTACCGGGCAGTGGGCGTGGCCGCCAGCTGGGCCGACATCGATACCTCCGATGCCTCGGCGCTGGTCCGCTGCACCTTCGATACCCACGTTCAGTTTGTCGAGCAGGGTGAAGCCATGCGGGTCATGGTGAACGGGACCGATGCCACTGACGAACTGCGCCTGGAGACCACGGGGGCGCTGGCCTCGGCCATTGCCGCCATTCCGGAGGTCCGTGCCGCCCTCAAGGAGCGCCAGCGCGCATTCAGGGAACTGCCGGGCCTGGTCGCCGACGGCCGTGACATGGGCACGGTGATCTTCCCGGACGCCTCCTACAAGGTCTTTCTGACCGCCAGTGCCGAGGAGCGCGCCGAGCGCCGGCATAAGCAGTTGAAAGACAAGGGGGTTTCTGTTAACTTTGATGACCTCCTGCGCGAGATCATGGCCCGCGACGCCCGTGATGCTCAGCGTACCGTGGCGCCCCTGAAGCCGGCAGACGATGCTGTCCTCATCGACACCACAGGCATCGGCATCGATGATGTCGTTGCCCGAGTGATGGATCTGCTTCCGGTTCCGGCTGCCTGATCCGTTCGCGCGGGAGTACCGCCAGCAACACCGGTGGTGGTCGCGCAAAGCAGTGCTGTACCAGCTCCGTCGCGCAATGATGCGTGGCGGTTTTCCTACTACACACGACCTGCGTTTCCGGGGTCGACCAACAGGCGGGCGGTCGCCATTCCCCTGAAGGGGACGCCACCGACCCATGTGTCCAACAGAGTAAATCTAATGACCGAATCATTTGCCGAACTGTTTGAAGCCAGCCAGGCCAACCTGGCCAAGCTGAAGCCGGGCGCCATCGTCAGCGGTACCGTTGTTGAAGTCCGCGGCGACGTCGTGGTGATCAACGCTGGCCTGAAGTCCGAAGGCATCGTGCCGATCGAACAGTTCCGTAACGACGCTGGCGAAATCGACGTCGCCGAAGGCGACATCGTCAAGGTCGCCCTCGACTCGATCGAGAACGGCTTCGGCGAAACCGTCCTGTCGCGCGAGAAGGCCAAGCGCGCGATGGTGTGGGACGAGCTGGAAGAAGCGTTGGAAAAGAACGAAACCATCACCGGCCGCATCAGCGGCAAGGTCAAGGGTGGTTTCACCGTGGACATCAAGGATGTCCGCGCCTTCCTGCCGGGTTCCCTGGTCGATGTGCGCCCGGTGCGCGATCCGGCCTACCTGGAAGGCAAGGAGCTCGAGTTCAAGCTCATCAAGCTGGACCGCAAGCGTAACAACGTCGTGGTTTCGCGCCGCGCTGTCGTCGAAAGCGAGCACTCGGAAGAGCGCGAGCAGCTGATGGACAAGCTGCAGGAAGGCGCGATCCTGAAGGGTGTCGTCAAGAACCTGACCGACTACGGCGCGTTCGTGGACCTGGGCGGTATCGACGGCCTGCTGCACATCACCGACATGGCATGGAAGCGCGTGCGCCATCCGTCCGAAGTCGTGAACGTCGGCGACGAGCTGGACGTGCGCGTGCTGAAGTTCGACCGCGAGCGCAACCGCGTTTCGCTGGGCCTGAAGCAGCTGGGCGAAGATCCGTGGGATAACATCGCCCGCCGTTACCCGGCCAACAGCCGCGTCTTCGGCAAGGTCTCCAACGTCACCGATTACGGCGCGTTCGTCGAGATCGAGCCGGGCGTCGAAGGCCTGGTGCACGTTTCCGAAATGGATTGGACCAACAAGAACGTCAACCCGTCCAAGGTCGTGCAGGTCGGTGACGAAGTTGAAGTCATGGTCCTGGACGTGGACGAGGAGCGTCGCCGCATCTCGCTGGGCATGAAGCAGGTTGCCGCCAATCCGTGGGAAACCTTCGCTGCCACCCACAAGAAGGGTGACAAGGTGTCGGGCCAGATCAAGTCGATCACCGACTTCGGCATCTTCATCGGCCTGGACGGCGGCATCGACGGCCTGGTTCACCTGTCCGACATCAGCTGGGCGACCACTGGCGAAGACATCGTTCGCAACTTCAAGAAGGGCGACACCCTGGACGCGGTTGTCCTGGCTGTCGATCCGGAGCGTGAGCGCATCTCGCTGGGCGTCAAGCAGCTGGAGCAGGATCCGTTCGGCCAGTACATGGCTGCCAATCCGAAGGGCTCCAAGGTTGAAGGCGTGGTGAAGGAAGTCGACGCCAAGGGCGCGATCATCGAGCTGGCTGACGGCATCGAAGGTTACGTCTCGGCTCGCGACATCGCCAACGAGCGCGTTGACGACGCCACCCAGCACCTGAAGGTCGGCGACAAGGTCGAAGCCAAGTTCGTGGGCATGGACCGCAAGGGCCGTACCCTGCAGCTGTCGATCAAGGCCAAGGACGACGCGGAAATGCGCGAAGTGCTGGAGGAATACCAGTCCTCTTCGGCTGCCAGCGGCACCACCCAGCTGGGCGCGCTGCTGCGTGCACAGCTGAGCGGCAACAAGTCCGAGTAATCGGCCTTACGCTGTTCGTTGTTTCCTGGACGGCCCGGGCATTGCCCGGGCCGTTTCAGGCTGAGATGCCCCTGATGTGAGCCGGTAATGACCAAATCCGAACTGATCGAAATCCTTGCGCGCCGGCAGGCGCACCTGAAGGCCGATGATGTCGATCTGGCGGTCAAGTCATTGCTGGAAATGATGGGCGGTTCCCTCTCTGCCGGGGATCGCATCGAAATCCGTGGCTTTGGCAGCTTCTCGCTGCACTACCGTCCGCCGCGCCTGGGTCGCAACCCGAAGACCGGTGAATCGGTGGCCCTTCCGGGCAAGCACGTCCCCCATTTCAAGCCGGGCAAGGAACTGCGCGAGCGGGTCAGCAGTGTGCTGCCGCTGGACGCCGATCCGGCCTGAGCCCGCCGTCGCGCCACCGCGTGCGAATCGAGCCGCGAGTCGGATAAGCTACGGTCTCCTGCCACTGGAGCTGTCGCATGAAGGTTTTTCGTCTGCTGGTGCTGCTGGCGGTGCTGATCCTTGGACTGATCATTGGTGCGGTCAACATGACGGCCATGTCGATCAACCTGTTGTTCACCCAATTGAATACGTCCGTCGGCGTGGCGCTGATTGCCGCGCTGCTGATCGGCGTGATCGTCGGTGCAGGCCTGGTGCTGGTGAGCGTGGTCATTCCGCTCTACAGCCAGCTGCGCCGCGCCAACAAGTCCGTTGCCGCCACGCCGGCGCCGGTGGTTCCCCCGCAATCTTTTGATGGACGCTGACCGAAGATGGATTTCGTCACCGAGTGGCTGTGGTTTTTCCTGTTCGTTCCCCTGGCCGCATTGGCCGGATGGGTGATCGGCCGGCGTGGCGGGCAACGCCACGGTGACAACCAGGTCAGCCGCCTGTCCAGCACCTATTTCCGCGGCCTGAACTACCTGCTCAACGAGCAGCCGGACAAGGCCATCGAGCTGTTCCTGCACATCGCCGAGCTGGACAAGGAAACCTTCGAGACCCAGGTCGCGTTGGGTCATCTGTTCCGCCGCCGCGGCGAGGTCGATCGCGCCATCCGCCTGCACCAGGGCCTGGTCAACCGCCACGACCTGAGCGACGCGCAGCGCGTGCAGGCACTGCTGGCACTGGGCGAGGACTACATGAAGTCCGGCCTGCTGGATCGCGCCGAGACCGTGTTCACCGAACTGGCACAGCTGGACCAGCGTGCTCCGCAGGCGCTCAAGCACCTGATCGGCATTTACCAGGCCGAGCGTGACTGGGAAAAGGCGATCGACAATGCCACCCGCTTCGAGGACGTGACCGGCGAGCCGATGGGCAAGCTGATCGGCCAGTTCGAGTGCGAGCTGGCCGAGCGCTTCCGCGGTGCCGGCAAGCTGGAAGAGGCGAGGGCGGCGATTGCCCGCGCCTACCAGGCCGACGCGATGTCGGTGCGTGCCGGCATCATCGAGGGCCGCCTGGAAACGGATGCCGGCAACGCAGAAGCAGCCGTGCGCGCGTTCGAGCGCGCGGCCCGCAACGATCCCGAGTACCTGCCCGAGCTGCTGCCGGCGCTGATGGCCAACTACCGCAAGGTCGGTGACCTCGGCGGTGCGCGTGCCTTCCTGTCGGAAATGACCGAGCACTATCGCGGCATCGCCCCGGTGCTGGCGCTGACCCGCCTGATGGAAGAGCAGGAGGGCGTGGCCCCGGCCCGTGCCTACCTCGGCCGCCAGCTCAAGGATCGTCCTTCGGTACGTGGCGAGTCGGCGCTGATCGACCTGACCCTGGCCGAAGGCGCTGATTCCACGGCAACCCTGCACGACCTCAAGCACATCACCGACCAGCTGCTGGTCCGCAACCCCGCTTACCGCTGCACCCGTTGCGGCTTCGGCGCGCGCACCCACCACTGGCAGTGCCCGAGCTGCAAGGAGTGGGGCACGGTCAAGCCACTGCTGAACTACGCGGTGCTCTGATCCATGCCGTGGTTCGTGATGGGGGCGCTGCTGGGATTGGCCCTGCTGAGTGCGGCGCTGACCTGGGCGGCACGCGGTTACGCGCTGCGCCGGCAGCTGATGGACCAGCCCGGCGAGCGCCGCAGCCATAGCGTGGCAACCCCGCGCGGTGGCGGCATTGCCATCGTCATCAGCCTGCTCGTTACGGCGGGCGTGGCGATGTGGGCCTGGCCCGAAGCAACGCCCAGCCTGCTGGTTGCCAGTCTCGGCCTGGTCCTGGTCGCGGGCATCGGCTGGTGGGACGACCACAAGCCGCTTCCGGCCATGCGCCGGCTGCTGGTGCATTTCATTGCCGCCGCACTGCTGGCGGCGTTGGTCAAGGTTCATGGTGGCAGCTGGGTGCTGGCCGTACTGGTGCTGCTGTTCACTGCCTCGCTGATCAACATCTGGAACTTCATGGATGGGATCAACGGCATTGCCGCCAGCCAGGCCATCGTGGTCGCTCTGGGCCTGGCGCCGGTGCTGCCCTGGCCGTATTCGCTCGCAGCCGTGGCGTTGGGCCTGGCCTGCCTGGGATTCCTGCCGTTCAACTTTCCGCGGGCACGGATCTTCATGGGCGATGTCGGAAGTGGCGCGCTGGGGTACGCCGTGGCGGTGGTTCTGGCGATCGCCAGCGTGCGTACCGACATCAACTGGATCCTGCTGCTGGTGCCGGCCTCGGCGTTCCTTGTGGACGCAGGCTTCACACTGCTGGCGCGCATCATTTCGGGGCAACGCTGGACGGAACCCCATACCCAGCACGTCTACCAGAGGGCGGTGCAGGCAGGAGCCAGCCACGCCCTGGTGACAGGGATGTACTTTGCTTTGGGCCTGTTCAGTATTACAGTGCTTAATGTCTGCTCGAATTTGCAGCCGAGGTGGGAGGCTGTCGTGGCGATCGCGTGGTTCATTGCGCTGAGCGTCCTTTGGCTCCTCCTGCGCAATGGATTGCGTCACCGACAAGGAACTATCTGACTCATGGCTTCACCCTGGCGGGACAGAATCCTCGGCCTGATGCCGCGTTCGGCCATCGTCTGCCACGACCTCTTCATGGTCTGGGCATGCTGGCAGCTGCTCCATGCGGGGCGCTACTCGATCCTTCCCAACGCGCCTGCGCTTCCCCTGTGGAACGTCGACACCACCCTGGTACTGCTGTTGCAGGGCGTGGTGTTCTGGCGCATAGGCCTGTATCGCGGGCTGTGGCGTTTCGCCAGCGTCAGCGACCTGCTGAACATCTTCAAGGCCAGCTTCATCGGCATGGTCGCCATCGTGCTGGTGCTGATGTGGAAGCGCTTCGACGGCGTGCCGATGTCGGTGCTGGTGATCTATCCGTTCGCGCTGTCGGCGCTGCTGGGCGCGCCGCGGTTGCTGTACCGGGCATGGAAGGATTACCAGTCGCTGCAGTCGGATTCGTCCGCGCGGCGCGTGTTGATCCTGGGTGCCGGCCAGGCCGCCGAGACCCTGGTCCGCGACCTGCGCCGGTCGGGCAACTTCGAACCGGTGGGCCTGCTGGATGATGCGCCGCATCTGCGCGGGGCCAAGCTGCAGGGCCTGCCCATCCTGGGTGGCCTGGACGACGCGCCGGCAGTAGTGCGCGAAACCGCGGCCAAGCTGCTGGTGATTGCGATGCCCTCGCTTGACGCTGCAGGCATGCAGCGCGTGGTCGCCATCTGTGAAAGCACCGGCGTACCATTCCGCACCGTGCCAAAGCTCAGCGACATCCTGCAGGGCCAGTCGCTGCCAGGGCAGTTGAAGGAAGTGGCGATCGAGGACCTGCTCGGTCGCAAGCCGATCATGCCGGACTGGAACCTGATCCGCGGCTGGTTGGGCGGGCGTACGGTGATGGTCACCGGTGCCGGTGGCTCGATCGGCTCGGAGCTGTGCCGCCAGTGCGCGCGCCACGGCGCCGGCCGCATCATCCTGCTGGAGATCAGCGAGCTGCTGTTGCTGACCATTGAAGGTGAACTGCGCCGCAGCTTCCCCGATGTCGAGGTCGAAGCGGTACTGGGTGACTGTGGCGACCCGGCGGTGATCCGCCACGCGTTGTCGCTGCATCCGGTCGATACCGCGTTCCACGCCGCTGCCTACAAGCATGTGCCGGTGCTGGAGCGCCAGCTGCGCGAAGCGGTACGCAACAACATCCTGGCCACCGAGAACGTGGCCCGTGCCTGCATGGAGGCACGCGTCGAGCATTTCGTGTTCATCTCCACCGACAAGGCAGTGGACCCGGTCAACGCACTGGGCGCCAGCAAGCGCTACGCCGAGATGATCTGCCAGAGCCTGGACCAGAAGTCCACGCACACCCGGTTCGTCACCGTACGCTTCGGCAACGTGCTGGCCTCGGCCGGCAGTGTGGTGCCGTTGTTCCGCGAACAGATCCTGCGCGGCGGGCCGGTCACCGTCACCGACCCGGAAGTCAGCCGCTACTTCATGACCATTCCGGAGGCTTGCCAGCTGATCCTGCAGGCCGCTGCGTCGGCGTCGCATGGTGCGATCTACACGCTCGACATGGGCGAGCCGGTGCCGATCCGCGTGCTGGCCGAACAGATGATCCGCCTGGCCGGCAAGCAGCCGTACAAGGACGTCCAGATCATCTACACCGGCCTGCGCCCGGGCGAGAAGCTGCACGAGACGCTGTTCTATTCGGACGAGGACTATCGTTCGACCGCACACCCGAAGATCCTTGAGGCCGGTGTGCGCACGTTCGCGCGCGATGTGGTGCTGGGCAATGTCCCGCGCCTGCGCGAGGCGGTGTGCAGCTACGACACGACCAGCATCCAGGAGATCCTGTTCGCGACGATGCCGGAGTTCTCTCCCATCGAACAGGATGCTTACATTTCATCCGCTAAAGTTGTGCCCTTTCCGGCACGTGAGGCCAACAGGCACCAATGAGCAAGCGAATTCGCAAGGCAGTTTTCCCGGTGGCAGGGCTGGGGACGCGTTTTCTGCCAGCAACCAAGACCGTTCCGAAGGAAATGCTGCCGATCATCGACCGGCCGCTGATCCAGTACGCGGTGGATGAAGCGATCGAGGCGGGCTGCGACACGCTGGTGTTCATCACCAACCGCTACAAGCATGCGGTGGCCGATTATTTCGACAAGGCCTACGAACTGGAGCAGAAGCTCGAGCGCGCTGGCAAGCTGGAGCAGCTGGAGTTGATCCGTCATGTGCTGCCCAACGGCGTCCGCGCGATCTTCGTGACCCAGGCTGAAGCACTGGGCCTGGGCCATGCGGTGCTGTGTGCCAAGGCGGTGATCGGCGACGAACCGTTCGCGGTGCTGCTGCCGGACGACCTGATCTGGAACCGTGGCGATGGCGCGCTGAAGCAGATGGCCGACCTCAACGAAGCCAGCGGTGCCAGCGTGATCGCGGTGGAAGACGTGCCGCATGACAAGACCGCCAGCTACGGCATCGTTGCCACCGATGCGTTCGATGGCCGCAAGGGCCGTATCTCTCAGATCGTGGAGAAGCCGAAGCCGGAGGACGCGCCGAGCGACCTGGCCGTGGTCGGCCGCTACGTGCTGAGCCCGAAGATCTTCGAGCTGCTGGAGCAGACCGGCAGTGGTGCCGGTGGCGAGATCCAGCTGACCGATGCGATCGCGCAGCTGCTGAAGACCGAAGAGGTGGATGCCTATCGTTTCGAGGGCACCCGTTTCGACTGCGGTACGCACCTGGGGCTGGTGGAGGCGACGATCCGCTTCGCGCTGGACAACCCGAAGCTGGCCGGCCCGGCACGCGAGAAGCTGGCGGCGATGTTGGCGGAAGGCTGAGGTTTACGAGCGTTCCGTTCGCGCTTTGATTGATACGTGGGGGAGGGGGCGGATGGCCCTCTCCAAAACACGCCAAAGCCCTTCCATGGTGCTCGATGGCGCCATCCATGGCGCCAACGGTTTTGGAGAGGGCCATCCGCCCCCTCTCGACAGTTTCCGTGCGGGGCGGACGGGAAGGGCGGAATCAAGGGCAGGAGCAAAAGCAAAAAGGCAGCCGATGGCTGCCTTTTGCGTTTCCGCGAGCGTCAAGTTGGGGTCAGATCCCTTTGCTGCGCAAAGGGCTCTGACCCCAGCTCTTGATCCTGCCTTTGCTCCCCCCTCCGCCGCGGGGAGGCTGGAAGAGCCGGGTCGGCAGGGCTGCCCGGGACCGTTGGCGCCATGGATGGCGCCATCGAGCCCCCAGGGGTGAGGGCGCTTTGCTTGCGAAGCACTGCTTCGCAAGCGCCCGAACGCACAGCCGCCAGCGGCTGGGCCGGACCCCGGAGGGGGGGTCACGGCGTGTCCCGGGCAGCCCTGCCGACCCGGCCCACGCCATGAAGCCCAACGAGGCAGTGCTTTGAACCTTACAGCGCCTCGAAAATACCCGCTGCGCCCATGCCGGTGCCGATGCACATCGTCACCATGCCGTACTTCTGCTGGCGACGACGCAGGCCGTGCAGCAGGGTCGCGGTACGGATCGCGCCGGTCGCACCCAGCGGGTGGCCCAGGGCGATCGCGCCGCCCAGCGGGTTGACCTTGCTCGGGTCCAGGCCGCAATCGCGGATCACCGCCAGCGACTGCGCGGCGAACGCTTCGTTCAGTTCAATCCAGTCCAGCTGGTCCTGGGTCAGGCCGGCCTGCTTGAGTGCCTTCGGAATCGCGGCGATCGGGCCGATGCCCATCACTTCCGGACGAACGCCGGCCACCGAGAAGCTGACGAAACGCGCCAGCGGGGTCAGGCCGTAGTCCTTGATCGCCTGCTCCGAGGCCAGCAGCACGGCGCCAGCGCCATCGCTCATCTGCGACGAGTTGCCGGCGGTGACGGTACCGCCGAACTGGCCGTTGCGGAACACCGGGCGCAGCTTGGCCAGGCCTTCGGCCGAGGAATCCGGGCGCGGGCCTTCGTCGGTGTCGGCCAGCTTGTTGCGGGTGAGGATGCGCTTGCCGTCAGCCAGGTCCGGCTGGTGCGAGACGATCTCGTACGGGCTGATCTCGTCCTTGAAGTCACCGTTCTGGATCGCGGCCATCGCCTTCTGGTGCGAGGCCAGGGCGAAGGCGTCCTGGTCTTCACGCGAGACCTTCCACTCTTCGGCGACCTTTTCGGCGGTGATGCCCATGCCGTAGGCGATGGCCACGTGGTCGTTGTCGAACACGCTCGGCGCCATCGCTATCTTGTTGCCCATCATCGGCACCATCGACATCGACTCGGTGCCGCCGGCCAGCATCAGGTCGGCGTTGCCCAGGCGGATCGCGTCGGCGGCCTGCGCCACGGCCTGCAGGCCGGACGAGCAGAAGCGGTTCACGGTCTGCGCGGCGATGGTGTTCGGCAGGCCGGCCAACAGCACGCCGATACGCGCCACGTTCATGCCCTGCTCGGCTTCCGGCATGGCGCAGCCGATGATTGCGTCATCGATGCGGTTGACGTCCACGCCCGGGGCCTGAGCGACGACGCTGCGCAGCACGTGCGCAAGCATGTCGTCGGGGCGGGTGTTGCGGAACATGCCCTTGGGCGCCTTGCCAACCGGGGTACGGGTGGCGGCGACAATGTAGGCGTCCTGGATTTGCTTGGTCATTGCAGTGATCTCTCGAATTTTTTAGCCGGAGTGCCGACCAACGGTCGGCACCCACCAGAGGCAGAGGAGTGCCGACCTGGGGTCGGCACCCGCCATCAATCAGTTACGCAGCGGCTTGCCGGTCTTCAGCATGTGCGCGATGCGGGCCTGGGTCTTTTCCTGCTGGGCCAGTTCGACGAAGTGCTTGCGCTCCAGGGTCAGCAGCCACTCTTCGTCCACCAGGGTGCCGCGGTCGACCTTGCCGCCGCACAGCACGGTGGCGATGCGCTCGGCGATCTCGTAGTCGTACGGGCTGATGAAGCGGCCTTCCAGCATGTTGACCAGCATCATCTTGAAGGTGGCGATACCCACGTCACCGGCGACCTGGATGCGGCGTGCCGGCAGCGGCGGACGGTAGCCCGCTTCGGCCAGGGCGCGCGCTTCGGCCTTGGCGATGTACAGCGCCTCGTAGCTGTTGAACACCACCTTGTCGGTGCTGCGCAGCAGGCCCAGCTCCTTGGCGTTGACCGCCGAGTTGGAGACCTTGGCCATTGCCACGGTCTCGAAGGTCTTCTTCAGTTCGGCGAACACGTCACCACCCGGGCCGGCCGCCTGCGAGGCGCGCACGGCCAGTTCCTTCAGGCCGCCACCGGCCGGCAGCAGGCCGACGCCGGCTTCGACCAGGCCGATGTAGCTTTCCAGGAAGGCTACGGTCTTGGCGCTGTGCATCTGGAACTCGCAGCCACCACCCAGTGCCAGGCCACGCACGGCAGCCACCACCGGCACCAGCGAGTACTTGATGCGCTGGCTGGTGCGCTGGAAGTTGTGCACCATTTCTTCGAACTGGTCGACCTTGCCGGCCTGCAACAGGCCG
Source organism: Stenotrophomonas sp. 1L-E-5-B-C3 (assembly GCF_057292075.1). Taxonomy (NCBI): domain Bacteria; kingdom Pseudomonadati; phylum Pseudomonadota; class Gammaproteobacteria; order Lysobacterales; family Lysobacteraceae; genus Stenotrophomonas; species Stenotrophomonas sp. 1L-E-5-B-C3. The sequence continues at coordinate 220,464 of NZ_JBXAWS010000002.1, forward strand.
AGCGCACCGGCCAGGTCGGCGCCGGCGGAGAAGGGTTCCTTCTGCTGCCAGATCACCAGGCCCTGGAAGTTCTTTTCGGCAAGCGACACGCATTCCTGCAGGCCGTCGAGCACGTGGTCGGAGACGGTGTTCATCTTGGTCTTGAAGCTGACCACGGCAATGCCGTCGCCGTCGTGCCACATGCGCACGCCGTCGTTCTCGAACACGGTTTCGCCCGGGGCGAACTTCTCGCCCAGCAGCGGATCCGGGAAGCGCTGGCGCTGGTACACCGGCAGCGACGAGCGCGGCAGCTTGGCGTTGCGCGACGGGCTGTAGCTGCCCTCGGCGGCGTGCACGCCATCGCGGCCATCGAACACCCAATCCGGCAGCGGGGCGTTGCTCATGCTCTTGCCGGCCACGATGTCATCGGCGATCCACTGCGCAACCTGCTTCCAGCCGGCGGCCTGCCAGGTTTCGAACGGGCCCAGCGACCAGCCGTAGCCCCAGCGGATGGCCAGGTCGACGTCGCGCGCGGTTTCGGCGATGTCGGCCAGGTGGTAGGCGCTGTAGTGGAACAGGTCGCGGAAGGTCGCCCACAGGAACTGCGCCTGCGGGTGCTGGCTCTCGCGCAGCTTGGCGAACTTCTCGGCCGGGTTCTTGATCTTCAGGATCTCGACCACTTCCGGTGCGGCGGTGCGATCAGCGGCGCGGTAGTCCTGCTTTTCCAGGTCCAGCACCACGATGTCCTTGCCGACCTTGCGGAAGATGCCGGCGCCGGTCTTCTGGCCCAGCGCGCCCTTGGCAATCAGCGCGTCCAGCCACTTCGGCGACTTGAAGAACTCATGCCACGGGTCGTTCGGCAGGGTGTCGCCCATGGTCTTGATGACGTGGGCCATCGTGTCCAGGCCGACCACGTCGGAGGTGCGGTAGGTGGCCGACTTCGGGCGACCGACCAGCGGGCCGGTCAGGCCGTCCACTTCATCGAAGCCCAGGCCGAACTGCTGGGTGTGGTGGATGGTGGACAGGATCGAGAACACGCCGATGCGGTTGCCGATGAAATTCGGGGTGTCCTTGGCGTACACCACGCCCTTGCCCAGGGTCGTGACCAGGAATTCTTCCAGGCCTTCCAGCACGGCGGCGTCGGTGGTGGTGGCCGGGATCAGCTCGGCCAGGTGCATGTAGCGCGGCGGGTTGAAGAAGTGCACGCCGCAGAAGCGGTGGCGCAGCTGTTCGGGCAGCACGTCGGCCAGCTTGTTGATGCCCAGGCCCGAGGTGTTGGAGGCCAGCACCGCGTGGTCGGCCACGAACGGGGCGATCTTCTTGTACAGGTCCTGCTTCCAGTCCATACGCTCGGCGATGGCCTCGATGATCAGGTCGCAGTCCTTCAGCTGCTCCAGGCCGGACTCGTAGTTGGCCGGGGTGATGGCTTCGGCCAGCGACTTGCTGGCCAGCGGCGCCGGGCTCAGCTTGCCCAGGTTGGCGATCGCCTTCAGCACGATGCCGTCGGCCGGACCTTCCTTGGCGGGCAGGTCGAACAGCACGGTGTCGACGCCAGCGTTGGTGAGGTGGGCGGCGATCTGGGCACCCATGACGCCGGCACCCAGCACGGCGGCGCGGCGGACTAGCAGGGAATTGGACATGGTGTAGGGCCTTTGTTGGTCAGCAGTTACTGGGTGGAATCAATGGAGGCGGGCAGGGCGCTGCCGCTGCGTGCGGCGGCGCGGAACCCGGCCTCGGCGAAATGGATCAGTTCATGGGCGGCATGGGCACGATGCGCCGCTTCGGTGACACCGGCGGGACGCTTGATCAGCCCGAAGTCGGCCATGGCATAGGTGAGCGAGCCGGCCAGGAAATCCAGGCGCCAGTACAGCTCTTCCTTGCTCAGGCCGGGCACGCATTCGGCGATGGCCTTGCCGAACGCGCGCAGCACATGGCCGTAATGGTCGGACAGGAACTTGCGCAGGTTGTCGTTCTTCTCGGCGTAGGCGCGGGCGATCACGCGCACGAAGGCGCCGCCGCTCTGGCGGTCCTGGGCCATCGCCAGCGCAGGCTCGACGAAGGCGGCCAGCACCGGGCGCAGCTGGCCGGGGTGCTCGGTGCGGGCGCGCTCGAGCTGCGACAGGCGGGCGCCGGTCATCTCGTCCATGCGGCGGCGGAACACCTCGTTGACCAGGTTTTCCTTGGAACCGAAGTGGTAGTTCACCGCAGCGATGTTGACGTCGGCCTGGCTGGTGACCTGGCGCAGCGAGGTGCCGGCGAAGCCGTGCTGGGCGAACAGCTCCTCGGCGGCGCCGAGGATCCGGTCCTTGGTCGAGAAGTGGGCGGGCTTGGCCATCGGGCAGGCGGACCTTAATCAAACGATTGTTTGATACTAGAACCAGACGGTAGCGTATGGCATTTTGCAGTGCAGCAAAAATGGACCGGGTGGTCAGAATCCGCTCAGGTGGGTGAATGGGGTGGGGCGGGGTCGGATCCCCGAACGGGGCTCCGACCCCGACCTTGGGCCAGGAACGGGGTCAGAGCCCCTGCGGGGATCCGACCCTGGCCCCTCACGGGGTTGCCGGCCAGCGGCCGGCACTACCACCACGCCGCGATATCTTTTACAATCCGCGCACGTTTATCAGGCTAAGCCCGCGTTTCGACGCGGCTTTTTTTTTGTTACCCTTCGGGCCATCAGCGGCCCGATTCCATTGGAGACATCCCATGGCGCTGGAGCGCACCCTTTCGATCATCAAGCCGGACGCCGTTGCCAAGAACGTCATCGGCGAAATCTACGCCCGCTTTGAAAAGGCTGGCCTGAAGGTCGTGGCCGCCAAGTACAAGCAGCTGTCGCGCCGTGAAGCCGAAGGCTTCTACGCCGTGCACCGCGAGCGTCCGTTCTTCAACGCGCTGGTCGAGTTCATGATCTCCGGCCCGGTGATGATCCAGGCCCTGGAAGGCGAGAACGCCGTCCTGGCCCACCGCGACCTGCTGGGCGCCACCAACCCGAAGGAAGCCGCGCCGGGCACCATCCGCGCCGACTTCGCCGAATCCATCGATGCCAACGCCGCCCACGGCTCGGACTCGGTCGAGAATGCAGCGATTGAAATCGCCTACTTCTTCGCCGCCACCGAAGTCGTTTCGCGCTGAGAGTAATGCCGTGAACGAGGTCGTACAGACACCCGCCATCCAGCCGCTGCCGAAGTCGGCACCCACGGCTGGCAAGCAGAACCTGCTCGACCTCGATCGCGCGGGCCTGGAGAAGTTTTTCGTCGAGGTTCTTGGCGAGAAGAAGTTCCGTGCCCATCAGGTGATGAAGTGGATCCACCATCGCTACGTCACCGAGTTCGATGAGATGACCGACCTCGGCAAGGTCCTGCGCGCCAAGCTGCAGGAGCATGCCGAGGTCCTCGTCCCGAACATCGTGTTCGACAAGCCCTCCGCCGACGGCACCCACAAGTGGCTGCTGGCGATGGGCGTGGATGGCAAGAACGCCATCGAGACCGTGTACATCCCCGACAAGACCCGTGGCACGCTGTGCGTGTCCTCGCAGGTCGGTTGCGGCCTGAACTGCACGTTCTGTTCCACTGCCACCCAGGGCTTCAACCGCAACCTGACCACCGCCGAGATCATCGGCCAGGTGTGGATTGCCGCACGCCACCTGGGCAACGTGCCGCACCAGATGCGCCGTCTTACCAACGTGGTGATGATGGGCATGGGCGAGCCGTTGATGAATTTCGACAACGTCGTGCGCGCCATGAGCGTGATGCGCGACGACCTGGGCTACGGCCTGGCCAACAAGCGCGTGACCCTGTCGACCTCCGGCCTGGTGCCGCAGATCGACCGCCTGTCCACCGAAAGCGACGTGTCGCTGGCGGTGTCGCTGCATGCGCCCAACGATGCGCTGCGCGAGACGCTGGTGCCGCTCAACAAGAAGTACCCGATTGCCGAGCTGATGGCTTCGTGCGCACGCTACCTGCGCGCCAACAAGCGCCGCGAATCGGTGACCTTCGAGTACACCCTGATGAAGGGCATCAACGACAAGCCCGAGCATGCCCGCGAGTTGGCGCGCCTGATGCGCCAGTTCGACAACGCGGTGCAGGCCAAGGACTCGGGCAAGGTCAACCTGATCCCGTTCAACCCGTTCCCGGGCACCCGCTACGAGCGTTCGGAAGAAGCGCATATCCGCGCCTTCCAGAAGATCCTGCTCGACAGCAACGTGCTGACCATGGTCCGCCGCACCCGTGGCGACGACATCGACGCCGCCTGTGGCCAGCTCAAGGGCCAGGTGATGGACCGCACACGCCGCCAGGCCGAGTTCAACAAGACGCTTCAGGCGGGGAAGGGGAGCGATGCCGCGGCCTGACCGCCTCTGGCTGGTCCTGATCGCAGGCGTGCTGGCCATTTCGGTCGGCGGCTGCAAATCCCACTCCAAGGCCAAGCTGGGCCCCAGCATGGCGCCGGTGTACTCCGTGCGTGACCCGGACAACGTCCGGCGCCAGGTGCGCTGGCAGGATCTGCTGTCCCTGGCGGCCCGCGACCTGCAGGTCGGCAACCTTGATGCTGCCGAGCGCAAGGTCCGCGAGGCGCAGAAGCTGGCCCCGGATGCGCCGGACGGTCTGGTGCTGCTGGCCGGCATCGACGAGCGCCGCGGCCGTACCCAGCAGGCTGGCGAGAACTTCCGCCGGGCTGCTGAGTTGGCGCCGCAGCGCGGCGACGTACTCAACAATTACGGTGCCTGGCTGTGCCAGCAGGGGCGGCCGGCCGAGTCGCTGGTCTGGTTCGATCGCGCATTGCAGGCCCCCGGCTATGCTGCAGCGGCCGAAGCACAGGCCAATGCGGGCGGTTGTGCGCTGGATGCCGGCCAGCTCGAGCGTGCCGAGCGCGACCTGCGCGCGGCACTCGCAGTGCTGCCCGGCAACCCGGTTGCGCTGGAGGCGATGGCTCAGTTGAGCTTCCGCCAGGGCCGCTTCATGGAGGCCCGGGCCTTCGCCGAACGTAGGATTGCAGCTGCACCCGCAACGCGTTCCGTGTTACAACTTGCGTCTCAAATCGAAGCGCGGCTGGGTGATCGGGCGGCATCTGATCGCTATCTTCAGCGGATTCGACAGGAATTTCCGCAGGAAGCGGGCTCCTAACTCCAGGGTTGATGCATTGTGATTGATGACCAGACTGTGAGCGCTCTCGAGACTGCGGCCGGCTGCGGCACCCGCCTGCGCCAGGCCCGTGAGGCGGCCGGACTGACCCTCGAAGATGTCGGCTCGCGCCTGCGCATGCCGATCCAGGTGGTCAGGTCGCTGGAAGAAGAACAATGGCAGAAGCTCGGCGCGCCGGTGTTCGTGCGCGGCCAGCTGCGCAGCTATGCGCGCCTGCTCGACGTGGACGTGGGCCAGCTGCTGGAGCAGGCCCAGGTCGGGCCGGTGGTCCCGCCCACCCTGGTCAGCCATACCCATACCCCGCGTGCGCGCCGTATCGCCGAGAACCTCGGTCGGCGCGTGCTCTATGTCGGTATCACCGCGGTGCTGGCCGTGCCGGTGTGGTTCGCCACCCGTGGCCACTTCGATGGCAGTGCCCCCCCGGCGCCGAATACCGCGTCGCTGGATGCGCTGCCGGCCGCCGTGCCGGTGACCCCGTCGGCGGCAGGCATCGAGCCGTCCGCGCCGGTCGAAGTGGCGGCTGCTCCGGCCAGCAAGCCGGCGGCAACCCCGTACGTGGCCTCGCTGGCTCCGGTGCCGCGTTCGGCCCCGGCCGCCGCTGCGGCCAATACGCTGGACATGCAGTTCAACGGCGACAGCTGGGTCGATATCGGTGGCCCGGACGGCACCAGCGTCGAGAAGGCGCTGATCAAGTCCGGCGAGAGCCGCAGCTTCACCCCGGGCCAGGTTGCCCGGGTCACGCTGGGCAATGCCTCGGCGGTCCAGGTTCAGCAGAATGGCGCTATCGTCGATCTGACCCCCTACCAGCGAGCCAACGTGGCACGCTTTCAGGTATCCTCTGAAGGCTCCGTAGTCCCGGTTTCGCACTGAGGCGCGGTTTCACCACCTTCGATTAATCCCAATGGTCCCTCCCGACGGGCGGGGCGAGAGTACGCATGGCGATCGACGACCTGCTCGACGAGCACGAACAAAGTGAACGCGTCCGCAGCTGGCTGCGGAAGAATGGCGCCAGCATCCTCGGTGGCGTAGTCATCGCCATCGGTGCCATTGCCGGCTGGCAGTGGTACCAGAAGGATCAGGGCGGCAAGCTGGCCTCGGCCAATGTCGAGTACCAGAAGGCCCTGGTCGGCCTTCAGCAGAACAAGCTTGACGACGCCTCCAAGGCGGTCAAGGCGCTCGAAGCTGGTCCGTCCAGCATCTACGGCGACCTCGCGGCGCTGCAGCTGGCCAAGGCCCAGGTCGACGCCGGCAAGAACGAAGAAGCGCTGGCCACCCTGCGCGCAGTGAAGGTCGAAGGCGACCTGCAGCGCGTGGTCGACCAGCGCGTGGCCCGCCTGCTGGTGGCTACCGGCAAGAGCGACGAGGCCATCAAGCTGCTCGGCAGCGCCACTGACAGCAGCAGCCTGGAGATCCATGGCGACGCGCTGATGGCGCAGGGCAAGCGCGATGACGCCCGTGCACAGTACGAGAAGGCGCTGAAGACGCTGGACGTGGCAGCGCCGCAGCGGCGCCTGCTGGAAACCAAGGTTATGGATGCTGGCGGCACGGTCGCCGCCCCTGCGGAGTCGGTTTGATGAGTCAGAAGGTCATGATCACCCGCGTCGCCACCGTGCTCCTGATGGGCATGGCGTTGACTGGCTGCAGCACCGTGAAGGGCTGGTTCGCCGGCAAGGACGCGGCAGCGAAGAAGGCCCAGGAGCCGGCTGAACTGGTCAAGTTCGAGCCCTCCGTGAAGGTCAACAAGGCCTGGTCGGTCAACCTCGGCAAGGGCGAGCGCCGCATCGGCGTGCGCCAGGGCCCGGCAGTGGCCAATGGTCACGTGTTCGCTGCGGCGATCACCGGTGGCGTCCACGCCATCGACCTGCAGACCGGCAAGAAGGTCTGGACCTGGGAGCCGAAGAAGGAAAAGAAGAAGGCCAAGCTGCGCCTGTCCGGTGGCCCGGGCGTCGGTGAGAACCTGGTCGTGATCGGCACGCTCGATGGCCAGGTCATCGCCCTGGACATCAACGATGGCAGCGAGAAGTGGCGCGCCCGTGTTCCGGGTGAAGTCATCGCCGCACCGGCTGTTGCACAGGGCATGGTCTTCGTGCGCAGCAATGATGGCCGTGTGACTGCTTTCGATGTCGGCAACGGCACCCAGAAGTGGTTCAACCCGAGCGAGCTGCCGGCGCTGACCGTGCGTGGCAACGCGCCGGTGGTAACCGGTCCGGGCGTGCTGTTCATCGGCAAGGACGAAGGTGCGGTTGCCGCACTCGGCATGCAGGATGGCCGCACCCTGTGGGAACAGAACCTCGGCAACGGCGAAGGCCGTACCGAGCTGGAGCGCATGGCCGACGTCGATGGCGCCCCGGTGCTGGAGGGCAACACCCTCTATGTGAGCAGCTTCAAGAACCAGACCATGGCCATCGAAGGCCCGACCGGTCGCCCGCTGTGGGCGCGCGACCATGGCGGCGCGGGTGGCGTGGCGGTTTCGTCTGGCAATGTTTTCGTTACCGACAACAAGGGCGGCGTGTTCGGCCTGGACAAGGCGACCGGCGCAGCAATGTGGTCGCAGACCGAGCTGGCGCGTCGTTCGCTGACCGGCCCGGCGCTGCACGGCGACTACGTGGTGGTCGGTGACTACAAGGGATACGTGCACTGGTTGAAGACCGCCGATGGGGCGATGGCTGCACGGGCAAAGAGCGGCGGTGACGCCCTGCTTGCCCAGCCAATCGTCGTAGACGGGGTGCTGCTGGTGCAGAACGTGGATGGCAAGCTGACCGCCTTCCGGTTGGCAAATTAAAAATGGAGTAATCGCGATGCTGCCTTTGGTCGCCCTGGTTGGACGGCCGAATGTCGGCAAGTCGACTATTTTCAATGCGCTTACGCGCACCCGTGACGCCCTGGTCCACGACCAGCCCGGCGTCACCCGCGACCGCAACTACGGCGTCTGCCGTCTCGACGAGGACAATCATTTCCTCGTCGTCGACACCGGCGGCATCGCGGAAGAGGAAGAAGGCCTGGCTGGCGCTACCACGCGCCAGGCCCGTGCCGCCGCTGCGGAAGCCGATCTGATCCTGTTCGTGGTCGATGCCCGTGACGGCAGCTCGGCCATGGACGATGAGATCCTGGCCTGGCTGCGCAAGCTGTCGCGCCCGACGCTGCTGCTGATCAACAAGATCGACGGCACCGACGAGGACAGCGTGCGTTCGGAGTTCGCCCGCTACGGCTTCAGCGAAATGCTGACCGTCTCGGCCGCGCATCGCCAGGGCCTGGATGACCTGCTCGAAGAAGTGGTGCAGCGCCTGCCGGAAGAAGGCAGCGGCGAAGAGCTGGACAACGATCCGAACCGCATCCGCATTGCCTTTGTCGGCCGCCCGAACGTGGGCAAGTCGACCCTGGTCAACCGCATCCTCGGCGAGGAGCGCATGATCGCCTCCGACGTGCCGGGTACCACCCGCGACTCGATCGCCGTGGACCTGGAGCGTGATGGCCGTGAGTACCGCCTGATCGACACCGCCGGCCTGCGCCGCCGCTCGCGCGTGGACGAAGTTGTCGAGAAGTTCTCGGTGGTCAAGACCATGCAGTCGATCGAGCAGTGCCAGGTGGCGGTGCTGATGCTGGACGCCACCGAAGGTGTGACCGACCAGGACGCCACCGTACTCGGTGCCGTGCTCGATGCCGGCCGCGCGCTGGTGATCGCCATCAACAAGTGGGATGGCCTGACCGAGTACCAGCGCGAGCAGGCCGAAACCATGCTGTCGCTTCGCCTGGGCTTCGTGCCGTGGGCTGAGTCGGTGCGCATCTCGGCCAAGCATGGTTCGGGCCTGCGTGAGCTGTTCCGTGCGGTGCACCGCGCGCACGAATCGGCGAACAAGACCTTCACCACCAGCGAAGTGAACAAGGCGCTGGAAGTGGCTTACGAGACCAACCCGCCGCCGACCATCCGCGGCCATGTCTCCAAGCTGCGTTACGTGCACCCGGCCGGCGCCAACCCGCCGACCTTCATCGTGCACGGCACCCGCCTGAAGGAGCTGCAGGAGTCGTACAAGCGCTACCTGGAGAACTTCTTCCGCAAGCGCTTCAAGCTGATCGGCACGCCGGTGAGCTTCATCTTCCGCGAGGGTACCAACCCGTACGAGGGCAAGAAGAACGTCCTCACCGAGCGGCAGGTCAAGGCCAAGCGGCGCTTGATGAAACACGTCAAGGGCAAGTGATGCAGAAGAGGGCGGCCGCAGGGCCGCCTTTTTCGTTGCAGATGCCGGTAGCGCCGGGCCATGCCCGGCGGCATCGGGCGCCCGCTCTCAGGCGCTGCCCCACGGCAACAGCACGCCACGGAACCTCATCCTTCCTGACGACAGGCGGTCATACGCCTCGGTCGCCCGGTCCAGATCAAAGGTCTCGACCATCGGCTTCACCTTGCCGGCGGCGGCAAGCTGCAGCACTTCACTGAGGTAGTGCTGGCCACCATGGGTGGCACCGATCACGCGCTGGCGCATCATGTGGAACGGCACGCCTTCGGACGAGATCGAGAAGGGCTGGCTGAAGTCCAGGCCGCACAGCACAACGCGCCCGTCGACACGCAGACCGGTCATTGCCTCCTCGGCCGAGCTGAATTCATTGGTGGTCACCAGCAGCACGTCGGCGCCACCGATGGCCTTCAACTCCTTGCCGTTGGCAACGACCTGGTCGGCGCCCAGCTGCAGGGCGAGCGCGTGCTTGTCTGCAGAATGGGTGATGGCGATGGTCTCGAAGCCACAGGCCTTGGACAGCTGCAGGGCGACGTGGCCCAGCCCGCCGATGCCAAGTACCGCGATCTTCTCCCGTGGCTGGGGCGCCGCATCGCGCAGCCCGCTCCAGGTGGTGTAGCCGGCACACATCATCGGCGCTGCGTCCACGTAGGAGAGGCTGTCAGGCAGCAGTACCGTGCCTTCGGCAGAGATGGCGATGTACTGTGCGTGTCCGCCCTGCGCGGCGAAGCCGGTGGTGCGGGGTGCATCGCAGTTCATAGCGGTCTGCCCGGACAAAGGGCGACTCTCGCGGCAGTAGGGGCATCGCCCGCACGCGGATTGGACCCATGAGGTGCCCACGCGATCGCCCACCCGGCGCGTATGCACACCCGCGCCTACTTCCACGACCTCGCCGACCACTTCATGCCCCGGCGTCTGCGGGTAAATGTCGCCGCCATAGCCCTGGGTTGCCCACACGTCCGTGTAGCACATGCCCGATGCGTGGACCTTGACCAGTACCTGACCCGGTTCGATCACGGGCATCGGCACGTCCTGCACTTGCCACGGCGCATTCGGCCCGGTCATCACAACCGCTTTCATCGTTTTCATCGTCTTGATCCTGTCCCGGTGGGTGAGCGCCGAGGGCGTGTGCCCGCGGACAACCCGGAGCGTAGAATCGGTTGACTATCAAGACAATCGCTCCAATATTTCACGATATGGTGAATCGTATTCAACAATCAAGCGGAGGTGATCTGGCCGCCTTCACGGCGTTCCTGGCGGTTGCAGCGCATAGGAGCTTCCGCAGCGCGGCGGCCGAGTTGAACATCACGCCGTCGGCGATCAGTCATGCGATCAAGGCGCTCGAGCAGCGGCTGGGTGCGCGCCTGTTCAATCGCACCACGCGCAGCGTCTCGCTGACCGACGCCGGGGAGCGACTGGCGGAAAAACTGCGTCCGGCCATGGCCTCGATCGAAGAGGCCCTGCAGTCGGTGGATACTGAGGCCGGCACGCCGCGTGGCACGGTCCGCATCAACGCCAGTGAAGGCGCCATACGGCTCGTGCTGAAGCCGGTGCTCGCAAGGTTCCTGCGCCAATACCCGCAGGTCCATCTGGATATCGTCAGTGACGGCAGGTTGGGCGATATCGTTTCGGATGGGTTCGATGCAGGTATCCGCCTTACCGAAGCGGTGCCTCAGGACATGGTCGCGATAGCGGTGACCGCGCCCATGCGCTTCGCGGCGGTTGCTTCGCCCGCGTACCTGCGGGCGCGTGGCCGACCGCTGCGGCCGCTGGATCTCCATCAGCATGACTGCATTCGTTTCCGCTTCGAAAGTGGGGCGATCTACCGCTGGGAGTTCGAGCATCAAGGCACCACCGAGCGGGTGAACGTCTCCGGGCCGATCACGCTGACGGACCAGCCGTTGATGGTCGACGCCGCCGTTGACGGCATCGGTATTGCGTTCGTTCCCGAGCACCTGGCACTGGAGCCATTGGCCGATGGCCGCCTGCTGCGGTTGCTTGAGGACTGGTGTCCCGAGTTTCCTGGCCTTTCGCTGTACTACCCGGGCCATCGGCATGTGCCGCCCGGGTTGAAAGCGCTGATCGGTCTTCTTCAGGAACAGCACGGCGGGCGCGGGTAGGCCGGGTAGCGCCTGGCTACGCTCGCGGTGGACCTGTAGAGCCGAGCCCATGCTCGGCTGCTTTTCGCACATTGCCGCGCGCGCTGCGCGCGCCAGCCGAGCATGGGCTCGGCTCTACAGATTCTGGTCAAGGCGGGCCGGCGCCACGTGCGCGATAATGCGGGCATGAGCATCCAAGAGCTTTCCCCCGCGCAGGCGCGTGAGCGCCTGGCCCATGGCGCCGTGCTGATCGATGTGCGCGAGGCACACGAACGGGCCGGGGGCATGGCCGAGGGCGCGCGCGGCGTGGCGAAGGGCGAGCTGCAGGCCGACCCGGCGGCGCACCTGCCAAAGCAGGGCCAGGAAATTCTGCTGATCTGCCAGAGCGGCAAGCGCTCGGCCGATGCCGCGCAGTTCCTGCTGAAGGCCGGCTACACCCACGTCGCGTCCGTGACCGGCGGCACCGTGGCCTGGCGAGAGCAGTCGCTGCCGTTGGTGCAGCCGCTGACCAGTGCGGCCGACCGCGATTTCTACGACCGCTATTCGCGCCATCTGCTGCTGCCGCAGGTGGGCGAGGCCGGCCAGCGCCGGCTGCAGCAGTCGCGCGTGCTGGTACTGGGCGCGGGCGGGCTGGGCTCGCCGGCCGGCTTCTATCTGGCTGCGGCCGGGGTAGGGCACCTGCGCTTCGCCGACCACGACCGCGTGGAGCGCAGCAACCTGCATCGGCAGATCGTGCATACCGAAGCCAGCGTCGGCCAGCTCAAGGTCGATTCGGCGCGCGAGCGATTGCTGGCGCTGAACCCGTCGATCGAAGTCGAGGCGGTGCCCGAGCGGGTCACGTCCGAGAACGTGGATCGGCTGCTGGAGGGCGTGGATGTGGTGCTGGACGGCTCGGACAACTTCCCGCTGCGCTACCTGCTCAACGACGCCTGCATCAAGCACGCCAAGCCGCTGGTGTATGCCGCCATCGAGCGCTTCGACGGCCAGGTGAGCGTGTTTGACGCCGGCCGCCAGCGCGGTGTGGCGCCGTGCTACCGCTGCCTGTTCCCGGAGCCGCCGCCGCCGGAGTTCGCGCCGAACTGCTCCGAGGCCGGTGTGCTGGGTGTGCTGCCCGGCCTGGCTGGGGTGCTGCAGGCCACCGAGGTGCTGAAGCTGCTGCTGGGCATCGGCGAACCGCTGGTTGGCCGCCTGCTGCGCTTCGATGCGCTGGGCATGCGCTTCCGCGAGACCGGCATCCGGCCGGACCCGCATTGCCCGGTGTGTGCGCCGGGCGTGCCGTTCCCGGGGTATATCGATTACGCCGCGTTCTGTCGGGGTGGGTGAACCCGGCCGGGGAGTGGATTGGTAGATGCCGACCTTGGTCGGCGCTCTTGTGCCAACCAAGGTTGGCACCTACCGAAGCGGGTGCATGGTTGGCGCCCGCCGATGCGCATGCATGGTTTCGGAATCCGGCATCCGGCCGGACCCGCATTGCCCGGTGTGCGCGCTGGGCGTGCCGTTCCCGGGGTATATCGATTACGCGGCGTTTTGCCGGGGTGGGTGAACCCGGTAGCGCCGGGCCATGCCCGGCGAGCGCAGCGGCGCGCGCAGGTACATCCGCCGGGCATGGCCCGGCGCTACCGTTTATGGTTTCGGGATGATGCTGGGGGTCGCTCCCGGCATCGTTCCACCTCCAAGACAATCCGGCGCAACATGCGTGCTATTGCCGTCATCGGCATTGCTCTATTGTTGAACCCGATTCTGGATCTTGGGGAAAACACCGCATGGCGGTAGAAGCAGCGACCAGCGAGCTGGTCAAGGTCGTGGCCCTGTTGGGCGCGGCGGTGGTGATGGTGCCTTTGTTCCGCCGGGCCGGCCTGGGCTCGGTACTGGGCTACTTCGCCGCCGGCCTGGCGATCGGACCGTTCGGGCTGGGCTGGTTCTCCGACCCGCAGTCGATCCTGCATACCGCCGAGCTCGGCGTGGTGATGTTCCTGTTCGTGATCGGCCTGGAAATGCGGCCGTCGCACCTGTGGAGCCTGCGCAAGGAGATCTTCGGGCTGGGCACGCTGCAGATCGTCACCTGTGCGCTGGTGCTGACCAGCATCGCCAAGCTGTTCGGCCTGCCATGGCAGGTCGCCTTCATCGGCGCCACCGGCTTCGTGCTGACCTCCACTGCGGTGGTGATGCAGCTGCTGGCCGAGCGCGGTGATATCGCACTGCCGTCGGGGCAGAAGATCGTTTCCATCCTGCTGTTCGAAGACCTGCTGATCGTGCCGTTGCTGGCGCTGGTGGCCTGGATGGGCCCGAGCGCAGGCAGTGCCGACGGCGAGGGTTCGCGCTGGTTGTCGGTGGCGATCGGCGTCGGTGCCATCGTCGGCCTGGTGCTGGTCGGCCGCTTCCTGCTCAACCCGCTGTTCCGCGTGCTGGCCGAATCGAAGGCGCGCGAGGTGATGACCGCCGCCGCGCTGCTGGTGGTGCTGGGCGCGGCGCTGCTGATGCAGCTGTCCGGACTGTCGATGGCGATGGGCGCGTTCCTCGCCGGCGTGCTGCTGAGTGAGTCGACCTTCCGTCACCAGATCGAGGCGGACATCGAGCCGTTCCGCGGCATCCTGCTGGGCCTGTTCTTCCTCAGCGTCGGCATGGCGCTGGACCTGAGCGTGGTGGCCGCGCACTGGCAGCTGATCCTCGGTCTGGTGCTGGCGTTGATGGCGGCCAAGGCGCTGTGCATCTACGTGGTCGCGCGCATCATGGGCAGCGACCATGCGCAGGCGCTGGACCGCGGCGTGCTGATGGCGCAGGGCGGCGAGTTCGCCTTCGTGCTGTTCTCCGCCGCTGCATCGGCCGGCGTGATCGACCTGGAGATCAATGCCAACTTCACCGCCGTGGTGGTGCTGTCGATGGCACTGACCCCGCTGGTGGTGCTGGTCTACAAGCGCATCGCGCCGAAGCCGACGGTGAACATGGACGGCGTGGACGAGGCCGATGGCCTGTCCGGCAGCGTGCTGCTGATCGGCTTCGGCCGCTTCGGCCAGGTCGCCAGCCAGTCGCTGCTGGCGCGCGACGTGGACGTGACCATCATCGACAACGATGTGGAGATGATCCAGAGCGCGGCGCGCTTCGGTTTCAAGATCTACTACGGCGACGGCACGCGTCTGGATGTGCTGCATGCTTCGGGCGCCGCCAATGCACGTGCGATTGCGGTGTGCGTGGACAAGGCCGAGGCGGCCGACCGCATCGTTGAACTGGTGGCGCATGAGTTCCCGCAGGCCAAGCTGATGGTGCGCTCGTTCGACCGCGAGCATTCGCTGCGGCTGATCCATGCCGGTGTCGATTTCCAGATTCGCGAGACGTTTGAATCGGCGGTGCTGTTCGGCCAGGCCGCGCTGGTGGAACTGGGGGCGGACGAGGACGACGCGATCGAAATTGCCGAGCAGATCCGCCGCCGCGATGCCGAGCGTTTCGAGCTGGAAATTGCCGGCGGTGGTCTGAATGCCGGCGCGCGGATGATCTACGGCAACAGCCCGCAGGGCGTACCGACGCCGACGCCGTTCACCGCGCCGAAGCGGGAGAGCAAGACGCTGAACCCGCAGGATGTGCCGGAAGAGGAAGAATGAGGTGCCGCGCATCGCGCTCGCCGGGCGTGGCCCGGCGCTACCGTGGTGCGCACCGGTGGGGTAGCGCCGGGCCATGCCCGGCGAGCGCAGCGGCCGCCCGGATTGGCGGTGGGCGAGGGGGCCTGAATCGGGGACAATAGCGTCCCCGCCGCCCCACGCCTGCTCCCGATGACCGATTCCGCCTCCCAGCTTCCTGCCCGCATCCTTGATGGCCGCCGCATCGCCGAGGACCTGCTCGACAGCCTGAAGGTGCGCGTCGACGCCCGCGTGGCTGCCGGTGGCAGCCGTCCGGGCCTGGCCGTGGTGCTGGTGGGCGGCGACCCGGCCTCGACCGTGTACGTGCGCAACAAGCGCCGTGCCGCCGAGAAGGTCGGCATCGAAGCACATGACTACGACCTGCCGGCCGGTACCACCGAAGCCGAGCTGCTCGACCTGATCGACCAGCTCAACGCCGATCCGAAGATCAACGGCATCCTGATCCAGCTGCCGCTGCCGGGCATCCCCGACGCACGCCGGCTGATCCAGCGCATCGACCCGCGCAAGGACGTGGACGGTTTCCACCCGGAAAACGTCGGCCACCTGGCCCTGCGCGAGTTCGGCCTGCGCCCGTGCACCCCGCGCGGTATCACCACGCTGCTGGGCCACACCGACCAGCCGGTGCGCGGCCGCAACGCCACCATCGTGGGCGTGAGCAACCACGTCGGCCGGCCGATGGGCCTGGAGCTGCTGATTGCCGGCTGCACGGTGACCAGCTGCCACAAGTTCACCCCCAAGGACGTGCTGGAACAGGCCGTGCGCAACGCCGACATCCTGGTGGTGGCGGTGGGTCGTCCGGACATCGTGCCGGGCGAGTGGGTGAAGCCGGGCGCGGTGGTGATCGATGTGGGTATCAACCGGTTGGATGACGGCCGGTTGGTGGGTGATGTCGGGTTTGAAGCGGCTGCGCAGCGGGCGAGCTGGATCACCCCGGTGCCGGGTGGCGTGGGCCCGATGACCGTGGCCACGTTGATGCAGAACACCCTGGAAGCGGCGGAAGCGCTGAGCTGACGACCGGCTCCTGGCGGGTGCCGACCGTTGGTCGGCACAATGCCGGGGCAGGCCGATGACCCGCTCCTGGTAGGTGCCAACCTTGGTTGGCACGATCCGTCCGGCGCCTGTGCCCCAGATGGGGTGAAGGCAGCTCCCTGATTGTGCCAACCAAGGTTGGCACCTACCAAAGGCGGTTCCGTGGCGATTCCATGTCCATGGCGGTTCCATGGGTGCCAACCTTGGTTGGCACGATCCGTCCGGCGCCTGTGCCCCAGATGGGGTGATGGCCTCTCCCTGTTTGTGCCAACCAAGGTTGGCACCTACCAAAGGCGGTTCCGTTGCGGTTCCATGTCCATGGCGGTTCCGTGGGTGCCAGCCAAGGTTGGCACCCACCCAAGCCCCCCTGAACCAATCGCCGCCCGCGCGACACTGCGTCGCATCTACCCCCTGCCACACGGCGCGAAAACAGGGTAAAATGTCGCGCTTCCCCACATCTCGGGTATGCCGATGCTGCGCATCCAGGCTGAAGCACTCACTTACGACGACGTCTCGCTCGTCCCCGCCCACTCGACCATCCTGCCCAAGGACGTCAACCTCGAAACGCGGTTGACTCGCGACCTGAAGCTCAAGCTTCCGATCCTGTCCGCAGCCATGGATACCGTCACCGAAGCCCGCCTGGCCATCGCCATGGCACAGCTCGGCGGCATGGGCATCATCCACAAGAATCTCAGCCTGGAACAGCAGGCCGCGGAAGTGGCCAAGGTCAAGAAGTTCGAGGCCGGTGTCATCCGCGACCCGATCACCGTCGGCCCGGAAACCACCATCCGCGACGTGCTGGCCCTGACCCAGGCGCACAACATCTCCGGCGTGCCGGTGGTGGGCAGCGACGGCCTGCTGGCCGGCATCGTGACCCATCGCGACATGCGCTTCGAGACCGAGCTGGACGATCCGGTCCGCCACATCATGACCAAGAAGGATCGCCTGATCACGGTCAAGGAAGGCGCCGCCTCTGACGAAGTGCTGCAGCTGCTGCACCGCAACCGCATCGAAAAGGTGCTGGTGGTCAACGATTCGTTCGAACTGCGTGGCCTGATCACCGTCAAGGACATCCAGAAGAACACCGACTTCCCGAACGCTGCCAAGGATCTGTCGACCCGCCTGCTGGTCGGCGCTGCCGTCGGCGTCGGTGGCGATACCGATCGCCGCGTGGAAGCGCTGGTCGCCGCCGGCGTGGACGTGATCGTGGTTGATACCGCGCACGGCCACTCGCAGGGCGTGCTGGACCGCGTCAGCTGGGTCAAGAAGAACTTCCCGCAGGTGCAGGTCATCGGTGGCAACATCTGCACCGGCGAAGCCGCACTGGCGCTGCTGGACAGCGGCGCGGACGCAGTGAAGGTGGGCATCGGCCCGGGCTCGATCTGCACCACCCGCGTCGTCGCCGGTGTCGGCGTGCCGCAGGTCACCGCCATTGACCTGGTGGCCGAAGCGCTGCAGGACCGCATCCCGCTGATCGCCGACGGTGGCGTCCGCTACTCGGGCGACATCGGCAAGGCGCTGGCCGCCGGTGCCTCGACCATCATGGTCGGTGGCCTGCTGGCCGGTACCGAAGAATCGCCGGGCGAGACCGAGCTGTACCAGGGTCGTTCGTACAAGAGCTACCGCGGCATGGGTTCGCTGGCTGCCATGGAGAAGGGGTCGAAGGACCGCTACTTCCAGGACGCCGCCACCGCCGACAAGCTGGTGCCGGAAGGCATCGAAGGCCGCGTGCCCTACCGCGGCCCGGTGGGCGGCATCATCCACCAGCTGATGGGCGGCCTGCGCGCCACCATGGGCTACGTGGGCTGCGCCACCATCGAAGACATGCGCAGCAAGCCCAAGTTCGTGAAGATCAGCGGCGCCGGCCAGCGTGAGAGCCACGTCCACGACGTGACGATCACCAAAGAGCCGCCGAACTACCGCGCCTGATGCGCTTGCGAACTGCTCTTGCGATTACGGGCAGCCTGCTGATGGCAGGCTGTTCGTTGTCCGAACCGCCGCCGCGCTCCGGGTCTCCGGGCGCGGCGGTTTCGCAATTGCAGGACGTGCAGGCGTGCCAGAACGCGTTTTCGCTGCCAAAGGGTTGGCAGGTGCAGGCCGCTGGCGAGCAGCGCTGGCTGCTGAAAGGCACCGGCGAGCGCCCGCTGCAGGTCACGCTGCAATGCATTACCGAGCTGCTGCACGGGCCGGATGATCCGGTGCTGACGCCGGTACTGGGCGCGCTGGAGCCCGCACGGATGAGCGTGCGCTGGGCGTCCTGGGGCGCTGCGGATTCGGGCGTCTCGATGGCGGCGCTGCAACGGCGCATCGTGCCCGGCACCGACGTGCAGGAAATCGCCGAGCTGCCGCGCGCTGACCGCTCCAACCCCAACGCACCGCACGGCCTGCTGATGCTGCGCTGGGACGAGGAAGACCCCTCACATATTCAACAACGCGAGGCGTTCATCGCCACGCTGACGCAGAGCCTTGAAGCGCCGGGCGCTGCGAAAAACACCACTGGAACGGCACCATGACCAACATCCATAACGACAAGATCCTCATCCTCGATTTCGGCGCGCAGTACACGCAGCTGATCGCCCGCCGCATCCGCGAGCTCGGCGTCTACTGCGAAATCTGGGCGTGGGACCACAACCCGGCCGAGATTGCCGGCTTCGGCGCCAAGGGCATCATCCTGTCCGGTGGTCCGGAATCGACCACGCTGCCGGGCGCCCCGGCTGCACCGCAGGAAGTGTTCGACAGCGGCCTGCCGATCTTCGGCATCTGCTACGGCATGCAGACCCTGGCCGCACAGCTGGGTGGTGCCACCGAAGCCGCTGACCAGCGCGAATTCGGCCATGCCGAAGTGAACGTGATCAACCCGGATGCACTGTTCAAGGGCCTGAGCGACCACGGCGGCGAGCCGAAGCTGAATGTCTGGATGAGCCACGGCGACCACGTCTCCGTTGCACCGCCGGGCTTTACCATCACCGCCACCACCGACCGCATTCCGGTGGCTGCCATGGCCAACGAAGAGAAGCGCTGGTACGGCGTGCAGTTCCACCCGGAAGTGACCCACACCCTGCAGGGCCAGGCGCTGCTGCGCCGCTTCGTGGTGGATGTGTGCGGCTGCCAGACCCTGTGGACCGCCGCCAACATCATCGACGACCAGATCGCCCGCGTGCGCGAACAGGTGGGCGATGACGAAGTGATCCTGGGCCTGTCGGGCGGCGTCGATTCGTCCGTGGTGGCTGCGCTGCTGCACAAGGCCATCGGCGAGAAGCTGACCTGCGTGTTCGTGGATACCGGCCTGCTGCGCTGGCAGGAAGGCGACCAGGTGATGGCGATGTTCGCCGAGCACATGGGCGTGAAGGTCGTTCGCGTGAATGCCGCTGACCGTTACTTCGCCGCGCTGGAAGGCGTGAGCGACCCGGAAGCCAAGCGCAAGATCATCGGCAACCTGTTCGTTGAGATCTTCGACGAAGAGTCGAACAAGCTGAAGAACGCCAAGTGGCTGGCGCAGGGCACCATCTACCCGGACGTGATCGAGTCGGCCGGCAGCAAGACCGGCAAGGCGCATGTGATCAAGAGCCACCACAACGTGGGCGGCCTGCCGGAGCACATGAAGCTGGGCCTGGTGGAGCCGCTGCGCGAGCTGTTCAAGGACGAAGTGCGCCGCCTGGGCGTGGAGCTGGGCCTGCCGCGCACCATGGTCTACCGCCATCCGTTCCCGGGCCCGGGCCTGGGCGTGCGTATTCTGGGCGAAGTGAAGCGCGAATACGCCGAGCTGCTGGCCAAGGCCGATGCCATCTTCATTGATGAGCTGCGCAAGGCGGATCTGTACGACAAGACCAGCCAGGCGTTTGCCGTGTTCCTGCCGGTGAAGTCGGTGGGCGTGGTGGGCGACGCGCGTGCTTATGAGTGGGTGATTGCGCTGCGGGCCGTGGAGACGATCGACTTCATGACGGCGCATTGGGCGCATCTGCCGTATGAGTTCCTGGGGACGGTGAGCAACCGGATCATCAATGAGTTGCGGGGGGTGTCGCGGGTGGTTTATGACATCTCGGGGAAGCCGCCGGCTACTATTGAGTGGGAGTGAGTTGAA
The DNA here is from genome assembly GCF_057292075.1 of Stenotrophomonas sp. 1L-E-5-B-C3. Taxonomy (NCBI): domain Bacteria; kingdom Pseudomonadati; phylum Pseudomonadota; class Gammaproteobacteria; order Lysobacterales; family Lysobacteraceae; genus Stenotrophomonas; species Stenotrophomonas sp. 1L-E-5-B-C3. Next base: position 240,648 of record NZ_JBXAWS010000002.1, read on the forward strand.
AGAACGAGGGCGCCGAGAGGCGCCCTTTTTTGTTTTGTTGTCGATGTATGTCGCACTTTACAGCCCGGCTGAAGTATGTTCGTTGTTCGAACATGATGGTTCAAAATTTTTGAGGCGTGGCTGGAGTTGATTGGAACTTAGTGCGAGTTGGCAAGATGCCAAAGGTCATTCGCCTGAGGCGTTACTTTTCCAGACTTGGCTGATGTTTAATCACGAAGAATGGAAGTAAGTTATTGAGTGGCTGGCTTTGACGCAGCCTCATTGGAAAGGAGTCTGCAGAATGCAGTTTATTAGCGATGGCCCCGATATCCCCGACGCCCTGCTGCGGGCTCATGAGGAGGGGCGTGTGGTGTTCTTCTGTGGTGCCGGGGTTTCCTATCCTGCGGGCCTTCCTGGCTTCAAGGGCCTTGTAGAAAAGGTCTACAAAAACACTGGTGCAGAGTTCAGCGATATTGAGCGAGATGCGTTCAATAGGGGGCAATACGACGCAACTTTGGATCTGCTTGAGCGCCGCTTGCCTGGACAGCGCGTTACAGTTCGTCGCGCTATGGTGAAAGCGCTAAGGCCAAAGTTGAAGGTCAAAGGAGCCTTGGACACCCACGCTGCGCTTCTGCGTCTATCACGTAGCCGTCAAGGTGCACTTCGACTTGTTACCACGAATTTCGATCGAGTCTTTCATGTCGCCGCAAAACGGACGGGGCAGGTTTTTGATGCATATTCTGCGCCAATGCTTCCGATTCCGAAGAATAGTCGGTGGAACGGACTCGTCTACCTTCATGGCCTGCTTTCTGGAGCGTCCGAAGACACCTCTCTGCATCGACTGGTAGTAACTAGCGGGGATTTTGGATTGGCCTATTTGACCGAAAGGTGGGCCGCCAGGTTTGTCAGTGAGATGTTTCGTAACTACGTAATTTGTTTCGTTGGCTATAGTATTAATGATCCTGTTCTTCGCTACATGATGGATGCATTGGCGGCAGATAGAATGCAGGGTGAAGTTACACAGCAGGCGTGGGCTTTAGGTGACTGTGAAGTTGGTCAGGAGCGCCAAAAGACAGTTGAGTGGGAGGCAAAGGGAGTAACGCCGATTCTCTATTCGGTGCCGCCCGGTGGTGCCGACCATTCCGCACTTCATAAGACGTTACATGTTTGGGCGGAAACCTATAGGGATGGAGTCCAGGGTAAAGAGGCTATAGTTGTAAAGCACGCACTAACTCGCCCTCAAAGCAGTACGGTTCAGGACAACTTCGTTGGTCGGGTACTGTGGGCGCTTTCGGATAAATCGGGGCTTCCCGCGAAGAGGTTTGCCGAATTTAACCCGGCGCCATCGCTTGATTGGTTGCTTGAGTCATTCTCAGTTGATAGCTTCGGGTATGGTGACCTTCGTCGGTTTAATGTGCCTCCGCATGAAGCGGTGGACGAGGGGCTTGAGTTTAGCTTGGTGCGGCGGCCAGCTCCTTACGATTTTTCGCCTTTAATGACGCTCGTATCTGGTGGTGTCGCTGACGGGCGATGGGACGAGGTCATGCTTCATTTGGCGAAATGGCTGGTACGCCATCTGGATGATCCTAGGTTGGTTCTTTGGGTTGCCGAGAGAGGCGGGAAACTGCATGCAACTTGGCACAGGCTAGTTGAACAGGAGCTCCAGCGATTTTCTTCGCTGGAGATTGCAGGCAGGGTGGACGAGCTGGATGAAATTCGGGAGAAGGCGCCACGTGCTATCCCTCGCCCGCAGATGTTGACGCTGTGGCAAATACTGCTTGCAGGGAGAGTAAAGATTAATTGGAATGCGCTAGATTTCTTTAGATGGCGTTCCAGGTTGAAGATGCATGGTTTGACGCCGATCGCGCGGTTGGAGTTTCGTGAATTGCTGGCGCCAAAGATTTCAATAAGAAAGCCTTTTGCTCTGGATGATGATTATCCGGAAGGCGCGAGGGTTGTGACTAAGGTCAAGCACCTAGTCGATTTCGATTTGGAGCTTGCTGCCAATCACGTTCGCTCAGCGTTGCAAGATTCTCAGGACGACACGCTAAAAAATATCCTTCCCAAGCTAATCGATGATGTCCAGCTGTTGTTGCGAGATGCATTGGATCTCCTTCGGGCTCTTGGAGAGGCTGACGAATTCAGGGATCGCTCGAACTGGGACATTCCTTCTGTCGAGCCGCACTGGCAGAATCGGGGTTTTCACGACTGGGTAGTACTTATCGAACTCTTGAGAGACGCATGGTTGGAAGTCCTTGCCGAGAGTGGTGTTCGAGCTGCTCATATCGCACAGCAATGGTTTGATGTCCCGTATCCCACGTTCAAACGCCTATCCCTGTTCGCTGCATCCCGGTGCGAAAATATTCTTCCCTCTGTGTGGGTGGATTGGTTGCTCTCTGATGGCAGTTGGTGGTTGTGGAGCCCGGAGATGGGCCGCGAGGTCTTCCGGCTAATAGTGCTGCGGGGCAAGGCGTTAGATCAAAATGAATCCAGTAGATTGGAGTCAGCAATTCTGGCTGGTCCGCAGCGCTCAATGCATCGCTTGGATATGGAGGCTGAGGCTTGGCAGAAGATGGTCTCGCGCTCGACGTGGCTACGGCTTGCGAAGTTGGAACAGTCGGGTGTTGCGCTAGGCGCAGCTGCCTCCAAACTCCTCGGGGAGCTCTCAATTGCGAACAGTCACTGGGTGTTGGCCGATAACAATCGGGAGGAGTTTTCACATTGGATGAGTGGCACCGGAGACCCGGACTTCGAAGATGAGCGGCATGTAGATATTGCGCCACGCACAAGAGTTGAGCTTGTGGGCTGGCTGGAGCAGCCAGTCCCCGACAGCGATCCATTCTACGAGGATACGTGGAGGGATGTGTGTCGAACGCGGTTCTACCACTCGTTCGCGGCACTGTGTGATCTGAGTAGGAATGGGGTATGGCCCGTCAGTCGATGGAGAGATGCTCTGAATGTATGGGCCGACGATGCTTTGGTGGCCCGCTCTTGGCGTTACTCTGCGCATCTAGTCAAAGAAATGCCTTCGCAATTCGTTGCTGAACTCTCTCATTCATTTGCCCGATGGCTTGAGGCAGCTTCCAAATCCATAGTAAATCATCCAGATGTGATGCTTGAGCTGGCATATCATGTTCTAGAGGCGCCTCATCCACTGGGCTCAGAATCTTCGACGTTTGATGACGAGGTTGAAATAAATAGGCCGGTTAGCTCGGCAATTAATCATCCATTTGGTATGGTTGCACAGGCGTTGTTGAATTTATGGTTTGCACGGGCGCCTAGTGACAACGACGGACTTCCATCTGAGCTTAGGCGAGTTTTTACGGATTTAAGCGATGGTCGAGCGACTGGTTTTAAACATGCGCGAGTTATTCTAGGGTCGCAGTTGATCGCATTTTTCCGTGTTGATCGGGCCTGGACTGAGCAACATTTGTTGCCATTGTTCGACTGGAACGGTTCCGACGAGGCCAAGAGGGTTTGGCAGGGCTTCCTTTGGTCGCCGCGCATCTATCCACCGTTGATGATTTCCTTGAAGTCTCAGTTCCTGAATTGCGCCAAGCACTATGACGAGCTTGGCGAATTTCAGCAGCAGTATTCAGTTCTGCTAACTTATGCCGCGCTCGGTCCGGCTGAAGGCTACGAGGTTGCTGAGTTCCGACATGCTTTGGCTGCGCTTCCTCGGAAGGGACTGGAAGAGGCTGCTCAGGCGCTATCTCAAGCTGTTGAAGGAGCTGCGTCGAAGAGCGAAGATTATTGGCGAAATCGAGCTCAGCCTTTTCTGCAGCAGGTGTGGCCGAAATCACGCGATCTTGCAAGCGTGCGTATATCGGATTCTTTTGCAAAAATGACAATTGCTGTTGGTAGGGATTTTCCAAAGGCACTCGCTACGGTCGTAAACTGGCTATTGCCGATTGAGCATCCTGGATCAGTTGTCCGTAGCCTGAGTAAATCCGGATTGTGCAATCGCTATCCGTCGGAAGCACTTGAGCTTCTTGATGCCGTCATCGATAAGCCATTTTGGGTGCCGGATGAGTTGGTCAGTTGCATGCAGGACATTGCTGCCGCCGCACCTTACCTGGTTCAAGATGCTCGCTTTCAGCGGATAGACGAGTTAGTGAGAAGATCTGCGGGCTGAGACGGCATTCTCTATATTTGGTGGGGCGTGGGGTTTTATTTGGTCGCGCTGGAAGATGCGGGAGCACTTGGTGCCTTTAGCTATTCGGGCCGAACCTGCTGACAGGCCCACTCAGCCAACCCCCGGCAGGCAAGGAACAACCCATCAACAGTCCCTTCATCCAGATGCCGCTCCGGGTCTGCTGCCACCCGGCAGCGATCCGCTGCATGCAGCAGCTCCAGTACCGTCAGCGCCCCGACCATTGCGCGCTCGCTCCGCGCCAGGCTCACGCGGCGGCCGGGTGACACATCGGTTTCTGGCCAAGGATGCCCATCTGCGCCCTCGCAGCCGCGCATGCGCTTGAGGATGCCGAGCAGGGAGTTCAGGTCCGGCAGGGGAGTGTCGTCGTTGATGGGTTCAACAACGGTGTACGAGGAGAAGGTGTCGGATTCGTTCATGGGGTCGGCTTCCGTGGCTGTGCTTAACAGCGCCACCGCGAAGAGGTGGCGGACGATGCATGGCTGCAAACCGGGATGAAGTAGCGTCATAGAACCGGTGGATCCGAAGATCCCCACGCACCGCCCGCCAGAAAGGCCGACGGATTGCCCGCCGGCACCGGTTAAGGACGGTGCCGACGGGCAAGCGCAAACTACAGACGCGTACATCAATGCGGGTTTGCAGACCCGGCCACCCCTTGTCGGTGGCGCGCCATGGTGTTTACGCCGCCGCTCCGAATGCCAATAGAAATTCGCGAAGGAATCGCGAAATCCGAGAGCGAAGAACTATTGTTGCACGCACCATTCGTGCAGCACGCGACGCCAGCAGACGCATTCGCGCAGCTGTTCTGCTGATGGCGAATCAAAGCGGCGCAATCGCCCATGCCACAAGCGAATAGCGCGACAGCCTTTTTTGCAACAGTTCTTAGTCCACCTCGCCAAGCAACGGCGAGCGATCAGCCGCACGCCCCGAAAATCGGTTCAAACCCGACATCCCCAGCGAACTTCGCGGCCTCAACCGACGCCATCCTCAGCCACATTCCCCACCAACAACTCAATCATCGCCCGCGCCGCCGCCGACTGCCGCCGATGCGGCGCATAGATCACCGAGAACGGCCGCGATCTCCCGCGCAGCTGCGGCAGCACCTCCACCAGCTGCCCGCGCTGCAATCGCTCCCGCACGATGAACGCATAGCTCTGGCAGATGCCGATGCCCTGTTCGGCCAGCGACACCACGCCCAGCACATCGTCGGAAGTCTCGATGGACGAACGCGGCAGCCAGTCCACGTCGCGCCCGCCGTCGCGGAAGATCCATGGCGCGAGCCGCCCGGTGCGCGGCATCACGAACGGCAGGCACAGGTGCTGCTGCAGCTCGTCCAGCGTCTGCGGCGTACCCCGGCGCTGCAGGTAGTCCGGTGCGGCCACCAGCAGCAGCGGGGCGTCTTCCAGTTTGCGCGCCACCAGCCCGCTGTCCGGCAGCTGGCCCAGGCGGATGGCCAGATCGAAGCCTTCGGCCACCAGGTCCACGTTGCGGTTGGTGATGTTCAGTTCCACCTGCACCTGTGGGTACTGCTGCGCAAAGCGCGCCAGCACGGGCGGCAGCCGGTAGTGGCCATAGGTGGTGGGCACGCTCAGGCGCACGCGGCCGGCCAGCGCACCGTCCTGGGCCAGTACGTCGCGCTCGGCGTCGTCCAGCAGGCCAAAGGCGGTGCGTACCTGTTCCAGGTAGAGCCGCCCGGCGTCGGTCAGGCCCACGCGGCGGGTGGTCCGCTGCAGCAGCTGCCGGCCCAGCCGCGCTTCCAGGCGGGTGACCGCGCGGCTCAGCACCGAGGGCGTGGTGGACAGCGCCACCGCGCCGGCGGTGAACGGGCCGTGCTCGACCACCGCCAGGAACACTTCCACATCGCCCAGGTAGTCGAATTTGCGGCTCATTTGGCTCTCCGGGGAACAGATGTTTTGCGATGGGGCCAATTTATCGCCGCTGGGGCGATGAATAAAGTGGCGGCCATTCCCCGATAGGAGCTCCCCATGAACCTGATGACCCGGCTGGCCGCAGCGCTGGCCCTGACCCTGGCCGCAAACGGCGCGCAGGCCGCCAACGTGCTGGTGGTGCTGTCCGACGAAAGCCACCTGGACCTGAAGGACGGCAAGGTGCTGTCCACCGGCTTCTATCTCAACGAGCTGATGCAGCCGGTCAAGCTGCTGCTGGACGCGGGCCACGAGGTGACCTTCGCCACGCCGCAGGGGCGGGCGCCGACGGTGGATGCGTCCTCGGTGACGCCGGCCTACTTCGGCAACGATGCCGAACAACTGACGCTGCACAAGGACCTGCTGGAGAAACTGGCGCTGACCTCACCGACCGCCTCGCCGGTGGTCAGCCTGGCGCGCGTCGAGCAGCAGGGCTATGCGCGTTTCGATGCGGTCTACATTCCCGGTGGCCACGCGCCGATGCAGGACCTGCTGAAGAGCCCGGCGCTGGGCCGGTTGCTGGCCGACTTCCATCAGCGCAACAAGAATACCGGGCTGGTCTGCCACGGGCCGATCGCGCTGCTGTCCACGCTGCCGGATGCCGCTGGGTTCGTGGCGAAGCTGGAGGCGGGTGCGATGCCGGCCACGCCGGAGTGGATCTACAGCGGCTACCAGATGACGGTGATCAGCAACCAGGAAGAAGAGCAGGCCAAGCCGCTGCTGGGCGGCGGTGAGATGAAGTTCTACCCGCAGACCGCGCTGCAGCAGGCGGGGGCGAAGTTCAGCAGCAACGCCACGCCGTGGACGGGGCATGTGGTGGTGGATCGTGAGCTGATTACCGGGCAGAACCCGGCTTCGGCGCTGGAGGTGGGGCAGCGGTTGGTGGAGCGGTTGAAGTAGGGCGGGTTCTGCATCGCATGCGGTGCCGTGGCACCATGGTGGGCTGGCCTCGTCCTTCCGGGCGGGGCCGTTTTCCCAGGGAAGCCCTCGAACACGACATGCGAACGTCTTTTTTCATTCTCTTCGCCCTGTGCCTTGGCCTGCTGTCTGGCTGTGCCAGTGGCCCGGAGGAGCACGCCTCTAGCCGCGAGATCACCAGTGCGTTCGTGGCCGACGACGGCCAGCTGTACCTGCTACCGCGCTATGACGAGCCGATGCGTTTCAATGCCGCGCCGTTCCGCGAGTACCGCGCGCTGATGGACAGCCCGCTGCGCGAGGCGGTGGCCTGCGCGCAGATGTACTTCCATGAGGACTGGCGCGACCCGGCCAACAAGGCCAAGGTGCACGGCAGCTATGCGCTGCTGCTGCGACCGGAACAGGTGACGCCGGAACAGGCCGCGCAGTTCAAGCTGGAGCGGATTGAGGTGCTCCCGCGCGAGGCGAAGTATGTGGATGAGCGTGCGCGCTACTACCTGCCGCAGGATCGGAGCCGTTACGCGCTGGCGTTTGATCGGGCCTGTAATCTTTCAAAGAAGGGCGGCAGCTATTACAGCGCGCTGTTCGAGGGCGACGGCGAGCGGGTGAAGTTGCCGGATGCTACGGCGCTGGCGGAGAAGGGGAAGCTGGCACAGCCGATCAGTGCGCGGGCGCAGCGGATCCTGCCGGAGAGGGAGGACAAGCCGGGTGTGGGTTCGGCGGCTGGCAAGGTGCTCGGCGCGGCGTTGATCCCTGTGGCGGTGCCGGTGTTTGTGTTGAGCCTGCCGTTCCTGGGGCCGGATCATTGGAAGTGATGGGGCGTTGAAGCCAGAGCATCCACGCGTGGCGTGGATCTAGTCGGGCCTTGCAAGTGCCTGCACGTTCATCCTGGAGATCTGTGTGCCCAGCACGCTGGAAACTGCTTTGAAGACCGTAGGTTTCATTGTCCTTGCGGCGCTTCCGTTGGTGATCCTCTGGTTTACCCTTCGGCGAATGTCGGCAACTGCTCGCTCGTCCGTGAAATCGGGGCTGCGTTTGGATCCTCCTCGCCGGATCTCCGGAACATCCATGACCTTGGTGATGGTGGATGGCAAAGAGGATCGCGAGCACTATTTCTTTGATGCGGCGTCCTTTTACCTGCGGCGTGGGCCGGTGCCCACGGCGGTTCCGCTTTCGCAGATCACCTCAGTCACACGAACGTCCGACAAGATCTACGGGCGCTATGTCTGGCAGGTGTGCTTCAGCAAAGCATCGGGCAGAAAGTGCGTGACGTTTACCAACAACCTGACGCTGTTCAACCGCGACTTCCTGCTGTTCCTGGAGGCGGTGCGGAAGGCTAATCCGCTCGCGACCGTTGATCGAGCGAGCGTCCTCTTCTAGAGCGTTTTTGAAGTTCGGTATGAACAGTGTCACTGCAATGGCATCACAGCGCGCAGCTCCTGTTCGGCCAATGTGATCGATGAGAAATGGGCGTTTGTTGCGCGCTATCTGATACTGAAGCATTCTCATGCGTGGCAGTGCAAGTATGATCTGCGATGAACACGCAAAGCCCGCAACATAGAACGAGGCCCGCTCGTTTCTGCGCGCGATGCGAAGCGTGGGCCTTGTCACCTGTGACGAAGACGCATTTGAGGCAATTGTCGAGACGATTTACGTTTAAGGCATGCGGTCAATCTCTGCGGAGTAGTTCCTGATGATGTGCCGATCGACGCTGGACGTATCCCTGATTCACGCCTACGCGCTTCCTCTCGGCATAGATGCTTCAAGGATCACGCTGCCTCACCGGCAACTTGGAACGAGCACCGGTGGCGTTGAGCTTGGCAAGTTCCGCATGCACAGCGGTCGCAACGTCTTCGTGCTGCGCAGGGACCGTAGCTCTGTTCTCGTCACAGCCAGAGGGGATACTGACTTGATTCTGGACCGACGTCTTCACGAACAGCTCAAAGCATGCTTGGATCAGGTACGTGAGACCGGCGGCCATCGAGGAAGATTGCAATGATCAGCAGGAAGTACTGGTTTACCAGGAAAAAGTACGGATGGGGTTGGGGGATGCCGTGCGCGTGGCAGGGCTGGCTTGTGTACGCAGTCGCATTCGGCCTGCTGCTGGCAGGTCCGTTTCTGTTCTCTCCATTTCGCGAGCCCATCGCGTTTCAGCTCTACACGTGGGCCGTAGTGTTGGTCCTTGTCCTTATCTGCTGGATGAAAGGCGCTCCGCCCGGTTGGAGGTGGGGGGAGTAGAACGGCCGCAGAAGCTATTTTCGGACGTGTTCGATCCGCCGGGCAAAGCATGGATGCATTGCCCTTGTGGGAGTCGGACAGTATCGCCAGCAAGCCACGGCTGCGCCCCCTCTGAGGTGTACCGTCCGTTTTGAATGAACGCTGGACACTTCCCTCGGCGGGTACCGAACGCGTTCTAACCGTTGATTGACCAAGGTAGCGTCGCTTAAAGGGGGCGCCGGTGAAGCTACACTGACCACCTACGCCCGATGGAAGCTCGCCCATGTTCTCTGGAAAGGTTGCGGTGGTCACCGGCTCCACCGGCGGTATCGGTCTTGGCATCGCCACCGCGTTGGCGCGGCAAGGTGCCGATATCGTGCTGAACGGCTTTGGCGATGCGGCGGAGATCGAACGCATCCGTACCGAACTGGAAACCGAGTTCGGCGTACGGGTGGTGCACGATGGGGCCGATCTTTCCCGTGGCGAGGCAGTGCGCGGCATGATCGATCGCGCCGTTGCGACGATGGGACGCATCGACATCCTGGTGAACAACGCGGGCATCCAGCACACCGCGTCGATCGAGGAATTCCCCGTCGAGAAGTGGGATGCGATCCTCGCGCTGAATCTCTCGGCCGTATTCCATGCCACGGCGGCGGCCTTGCCGCACATGAAGCAGCAGGGTGCCGGCCGCATCATCAACATCGCCTCGGTGCATGGGCTGGTGGGTTCGGTGAACAAGTCGGCCTATGTGGCGGCCAAGCATGGCGTGGTCGGGTTCACCAAGGTGACCGCGCTGGAGAATGCGGGCACCGGCATCACCGCCAATGCCATCTGCCCGGGCTGGGTGCGAACGGCGCTGGTCGAGCAGCAGATCACCGCGTTGGCCGAGCGCGAGGGCACAGATCAGGAGACCGCCGCCCGCGCGCTGCTGACCGAGAAGCAGCCTTCGTTGCAGTTCGTGACGCCCGAGCAGCTGGGGGAGATGGTGGTGTTCCTGGCTTCGGACGCTGCGGCGCAGATCACTGGCACGGCGCTGCCGGTGGATGGGGGCTGGACGGCGCGCTAGCGGGCTGAGATTTCAACTGCGGCAACTGCGTGTTTCCTGAGTGAGTGTCCACCAAACTCTGACGTGCCCAGGTGACGTGCCGGTGCGCTTGCCCCGTGCTTGCAGGCATGAGGTCAGTGCGGGTCTGCTACAAGCTAGTAGCTTTTTCCCCATGTCGTATGCCATATCAATAATCCCTCTTGGTAATCATGTGTCTGCAAAAAAGAACAAGGACAACGATAGGTGCGTGGATCATCTTCGCGCCAAATGGCGGGAGATCCTGACCAGAAGGTTTGACTACTTCTTCCAGAAGTCCCCGGAAAGTGGTCAACGTATGGAGTTGGTCATTGACTGCATGATTCAAGGTCTGGAATCCCTCTTCTTGAGCTTTTCGGGGTTGAAGGATACTCAGTTCAATTCGCAAGTAATGAGCGATGATGTGGGGAAATACTCCCAGAGGATGGCCGAAATGCTGTTCTACTATCAGCTTCTCGGAATGGGTTTCGAGGAGATCAGGAGCAAGGATGCAGGGCCTGACTTTATTGCAAGGAAGAATGGAGAGACGTTCTGTTTCGAAGTGGTCACCCCAACGCCACAGTCCGACACCAGAAATCTCATTGAGCAGAGAAGCTTGGGGCCGGAAGATCGTGATGCGGTTTTCCGTGAGCGATTGCTGTCGGTCACATCGGCTATCAGCGGCAAGCTGGACCAATTTGAGCGTCACAAGGTAGACGGGCACGTGCCAGACGGTGCGCATTACATAATCGTCATCAATGATTCGCTGCTGCTGCCCTTTTGCCAGCCCTGGTATGGTGCGTTGGGTGAACTCTGTTTTGGCGACAGTACTTTGCCCATTTCAGTAGACGCAACACTGGGCTCCTGGGAGCTCGACTTTTCTGATCTCCTCGGCGAAGCATCCTCTGGGGACGGTGGCATCCAGTACCAAAGTATCTCCATGAGGAGTAGTTACGGGGTTTCCATCAATGGCGGCGAGATGATTACTCCAGAGGACTCCTTGATGCGTGTGAGAATGAGGAAAAAAATCCCCACTAGAAGAAATACCGATACCGTTGATGTTGATATAATTGAATCCGTGGGTGTGGATGCCATTTATCAGATAACCTTGCGGGAGGATCTGATGTTCTTTCATTCCTTCAAGAGTCATCATCAAGTAAAGCCCGCTTCCGCTCTGATTAGCTCAGTGAAGACCAGAGATGTGGTGAGGAAGTCTCTGTGTGCTGCTTCGATGTATGCCAAGGAAGAGGCGCTGGTGCAGCCGCATATATCATCTGCACGTCTGTTTGGCTTTGAGCCGGACGAATACAACAACCTGGCCGTTTACAAAGATTTTTTCAGGCCCTATTTGAAGGGTGGGAAGTTCTATCAAGCGCCACAGGGTGAAGGCTAGATGGCTTGCTCGCATCGAGGTTGAACTCTGCCAAAGACAGATCCATCTTCGCGACTCTGTCGAGTGTGCTTGGCCAACAGCTGAGCAGACGCAAGCGCTTCAGCAGCAGCGATCTGCTGTTGAAGCTGTTCTCCGCCACGCCCTGTATTGCGTCGGTCGCAGCGCCGCTGATGCCGGTAGACATGGTCTTCTGCGGGATGGAATGTCGAAATGGGCAAGGCGGAGAGGGGGGCGGCGGTGGCAGCGTGGCGCTCTAGGCGCGTGGGTGGCCACGCGCCAGCACCGTGTTAGCTCGGCTTCGCAAACACATCCAATCCCTTGCCGGTCTCCAACAACGACTTCAGGCTCGACAGCACGATCGGCCAGCCCTGACGGATGCCGGTATCCATGCCGCTGCCCGGTTCCAGTTCGTCGTGGGTGACGGTCAGCCGCACCATGTCCTGGTAGGGCACGATATCGAAGGTGACGCGGCTGTAGGCGTCCGGGTTCTCTGCCTGCGAGGCGGCGGCCCAGGTGATGACCAGTCGCGAGGGCGGGGTGCTTTCCACCACTTCGCCGACCAGCTCGACCGAGCGCGTTTCGTTGGCGCGCACATGCTGCCAGCGCGAGCCGGGTTTCCAGTCCGAAACGTTTTCGTGGCCCCAGTAGCGACTGGCGATCTCGGGGCGGGTGATGGCCTCGAACACCTTCTGCGGCGTGGAGGCGATGTAGATCACGTGGATGAAGCGGGTGGACTCTGCGGACATCGTCATTCTCCTTCCAGTTCTCGTTTCAGGTCATGCAGCAGGCTCAGGCGCTGCTGCTCGAACTTGCGTACCCAGCGCTCGTAGACTTCGTGCAGGGGCACCGGGTTGATGAAGTGCAGCTTCTCGCGGCCACGGCGCACGGTGCTGATCAGGTTGGCGTCTTCCAGCAGGCCCAGGTGCTGGGTGACCGATTGCCGGGCCATGTCCAAGTGCTCGCACAGCTGGCCGAGCGTCTGCCCGTTGTCTTCGCAGAGCAGATCCAGCAGCGTTCTGCGCGTAGGGTCGGCCAGTGCCTTGAACACCTTGTCTGCATTCATGCGGGGCGTCTTCAATTCCAGTTGTCGATCCTGATGTCGTGTGGGTTGGGCTGGCCCTTGCCGGATTCCACCAGCGCTTTGAGGCTGAGCAGGAAAACCGCCCACTTGGTACTGCAGTGGGAGGTGAACTCGACGCGCTCCTTCCAGCCTTCATGGGTGAACAGGACGATGCAGTAGTCACCTTCCTGTTTCAGCACGAAGCGCGCGTGGGTGCCGATCCATTCAGCAGGGCCGGCGAGGAACCGCCAAAGCACGAGCTCGCCTGGAACAAGCTGCTCAAGTTTCATTTCCATGGCGCCGATTTCCTGGCCGTTGTTCGTGAAGCGAACCTTGACCGAGCCGCCGGCCACGCGGTCGCCATGGGTGTCTTCGGCCCACCAGGCGGCGACGCCTTCGGGGGTGGCCAGAGCCTGGTACACCTGACTTGCAGGGGCCTTGATGCCGACCCTGTGTGCGATATCGACCATTGCAGGTTCCTCGCGTGGGCGGACAGGCGCCGTCCTTGGATGGACTATAGGCAGGCAAATACCTGCATGTCAAATCCGAGCCATGGACCTCCGGCCCTGGTAGTGCGGGCCGCTGGCCGGCATCCTCGTGGCAATTGATTGAAGCGTTGAAAGGAGTGCGCACATGACTGAAGTTGGAAAGGACACCTTGAACATCCGCCGCGCCAGCGAGGCCGATGCCCCTGCGGTGCTGGCGCTCTTCGACGAAGTCATCGAATGGTTCGTATCGATCGGCAATGTGCAGCAATGGGGCAGTGAGCCGTGGTCCACGGTGGCGCGCCGGATCACCCTGGTGACCGATGCGTGCGCGCTGCCCGGTGCGTGGGTGGCGCAGAACGAGCATGGTCAAGTACGCGCGTTCCTGGCGCTGGGCGAGTCGATGCCCTATGTACCTGCGCCAACCGGCCCGGAACTGTATGTGCGGGTACTGGTGGCATCGCGTGATGCGCGCGTGCGTGGCATCGGCCGCCGCCTGATGGCCTTTGCCGATGAGCAGGCGCGCGCTGCCGGGCTCGACCATCTGCGCGTGGACTGCTACAGCGGTGGCAGCCGTGATCTGGTGCGCTTCTATGAATCCTGCGGCTACACGCGCATCGCGCCGTTCAATGTGGATGGCTGGCCGGGGATGTTGCTGGGGCGAGAGCTCTGACGTGGCTGCGTCATTCGGTCGCAGCGTGCGTGCAGGAATTGGTACATCGGTTCGACGTTAGAGTAGGGGCATGACCTGCATGGAATGGCTGTGTCATTCCACTGCGGGTTCCTGATGACCCCCTCCAGGAAGGAGCAACGCATGTACTACAGCAGTGGCAACTACGAAGCCTTTGCGCGCCCGCGCAAGCCCGCCGGCGTCGACGACAAGCGCGCATGGTTCGTCGGTTCGGGCCTGGCCTCGCTGGCCGGCGCCGCGTTCTTGGTGCGCGACGGCCGCATGGCCGGTGAGCGCATCACCATTCTCGAGCAGCAGCAGATTGCCGGTGGCGCGCTGGATGGCCTGAAGGTGCCTGAAAAGGGTTTCGTGATCCGCGGCGGCCGCGAGATGGAAGACCATTTCGAGTGCCTGTGGGACCTGTTCCGCTCGATTCCGTCGCTGGAGATCGAGGATGCCAGTGTGCTGGACGAGTTCTACTGGTTGAACAAGGATGATCCGAACTATTCGCTGCAGCGTGCCACGATCAATCGCGGCGAAGATGCACACACCGACGGCCTGTTCACCCTGACCGAACAGGCACAGAAGGACATCATCGCGCTGTTCCTGGCCACCCGGCAGGAGATGGAGAACAAGCGCATCGACGAGGTGCTGGGCCGTGATTTCCTGGACAGCAACTTCTGGCTGTACTGGCGCACCATGTTCGCGTTCGAGGAGTGGCATTCGGCGCTGGAGATGAAGCTGTACCTGCACCGCTTCATCCACCATATCGGCGGCCTGCCGGATTTCTCGGCGCTGAAGTTCACCAAGTACAACCAGTACGAATCGCTGGTGCTGCCGCTGGTGAAGTGGCTGCAGGACCACGGCGTGGTGTTCCAGTACGGGACCGAGGTGACCGATGTTGACTTTGATCTGGCGGCCGGCCGCAAGCAGGCCACGCGCATCCACTGGACGCGCGAGGGCGTGGCGGGTGGCGTGGATCTGAGCGCAGATGATCTTGTTTTCATGACAATCGGTTCGTTGACCGAGAATTCGGACAACGGTGATCACCAGACCGCTGCGCGTTTGAACGAGGGGCCGGCACCGGCCTGGGATCTGTGGCGACGCATTGCCGCCAGGGATCCCGCGTTCGGCCGCCCGGACGTGTTCGGCGCGCACATTCCGCAGACCAAGTGGGAATCGGCGACGGTGACCACGCTGGATGCGCGCATTCCGGCCTACATCCAGAAGATCGCCAAGCGTGACCCGTTCAGTGGCAAGGTGGTGACCGGCGGTATCGTCAGCGTGCGCGATTCGCGCTGGTTGATGAGCTGGACGGTGAACCGCCAGCCGCATTTCAAGAACCAGCCCAAGGATCAGATCGTGGTCTGGGTGTATTCGCTGTTCGTGGATACGCCCGGCGACTACGTGAAGAAGCCGATGCAGGACTGCACCGGCGAGGAGATCACCCGCGAATGGCTGTACCACCTGGGCGTGCCGGTGGAAGAAATCGACGAACTGGCCGCCACCGGCGCAAAGACGGTGCCGGTGATGATGCCGTACATCACGGCGTTCTTCATGCCTCGCCAGGCCGGTGATCGCCCGGACGTGGTGCCGGACGGTGCGGTGAACTTCGCCTTCATCGGCCAGTTTGCCGAATCGAAGCAGCGCGACTGCATCTTTACCACCGAGTATTCGGTGCGCACACCGATGGAGGCGGTGTACACGCTGCTGGGGATCGAGCGCGGCGTGCCCGAGGTGTTCAATTCCACCTATGACGTGCGCTCGTTGCTGGCGGCGACCGGTCGCCTGCGCGATGGCAAGGAACTGGATATTCCCGGCCCGGCGTTCCTGCGCAATCTGCTGATGAGCAAGCTGGACAAGACCCAGATTGGTGGCCTGCTGCGCGAGTTCAAGCTGGTGCAGGAAGACTGAGCGGGGCGGCGGTAACGCCGGGCATGGCCCGGCGCTACCGCAACGTTGCGCTGTCGGTCGAGCGGCTCAGCTGTTCCCACGCGTCGATGCTGTCGCCCATTGATTCCAGCTTCGCCCGCACCAGTTGCAGTGCATCGCTGCCCAGCAGCAGATGGCTGGGTGGTGCGTCGCTGTCGATGACCTGCAGCATGGCCTGCGCAGCCTTCAGCGGATCACCCAGCTGGTGGCCACTCTTTGCCTCACGCGCGCTGCGGATGGGATCGAACAATGCGTCGTAGTCGTCAATGCTGCGCGGCGCCCGCGCCATCGAGCGGCCTGCCCAGTCGGTGCGGAAGGAACCCGGCGCGACGGCCGTGACGTGGATACCAAACGGCGCGACTTCCTTTCCAAGCACTTCACTGATGCCCTCCAGCGCGAACTTGCTGCCGCAGTACCAGGCGATTCCGGGCATCGTGATGAAGCCGCCCATGGAGGTGATGTTGAGGATGTGGCCACGGCGGCGCGCGCGCATGTGCGGCAGCACGGCTTTCATCAGCGCGGCCGGAGCGAACACGTTCACCTCGAACTGCTGCCGCAGCTCGGCGAGCGTGGATTCCTCGAGGATGCCTTCGTGACCGTAGCCGGCGTTGTTGACCAGCACGTCGATGGCGCCGACGTTTGTTTCGATATCGGCGACGAGCGCATCGATGGTGGCGGTATCGGTTACGTCCAGCAGACGGCCAAACGCGCGGCCGGGCGCCAGCGTTTCGAACGCCTGGCGGGCGGGTTCGTTGCGCACGGTGCCGACCACGCGATGGCCGGCCAGCAGCGCCTGCTGGGCAAGGGCACGGCCAAAGCCGCTGCTGACGCCGGTGATGAGGAGAAGGCGGGAAGGGGGCATGGGGAGGCGCTCGTGGTGGACGGGGCTTGCACGTTAGTGATTGCACCCTTCCCGCCCCAGGTCTAGGATTCGCTCATTCTTGCCTATTCCTCTGGAGCGTCCGTGCCGGTGGTCGATTCCCTGCAAGAGCAGGTGCAGGCACGCATGGTCGGCCTGCTGCAGACCTTGGCGCTGGAGGAGGGCTATACGCTCACGCCGCTGCCCGGGGTGCGGCTGCTGCGCTCTGACCGGCCTTTGGCACGCACGCCGGTGCTGTATGACCCCGGCATCGTGATCGTCTGCCAGGGCGTGAAGCGCGGCTACCTGGGCGGGCAGGTCTACCAGTACGACGCGCAGCACTACCTAGCGGTGTCGGTGCCGGTGCCGTTCACGATGGAAACCGAGGCCTCTGCAGAGGCGCCGCTGCTGGCGATCTACCTGCATCTGGATCTGCAGTTGGCGGCAGACCTGCTGATCGAACTGGGCGAACAGGTGGGCACATCGGAGGCCCTGGCACAGAGCATGATGTCCAGCCCGATGCAGGCGCCGATGCAGGCCACGGTACTGCGGTTGCTAGAGGCGCTGGCCGACCCGCTCGAAGCGGTCGTGCTGGGCCCGGCACTGGTGCGCGAACTTTACTTCCGCGTGTTGACCGGCGCGCAGGGCGGCGCAATGCGCGAGGCGCTGGCCATGCGCGGCCGCTTCGGCAGCATCGGCCGGGTGCTGCGCACGATCCATGCCGGATATGCCACCGCCCTGGACGTGGCGCAGCTGGCGGCCGAGGCGGGCATGAGCGTGGCGACCTTCCACGACCACTTCCGCGCGATTACTGGTACGTCGCCGATGCAGTACGTGAAGTCGACCCGCCTGCACCAGGCACGGCTGCTGATGCTGCGGCAGGGGATGACTGCCGAAGCGGCATCGCTGGCGGTGGGATATGCCAGCCCGTCGCAGTTCAACCGCGAATTCAAGCGCCTGTTCGCTTTGCCGCCGGCAGCCGAGGTCGCGCGGATGCGGCGCAGTTTCGCGCTGCCACCGCCGCCAGCCGATGCGCTGTACGTGTCTTCGCATTGAGGAGCTCGCCGTAGCACTCGCCCGGCATGGCCCGGCGCTACCTGAAACGGGCCCGGTAGCGCCGGGCCATGCCCGGCGAGCGCAGCGGAGGGATTGACAGTGAATCTACCTACTAGTAGGTTAAAGGCCATGAAAGAGTCGCTCTCCCCCAAGGCGCAGGAAATCCTGGCCCACGCCCGTTCGCTGCTGGAAGCCGGTGGCTACAACGGTTTCAGCTACGCGGATGTGTCGGCGCGGGTGAACATCAGCAAGGCCAGCATCCATCACCATTTCCCCAGCAAGGCGGATCTGGTGCGCACGGTGGTTGAGCTGTATCGGGCTGAGGCACGCGAGGGCCTGGCACTGCTGGACCGGCAGCTGGATGACCCGCTGCAGGAGCTCAACGCCTATGTGGACTATTGGTCCAGCTGCATTGCGGGTGGCACGTCGTCGTTCTGCATCTGCGCGATGCTGGCGGCAGAGGCGCCGATGATCCCTGCGGAGATTGCCGATGAAGTACGCGGGCATTTCGAGGATCTGAGCGGGTGGCTGACCGTCACACTGGAAAAGGGTGCCGCTCAGGGCCAGTTGCGACTGCAGGGTCCGGCTGCGGACGAGGCAAGGGCGTTCATGTCGTCGGTGCATGGCGCGATGCTGGCAGCCCGTGGTTTTGGTGATGCGGCGACGTTCGCGACGCTCGCGCGGTTGGCAATCGCGCGGGTGAGTGCGGCCACCTGACGTGATGTGTAGTGGCCTGCGGCAGCGCGGGCCTTCTTTTTGTCCCGACAGTCTACCTACTAGTAGGTTTATTTAATCAATGGAGAATCTCATGGCCCATCCCCTTTCCCTTCTCGGAGCGATCCATACCGCCATCAGCCTGGTGCCGATCCTGGCCGGCCTGTACGGCTTCATCCGCCACCGGGCAATCGACCCCGGCACGCGCTCGGGCAAGGTTTATCTGATTGGCCTGGTGCTGTCGGTGGCGACCTCGTTCACCGTCTCCAGCACAGGCGGGCTCAATCCAGGCCATGCCTTCGGCGTGATCGTGCTGCTGGTGGCGTTCGGCGGTGTTCTGGCGGCACGCCTGAGCTGGCTGGGACGCTCGGGGCGTTACCTGTCGACGTTCGCGCTGTCCTTCAGTTTCCTGCTGTCATTGGTGCCGGGTGTAAATGAAACGCTGACGCGCTTGCCGGTTGCGCATCCGCTGGCAGCCGCGCCGATGGCGCCGGTGGTGTTGCAGACCTTGCTCGGGTGCCTGGTGATCTTTGTGATCGGGTTCGTGGCGCAATGCTGGTGGATCCATCGACGCGCCATGCGGTCGTGAACCCTGCCGGCCAGCGGCCGGCACTGCCTGGAATCAGCAACCCACCAACCGGTCTGCACCGATGCCGCTGCGATGATGGCTGCGGTACTCGGTGGGGCTGGCATCCACCTGCAAACGGAAGTGGCGGCGGAACGATTCCTGCGAACCAAAACCGGCCTGCTCGGCGATCCATTGCAATGGCCGGTCGGTGGTTTCAAGCAGCTCCCGGGCGAAGGCCACGCGCTCGCGGATCAACCAGTCGATGGGCGACAGGCCGGTGGCTTCCAGGAACTGGCGTTGCAGGGTGCGCTGGCTGAGTGAGGCCTGCTCGGCGAGGCTGCCGAGTGAGTGTGGCTCGCGCAGGTTGCGGCGCATCCATTCCATCAGCTTTGCCAACCGCGTAGGCTCGCCATTGGGAATGGCGCGGCTGACGCGCTGGCTGCGCCCGGCGTCACGCCATGGCGCCAGCACCAATCGCTCGGCTACCAGGTTGGCCACGCGGGCACCGTAATCCTTGCGCACCATGTGCAGCATCATGTCCATGCCGGTGGCCGAACCGGCCGAAGTGATGATGCTGCCGGTGTCCACGTACAGCACATCCTCGCGCACATCGATGCGCGGAAACTCACGTGCCAGCGCTTCGGTGAGGCGCCAATGGGTGGTGGCCTGGCGGCCATCGAGCAGCCCGGCCCAGGCCAGCACGAACGCGCCGGAGCAGATCGAAGCGATGCGCGCGCCGCGTGCGTGAGCGCGGATCAGTGCATCGAGCAGTGCCTGCGGCGGACGCTCGCTGGGTTCGCGCCAACCGGGGATGACGATGATGTCGGCGTCATCGACGCTGCCGAGATCGTAAGGCAGTTGCACCTGGGTGCTGCCGAGCATGCGCAGCGCGCCGGGTTCGCCCGCGCACAGCTGGGTGCGATACCAGGCCACGCCCAGCTCTGGCCGTATCGGTGCGAACAGGCCGACCGCACAGCCGAACTCGAACAGCCCCTGGCCGTGGCAGGCGACGATGGCGACGAGTGGTGCGGTGGGATCGGCGGGCAGGCTGGGCATGGCTTGATGCTACGGGTGGAGGTGCGCGGCGCTGCGTGGCGCGCGGGCATGAGGTGATGCCGGGCGGGCATATGGAGGCCGGGGTCGGATCCCTTCCGCAGGAAGGGCTCTGACCCCGTGGAGGGATGCGTGCCTGGGGTCAGAGCCCTTTCCTTTGGAAAGGGATCCGACCCCGTGTGCGCAGGCCTGCCTAACGTCATTACCAGCGGTCATGTGGGTGGCCGGATATGACGGTTGGGTGACGCGATCCCGCCTGTCGCCGTGGGTGAACAGGCCCTTGAATGGAAGCGTGTTTCCGGCCCACCCCCACGAGCCCCCATGCCTGCCGCCTACGCCCCAGCCTTGAACACTCTTGCCGTCCCGATCGCGGCCGTCCTCGCTGCATCGCCCAGCCACGCAGCGGAAGCCGATGCAGACCCTGCCACCACTGCAGCCACCGCCAATGTGGCGGCCTCCACGCTGGATGCGGTGGTGGTCACCGGTTCACGCACCAGCACGCGCACGGTGAAGAACAGCTCCACACCGATCGATGTGATTTCCGCCGAGGACCTCGCCGCCACCGGTCAGGGCAATCTGCTCGAAGCCCTGCAGCGCAGCCTGCCGTCGCTGAGCCAGATCGGCGGTTACCAGAGCGATCAGGAGAGCCTGATCCGCGGCTATCAGCTGCGCAATCTGTCGCCGGGTTACACGCTGGTGCTGGTCAACGGCAAGCGACGCAACGCCAGCGCCTATGTGAGTGGGGCGAACGGCGGTGGCTATCCGGGCCATGCCTGGGCCGATCTGGCGCTGATTCCGGTCTCGGCCATCGACCACGTGGAAGTGCTGCGTGACGGCGCGTCGGCCATCTACGGTTCGGACGCGATCACCGGCGTGGTCAACGTGATCCTGAAGTCGCAGGCGCACGGCGGTGAGGTGTCAGTGGAAAGCGGGCAGAGCATCGATGGCGATGGTTCGCGTACCAGCGTGCGCGCCAACGTCGGCCTGCCGTGGGGCGAAGATGGCTTCGTCAACCTGTCCGGCGAGACCACCCGCCAGCATCATGCGATTCGTACCCGCCGTTACATCGACGGCTACCTGAGTTATCCGGCAGTGGATGGCAGCGGCAATCTGGTGGCGCTGCGGCCGAACAATCGTTTGCCAGCAGGTGCCACGCCGAACCCGGCGGAAGCCAACCGCGATGCCGAGGCCAACACCATCCTCAGCTCGCCGTCGTATGCGCTGAAGGCCTTCGCGGTGAACGTGGGTCATGGCCTGGGCGAGAGCGCGCAGTTCTACGCCAACGCCACGGCCAGTGACCGCACCGCGCAGGCAATCCAGAACTTCCGCCTGCCGGCGACCATCTTCACTACCTACAAGGCACCCGGCGTGCTGAGCGTGTTTCCGGATGGTTTCCTGCCGGTGCTGGAAACCAAGGAGAAGCAGTACACCGGTACCGCAGGTGTAAAAGGCCAGCTTGCGGGCTGGGACTACGACGCCAGCCTCACCGGCAACCGCAGCACCGTGCGCACCTATACGCGCAACTCGGTGAACTACTCGCTGCCGTATCCCGGTTCGCCCACCGACTTCTATGACGGCAAGCTGGACTACCAGCAGGGCATCGCCAACCTGGACCTGCGTCGCGGCTTCGAAGTGGCGGCATTCGCTTCGCCGCTGGAGGTCAGCGCCGGCGCCGAGTACCAGCATGAACAGTACGAGCGCGGGGCAGGGCAGTGGGAGTCGTATACCGGCTTCGGTGCGGCGGCCTTCGTCGGCTATTCCACTGCGGACGCGGTGAAGGCGACCCGCAACAGCAAAGCGGTGTACGTGGGTGCGGCCACCAACATCACCTCACGCTGGTACCTGGATGCGGCCGCGCGCTGGGAGGACCATTCTGATTTCGGCAGTGTCTCCACCGGGCGCCTGACCACCCGCTTCGATTTCACCGACGCGCTGGGCGTGCGCGCCACGGTCAGCAATGGCTTCCATGCGCCCAGCCTGGGCGCGCAGTACTACCAGGCCACCGGCAGCTGCCCGTGCGGCACCACGCTGGTGGCGCAGGTGTCTTCGCCGGCGGCGATCGCGTTGGGCGCAACACCGCTGAAGCCGGAGAAGGCCACCAACTACAGCCTGGGCGTGACCTGGGACCCGAGCCCGGCGTTCCATCTGGCGGTGGATGCCTATCAGATCGACATCCGCGGCCAGCTCGGTCAGTCCAGCCAGATCGGCTACAACGCGCAGGATCCGGCGCGCATTACCGACAACAGCGGGACGGTGCTGAGTGCGGCGCAGAAGAACACCATCGATGCGCTGCTGGGTTCGGCCGGCATCAGCATCCTGCCGGGTGATGCGTTCTACGCCAGCTACTTCACCAATGTGGGCAACACCCGCACGCGCGGTGTGGAGCTGACCCTGGAAGCGAACCAGGAGACGGCGTGGGGCAAGCTGCGCTGGAGCTACGCGGCCAACGTCGGCCGCACCACCATCCAGAAGGTCAGCGACATTCCGGCTGCGCTGCAGGGGCTGCCGAACATCAACCTGCTGACCAAATCCAGCGAGTACGCGCTGCGCTTCCGCACGCCCAGCTATACGCAGGTGGCAGGGCTTGGCTGGCAGAACGGGCGCTGGCGCTCGAACGTGGACTTCACCTACTACGGCCCCATCAAGCGCCTGAACAACGGCGTGGAGTACAAGCAGCCGCCGGTGCTGGTGACCAATCTTTCCGGTGCTGTGGAGCTGGGCGCGGGCTGGAGTGCAGCGCTGGGCATCAACAACGTGTTCGACAAGCGTACCCGCAAGGTGCCGGAGTACGCGCGCAGTGCCACCGATGTGGCCAGCATCCAGACCACCTGGGACAGCGGTGATGTGCTGGGCAATGTGGGTGCGTATTGGTTTGGCCGGGTCAGTTATCGGTTTTGAGGTTCAGGCGAAGCGTCGCCGGGCATGGCCCGGCGCTACCGAGGAGAGGGTCATGTCTTCTGCATTGAAGGTGGTTGCATTGGTGGGATCGCCGACAAGTTCGGCGACGTCGCGCACGTTGCTGCTGGCGCGGCATCTGCTGGACTCGCTGCAGCAGCGGGTGCACGCCAGCGTTGAACTGGTGGAGCTGGCGCCGATCGCGCGTTCGCTGGGCCAGTCGCTGTCGCGTGGCGAGGCGGAGCCGACGGTGGAACGGGCACTGCAGACCATCGAAGCGGCGGAGCTGCTGGTGGTGGCCGCGCCGGTGTATCGCGGCTCCTATCCCGGGTTGTTCAAGCACCTGGTCGACTTCATCGAGCTGGAGGCGCTGGTGGATACGCCGGTGCTGCTGGCAGCCACCGGCGGTAGCGAGCGACATGCGCTGGTGATCGACCACCAGCTGCGGCCGTTGTTCAGTTTCCTGCAGGCGCACACGCTGCCGATCGGGGTGTATGCCACACCGGCCGACTTCGAGGGCGAGCACATCAGCAGTGCGGCCTTGCAGGCACGCATCGAACTGGCGACCGAGCGTGCAGCGGGGCATCTGGCCACGCAGGCACTGGCGGTAGCGGCGCCGCTGCGACGTATTGCCTGACGCCATAACCGGCGGCGCTTTGCTTATGGCTACACCGCATCTGCGTGGCCGGATCTGACCGCCGATTGTCGCCAGCCGTCGCTGCTGCGGCTGCCGGCATCTCTAGCATCGATATCGAAGCGGCATCGCATTGCCGGCCCTGATGAGGACACTCCCGTGGCGTTGGACGAAGCAAGCAAACCCATCCTGTTCCTGCTCGACCGTGAGTTCGAGGACGGCCAGATTCCTGGCCAACGCTTTTTCTGCCGGCACAGCCTGTTGCTGGAGGGCGCGCTGTCGAGCATCGACGGCCTGGACGCGCAGCTGGACGTGCGTCGCATCGGCTTCGCGCGGCCGCGCCGCGAGGTGATTGCCGAGATCGGCGAGCAGGACCAGTCGCTGCCGAAGCTGGTGCTGCCGCAGGGCGTGCGCAGCGAGCTTGCCAGTGGCGCGCACCAGGACCGCCAGTACATCTCCGGTGCCGAGCCGATCCTGGCTGCGCTGAACGGGTTGCTCGGCATTCCCGTGGTCCACCCCTGAGCGAGGACACGACCATGAGCTATCAGATCAGCGTCCTGGACAAGAGCCCGGTGGCCGAAGGGGCGTCGCCGGAGCAGGCGCTGCGCAACAGCTTGCAGCTGGCGCAGCGCGCCGAACAGCTGGGCTATCACCGCTACTGGTTTGCCGAACACCACGCCGCGCCGACCCTGGCCAGCCCCGCACCGGAAGTGCTGGCTGCGTGGGTGCTGGCGCAGACCCGGCGCATCCGCATCGGCAGTGGTGGGGTGATGCTGCGCCACTACGCGCCGTACAAGGTGGCGGAGAACTTCAACCTGCTGTCGGCGCTGGCACCCGGGCGTGTGGATCTGGGTGTGGGCAAGGCCCCCGGTGGCCTGCCGGCTTCGACCGCCGCGCTGGCGGCCGGCCGGCCGCCGTTTACCGACTTCGACCAGCAGCTGCGCGACCTGGAAGGTTTCCTGTCCGGCACGCTGAGTGAAGATCACGCGCATGCCAACGCACAGGCCCGACCGGTGCCGCAGCAGGCGCCGGAGCGCTTCCTGCTCGGGGCCAGCCCGCAGAGCGCGCAGCAGGCGGCCGAACTGGGCTGGCGCTTTGTCTATGCCGCGCACTTCGATGGCGACCCGAAGCACATCGAAGCTGCGTTCGACGCCTACCGCAGCGTCTCCTCGCAGCCACCGTTGCTGGCCACGGTGGCCTTCGCCGCCCCGACCGCCGAAGCCGCAGCCCGCCATATCGGTGCACTGCGCGTCTACAAGCTCCACCTCGGTCCCGGGCAGACGGTGAATCTGCCCAGCCCCGAAGCAGCTGCCGAGTACGCGCGCCAGGTGGGCGTTGCCGACTTCCGCATCGAAGAAACGCGCCCCAGCGTGCTGTCCGGTGATGCGCAGCACGTGCGTGACGAGCTCGATGCGCTGCACCGGCGCTTCGGCGTGGGCGAATTCATCCTCGATGCACCGGTGGCCGACCTCGACGCACGCCTGACTTCCCTTGAACTGCTGTCGCCCGCGCCGCGCGCGGCGGTGGCCTGACCTGCAGGAGCGATTCCCATGAGCACGACCCCGCGCCACATTCCGTTCGGCATCATGCTGCAGGGCCCCGGCAGCCACATGCATGCCTGGAAGCATCCGTCCAATCCTGCCGATGCCAGCGTCAACCTGCAGTTCTACATCGACATCGCGCGTACCGCCGAGGACAACGGCATCGCCTTCGGCTTCGTGGCCGACGGCCTGTACATCAACGAGAAGTCGATTCCGCATTTCCTCAACCGCTTCGAGCCGATCTCGCTGCTGTCGGCGTTGGCCACGGCAACGAAGAAGATCGGCTTGGCCGGCACGCTGTCGACCTCCTACAGCGACCCGTTCACCGTGGCCCGCCAGTTCGCTTCGCTGGATCTGCTCAGCGGCGGCCGCGCCGGCTGGAATGTGGTGACCTCGCCACTGGAGGGCTCAGGCCGCAACTACGGCCGGCCGCATCCGGAGCACGCGCTGCGCTACCAGATCGCCGACGAGTACCTGGACGTGGTGCAAGGGCTGTGGGATTCCTGGGATGACGATGCCTTCGTGCGCGAGCGCGATAGCGGCACGTTCTTCGCGCCGGAAAAGTTCCGCCGCCTCGACCACAACGGACGCTTCTTCCAGGTGGAAGGGCCGCTCAACATCCAGCGTTCGCCGCAGGGCCAGCCGGTGATCTTCCAGGCGGGTTCGTCCGACGATGGCATCGCGCTGGCCGGCAAGTATGCCGATGCGGTGTTTACCCATTCGCCGTCGCTGGAAGAAACCCGCGCGTTCACCCAGAAGGTGAAGAATTCTGCGATCGCGCACGGCCGCAGCGGCAATGACGTGAAGATCTTCCCGGGCATCGGCCCCATCGTTGGCCGCACCGCCGAGGAGGCTGAGGCCAAGTACCAGGCAATCGCCACGCTGGCCACGTTGGAGGACGCGCTGGCCTATCTCGGCCGCTTCTTCGACCACCACGATTTCAGCCAGTACGATCCGGACGCGCCGTTCCCGGAGCTGGGTGACATCGGCAGCAACTCGTTCCGCTCCACCACCGACCGCATCAAGCAGGACGCGCGCGCGAAGGGCCTGAGCCTCCGCCAGGTAGCACTGGAAGCGGTCAGCCCCCGGCCGAATTTCATCGGCACGCCGGAGCATGTGGCCGATGAGCTGATCCGCTGGTTCGATGCCGGCGCCAGCGATGGCTTCATCCTTGGTTTCGCGGCACAGCGCGAAGGCCTGGACGATTTCGTGACCCAGGTGCTGCCGATCCTGCAGGCGCGCGGCTACCACCAGCGCGAGCTGGAAGGACAGACCCTGCGCGAGCATCTGGGCCTGCCGTACAAGGCCAGCCGCCATGCAAGCGACGCCGAGCCGGCGCGGAAGGCAGGGTAAGGCGATGAGCGGAGACACATCGGTAGCGCCGGGCCACGCCCGGCGGAACTCGCCGGCAGCAGGCGTATTGCCCGAGATCGCCGCACGCGCCGAGGCGGCCATCGCGATTCGCCATGACCTGCACCGCCACCCGGAGCTGGCCTTCGAGGAACACCGCACCAGCGCTCGCGTGGCCGAGCTGTTGCAGCAGTGGGGCTATGAGGTGACCACCGGCCTCGGCGGCACCGGCGTGGTCGGTACGCTGCAGCGCGGGCAGGGCAGCCGTCGCCTTGGGCTGCGTGCCGACATCGATGCACTGCCGATCCACGAGGAGTCCGGGTTGGCCTACGCCAGCCAGACCGAGGGGCTGATGCACGCCTGCGGCCACGACGGGCATACCGCCATCCTGCTGTCTGCCGCGCACTACCTGGCCCACCACGGCCGTATCGACGGCACCCTGCAGCTGGTGTTCCAGCCGGCCGAGGAAACCGGTTCGGGCGCTTCGAAGATGATCGCCGATGGCCTGTTCGAACGCTTCCCGGTGGATGCGATCTATGGCCTGCACAACTGGCCGGGCGTGCCGGTGGGGCACTTCGGCTTTGTCGATGGCCCGGCAATGGCGTCGGTGGACTGGGCGCGGTTGAAGGTGATCGGCAAGGGCGGCCACGGCGCCGAGCCACAGGGAAGCGTCGACCCGATTCTGGTGGCAGCGCACATCGTCACCGCGCTGCAGAGCGTGGTGTCGCGCAATGTCGATCCGCGGCAGATGGGCGTGGTCACCGTCGGTTCGATTCACGGCGGGCAGGCCGCCAATGTGATTCCAGACGTGGTCGAGCTGAAGCTGACCGTGCGCGCCTATCTGCCGGATGTGCGCGACACGCTGCGGCGTCGGGTCACCGAGATTGCCGAACAGACCGCCGCCGCGTTCGGCGCGCGAGCCGAGATCGAGTTCCCGCGCGGCTTCCCCAGTGTGATCAACCACCCTCAGCAGACCGCCTACATCCGTGAGGTGGCCGTGCAGGGCTTCGGCAGCGAACACGTGGTGCCCGAATTCGCGCCGCGCACTGCCAGTGAGGATTTCGCGTTCCTGCTGCAGGCGCGGCCCGGCAGCTTCGTGTTCGTCGGCAACGGCGACAGCGCACCGCTGCACAGCCCGCGCTATGTATTCAACGACGCCGCCATCGCACCCGCCGCCAGCCTGTGGGCGCGGCTGGCCGAAGACTATCTGGTGAAGGACGTGGCATGAGCAGCAACGAACGCTTCCTCTACACCTCGGTGGACGATCCACTGGCCCGTCCACTGTTCGATGGACTGGAACAGGAGTACGACAGCCGCTACGCCGATGTGCGCCGACGCATCGGCGGCAGCGCCCGCGAGGAGCTGCAGCGCTACCCGGCGCAGGCCTTTGCGGCGCCGGTTGGGGCGTTCGTGCTGCTGCTGCGCGACGGTGTAGCGATCTCCGGCGGTGCCTTCATGCCGCACCGCGATCCGGACACCGCCGAGTTCAAGCGTATCTGGACGCTGCCGGGGCTGCGTCGCCAGGGCATCGCGCGGCGCGTGCTGCAGGAGCTGGAAGACCAGGCGGCGCGCCAAGGCTACCGGCGGGTGTTCCTGACCACCGGCTTCCGCCAGCCTGAAGCCGTCGGCCTGTACCTCAGCCACGGCTACACCGCGCTGTTCGACCTGCAGGCCGATCCGGAAACCATCGCGCATCTGCCGTTCGAGAAGCACCTGAGCGTATCGACGCCGGTTGTTGTGCCATCACAGACCGTGCTGCACGGAGCCCACGCATGAGCACGCCTTCGACCGCGCTGGATGGCATTGCCGCACGCCCGGCGCCAGCGCCGGCGTTGAAGATCGTGCCGGCGCGGCATCCGCTGCAGGTGATCGGTACGGTGCTGGCCCTGGCCTTGATCCTGATCGGGCTGCAGTCAGTGCTGGGCAATCCGCGCTGGGGCTGGGGCACCTTCGCCGAATGGTTCTTCGCGCGTCCGGTGCTGGAAGGCCTGGGCCGCACGCTGCTGCTGACCGCGCTCGGCACCGGCCTCGGCTTCGCGCTGGGCACGCTGCTTGCGCTGGCCCGCGTCTCTGGTTCACCGCTGCTGTCGGCAGTGTCGTGGGGCTATGTGTGGTTGTTCCGCTCGATCCCGCTGCTGGTGCTGTTGCTGCTGTTGAACAACCTGGGCTACCTGTACAGCACCATCGAGCTGGGCGTGCCGTTCACCGGCATCAACCTGTTCTCGTACCCGACCACGCAGCTGATCGGTGTGTTCACCGCCGCGGTGCTGGGCCTGACCCTGAACCAGGCGGCGTTCTCGGCCGAGGTGATCCGTGGCGGCATTCTGTCGGTCGACCACGGCCAGTACGAGGCCGCGGCCGCGCTGGGCCTGCCACGTGGCCGCCAGGTGCGCCGTATCATCCTGCCGCAGGCGATGCGCTCGATCCTGCCGGCAGCGTTCAACGATGTGATCGGCCTGGCCAAGAGCACCTCGGTGGTCTACGTGCTGGCGCTGCCGGAGCTGTTTTACACGGTACAGGTGATCTACCGACGCAACCTGGAAGTGGTGCCGTTGCTGATGGTGGCCACGGTCTGGTACCTGGTGATCCTGACCGTGCTGTCGCTGCTGCAGCGGCGGGTGGAGCAGCGGTTCGCGCGCGGCCAGCTGCAGCGCGAGCGCAGCGTTTCGCGGGTATCGTCGCCGACGCGCACAGCCAGCGATGCCGCACCGCGCGTGGCCAATCGTCCGCGCATCGCCACCCAGGTGGAAGCGGGCGAGGGTGCGGCGGTGTCGCTGCATGGCGTAGGCAAGGTGTTCGGCGACCAGCCGGTGCTGGAAGACGTGAACCTGGACCTGCGCGCTGGCAGCGTGACGGTGCTGATCGGCCCGTCCGGCGCTGGCAAGTCCACGTTGCTGCGGCTGATCAACCACCTGGAACGTGCCGACAGCGGTTACGTGACCGTCGGCGGGCAGCTGATCGGTTACCGCCGCGACGGCGACACCCTGTACGAGCTGCCCGAGCGTGAGATCCGCCGCCGTCGTGCGGAGGTGGGCATGGTGTTCCAGGGGTTCAACCTGTTCCCGCACCTGACCGCGCTGGAGAACATCATCGAAGCACCAATCGCGGTGCGTGGCGTGTCACGCGCGCAGGCCGAGCAGCAGGCGCGCACGCTGCTGGAACGGGTTGGTCTGGCCGACAAGGCCGATGCCTTCCCGCGTCAGCTGTCCGGTGGCCAGCAGCAGCGCATTGCGATTGCCCGCGCACTGGCGCTGCAGCCGAAGGTGCTGCTGTTCGACGAACCGACTTCGGCACTTGATCCGGAACTGGTGGCCGAGGTGCTCAGCGTGATCGAGGAGCTGGCAAGCTCCGGCACCACGCTGGTGATTGTCACCCACGAACTGAGCTTCGCCCGCCGCGTGGCCGACCACGTGGTGATGATGGACCAGGGGCGGGTGATCGAGCAGGGCACGCCCGAAGCCCTGTTCGAGCGTCCGCGCCAGCAACGTACGGCCGATTTCCTCGCCAAAACACTGTAACCCCGAAAGGAACGCCATGAGCCCTGCCGCACCGCGTCGCCCCTCGCGCAGCACCCTGTTGATCGTGGGCGTGCTGGTCATTGGCATTGCCGGCATCGTCTACTCGCGCGTGCGCCAGGCACCGGACGCGAGCGTCGTGGCCGCGACCAGCCTTGCCGGTGCGAATACGGCGCTGCTGAAAGGAACGCTCGATCCCAAGGCGCAGGCATTGATCCCGGCCGGCTACCGCTTCGTCACGCCCGGTGCGTTCACCATCGCCACCCATCCTGGTCAGCTGCCCTTGGCCGACTATGGCGCCGACAGCAAGGACGTGGTGGGCGTCGAGCCGGATATCGCTCGTCTGATCGCCGATGGGCTGGGGTTGAAACTGGTGGTGGTGCCGGTGGCCTGGGCCGACTGGCCGCTGGGGCTGGAGTCGGGCAAGTACGATGCGGTGCTGTCCAATGTGACCGTCACTGAAGAGCGAAAGAAGAAGTTCGACTTCTCCAGCTATCGCTACGACCTGCTCGGCATCTATACGCGCACTGATGGCCCGATCCAGAAGATCGAAAAGCCGGCCGACGTGGCCGGGCTGAAGGTGGTGGTCGGTGCTAGTACCAACCAGGACCAGATTCTGCGGCAATGGGACCAGCAGAACATCGCCGCTGGATTGAAGCCGGTGGAATACCAGTATTTCGATGACGCGGTGGTCGGCCGGTTGGCGGTGATCACCGGCCGTGCCGATGTCTCGTTCGAGCCCAATGCCACTGGCGCCTATTCCGCACGCGATGGCAAGGTGCGGCGTGTGGGCCTGTTCCCCGGTGGCTGGCCGAACGCCGCGGCGATCTCGGTGACCACGCGCAAGGGCAGCGGCCTGGCCGATGCGGTGACCCAGGCGTTGAACACCCAGATCAGCAGCGGCACCTATGCCAAGGCGCTGGCGCGCTGGAACGTAGCCGAGGAGGCCGTGCCGCAGTCGCAGACCAATCCGCCGGGGTTGCCGGCGTTGTAGATGACGCCGGGCATGGCCCGGCGCTACCGCTGCTTTTGTAGAGCCGAGCCATGCTCGGCTGCTCTACCAACGCGCCTCCAGCGTTTTGAACGGCTTTGCCAGCCGCATACCTTCAGCATCGAAGTCGGAAACGCTACGTCCATCCACGCGCACAGACTTCGGCGCGGTCCGGCTCGGCCACCACATGCGCACGGCGGTGTCCTTGCGCAGCCCTTCGCCAAGCGCCACCGTCAGTACCCCGTCGCGCTGCCGCGCCTGCATCTGCAACGTGCCATACGCGGTCGGCAGGCGCTCCACCGCCAAGCCATCCCCCGCCACCCACGAGGGCGGTGTGCCCGGCAGCAGCGACAGCGCGTCATCGTCCTCGCGCATCAGCATGCCGAACAGCGTGCGGCCGTACTCGGCACCGATCCAGGTGTGCGGCATGTCGCCCAGGTAGCGCGGGAAGCGCAGCCGTGAATGCACTACTTCGGCCAGCACCTGCCATTCAAGCGGGCGTCGATCATGCAGCAGGCCCTGCAGCAGTTCATCGGCGGCTTCGGGCTGACCCAGGTGCACATAGCTCAGCACGTTGCGGATTTCGTAGGGCGTATAGGCGTACAGCGCGCCTGGCTGGTTGCGCTTCCGCACATCGTCCAGATAGCGGGCGAAGGTGGTTCGCAGCGCCTCGGCCGGCAGCACGCTCTGCGCGCCGGTGGGATCCAGCGCGATCGATACGCCGGTGGGATCACCATCCCCAAGATCCGCGGAGGAAGGAATGAAGTCGATGCCTTTCCACGCCATCGTTGCGCGGATCGACGCATGCAGGGCGTCGTACAGCGCCTTGTACTGCTCACGCGCCCAGCGTGCGGTCTCGTGGTCGCCCAGTGATTCGGCCAGCCATGCACCGTCGTGCCAGCCCTTCAGGCCCCAGTAGTCATCCCAGTAGCTGTGGGTAGGCGACGGATAGCCTTCATGGCTGATCGACGGCGCGAGGATGCCGGCGAAGCGCTGCGGTGACGGCTGATCGGCCTTGTAACCGGGCACCAGTGTGCGCTCGCGCAGTTCCTGCAGGAAGCGCAGTGCGGCCTTCACTTTCGGCAGGTACGCGCGCACCGACTCCGGACCACCATCGAGGCGGGCGACGTCAGCGACCAGCGCCACATACTGGCCCTGGCTGTCGTACTCGATATCCGAACCGAAGCCGGTGTTGACGCTGCCATCGTTGTTGAGGATGGGCGAGACCAGGCCGTTGCCGTGCACGCCATGTTCGCTGTACCAGGCAAGGTAGTCGCGTGCGACCTTGGCCTCGCCCATGCGCAGCAGCACGGCCGAGGTGGCCATGCCATCGCGGATGAAGGAGCGGTTGTAGTTGCGCGGGCCGGGCTGCATGGCCGGGCCGGTCTGGTTGATCAGCATGTAGGCGGCCTGCGCGCGCAGCATGTCCACCAGCGATGGATCCGGCAGGCGCAGCCCGACCTGGCCCAGGCGTGCCTGCCAATCGGCCGAGGCCTGGTTGGCCAGGGTGTCGAAGGCATCGTTGCCGTCGCGAGGCAGCGAGGAAAGGTCGAGCGCGGGGGCCTCCGGCAGCCCGCCGTTGGCATCGGCAGCGGCGGTACCGAGTGGGAACGCCACCACCACCGCATCGCTGGCACCGGGGGCGAGGCGGATCCGGTAGCTCAATGCGGCCGCGGCCAGTCCTTGCTCATCGCGTGCCTGCTGGGTGGCAGGCAGACGCCCGGCTGCGATGCCGGCGGTGATTTCCGTTGCACCTTCGTTGCCGAACGGCGCGGCGCCGGCAGCATCCACCGGCGTGAGCGAGCGCAGCAGCGTGCGGCCGTTGACGCGCACCGTGTTGGCTTCGACGGCGACCTCGCGGATCGGAGACAGCCCGCCGTTCTGCCACGGCGGGTTCATCTGCATCGGTCGTACCGCCAGGGTCAGCGTGCCGTCGATCGCGGTGGTGCCGGTGTTGTGCAGGCGGTGGCGGACCAGGGTGACCGGCTGCCCGTCGCGTTCGATGGCGAAGGCCTCGCTGCGTAGTTCCAGTCCCGGCTGCGGTGCCCACGTCGCAGACGGCATCGGCTTCCAGCCGTCGCGCAGCGCGTGCTGCACCTTCTGCCCGGCGGCCCCGGCTGTGCTGCCATCGGCATTGCGCCAGATCGGCTGCACCAGCGGTGCGCCCTTGAAGGCCTCGATGTTGCCGTACTCGTCGAATATCGACTTCTGCCGGCCCGCGTGCACGCCGACCGCGGTCCAGTAGGTCTGCTGCATCTGCAGCGAGGCGGGGAACAACGCGCGCTGTGCACCGCTGGCGGCGATCTGGTAACGCTTCATCGGCGTCATCACCGCCTTCGGGCCCAGCAGGCGGATGCGGGCGATCTGCGCAGCGCCGCCGTGTACCGTCAGCTGCAGCGCCTGGATGTCGAGCGGCGCGCTGGCGGCGAGCCAGCTCTGCTGCCGGGTCGCGGCCTGCGCATCCATCGCCAGCGGATGCCAGCGGCCTTTTGCATCCTGGGCCTGCAGGTCTGCGGCACCATGCACGTTGGCCCAGTCCACCGCCAGCCCTGTGCTCGGTTGCGAGCGTGGCAGCGTGATCTGCAGCGTCTGGACGCCGCCCTTGCCCGCAGGAATCGACACTGCACTGCCGCCTTGCCACAGCGCCGCGGACTGCGTGGCATCAAGTCCCAGCACGCGCGCACCGAGCGACGTATCGAGCGGTTCCATTTCGAAGATTGATACGCCCCAGTCGGAGGTGCGCTGTGGGCTGGCCAGGCGCAGGTAGCGGGCCTGGCGCGGTGCGAAGTACAGCGTTTCGATGCCGCCGAGCGAATCAGCCATGGTGTAGGCGGTCTGCCACTGCGTGCCGTTCAGCGAGGTCTGCAGCGAATAGCCTTCCGGGTTGGAGACGTCCCAGGTGAGGCGTGCGCCGGCCAGCATTGCTGGCGCGCCGAGGTCGATCTGGAACCAGTGGCCCGGACTGAAGGCACCGCCGGTCACCGTTTTCGGATCGTTGTCGATCAGGTGGCTGATGGCCATCGCCGGAACCTGTTGCGACGACGCACTGGCCTGCCACTGGCCGCGGGCTGGCAGGTTCTGGGCATGCGAGGACATGGCCAGCGCGACAAACAGCAGGACCGCGGGGGGGCGGAAAGAGGAGGGCAGCTTGAGGACCGTGGAGCGTTCAACGCGAAATGCCATTACAGACAGCCTCGCAGGTTCGGCCGGGATCGGGCGAGCGCCACGCTAGCAAGAGATGTAACCGTTTACATGACGCGCTGCGGTAAGGGATGCAGCGGGCGTTGACGGATGTGGCTCTGGACGCATGGCCAGGATCGCCTAGGGTCATTGCCCAAGGTCGAATTGCCAGGGTTGTCATTTGACAACCCGGGTATGTCATGTGCAGACTAGGGAGAACAAGGAATGTCTCGTGCTCGTCATCCCGACAAGGACATCGAATGGGTACTGCGGTTCGCGGAAGCTCGAGGTTGGACCCTCCGTGTAGGTGGGAGCCATGCGTGGGGCCGCATGTATTGCCCTTACAACGACACCTACTGCCGATGTGGAGAGTTCTGCGTCGTGAGCATCTGGAGCACGCCGCGCAGTCCTGGCAATCACGCGCGCGCCTTGCGCCGTGTGGTCGAGAACTGCAGTCGTGAGCAATGAAATCAGGCGTTGATGGAAGTGAGGTGGCAGATGATGGAATTCAATTTCACCCTGAAGTACCGCTTGCCGGACATCTGCGATGACGTGGGTGTGCTCGAGCGGCGGCTGGTAGAGGCGGGGTGTGACGATGCCCTTCTGGGCAGCGGCCTGCCCGGAAGGATGGCGCTGGCCTTCTGCCGTGACGCCGACAGCGCGGTGGCTGCGTTGTGCTCGGCCGTCGATGACGTGCAACGGGCCGTGCCGAGTGCCGAACTGGTGGAAGTGAGCCCCGATCTGGTGGGGCTCACGGACGTGGCCGATCTGCTCGGGGTGTCACGCCAGAACATGCGCAAGCTCATGCTGGCCAACCCGCAGTCGTTTCCATCCCCGGTGCACGACGGCTCAACCTCCATCTGGCATCTCGCCGACATTCTGGGGTGGATGCGCGCGCGCGGCAGCGAGAAAGTCACCACGGAAATGTCCGATCTCGCCGCCGCCGCACTGCAGCTGAATCTGGCACGCGAAGGGCGCAGGCTGCAGCCTAAGGTGTAGTGCAGGGCGACCGCATCAGCGCCGTCATCACCGCTGGCGTCCTGCAGGGCGCTCGAAGGCGCCTTGCAGGTGCGCTGCCACTCCCGCTTCAGCCTCGTGGCGAGAGCAGGTCTGCGAGACCGATGGCGGTGTACATCTCGCGTCGCATGCGATCGGCAACGGCATTGACCACTTCGGCGCCGTCCTGTGAGGGGTCTACATGTACCCGGAACGGCCGATGTCCGTGTGGCAGGCCCACGACCCGCACGATCTGCCGCGCGACCTCCTCCGGATCGGCATCCGCAGGCTCCAGCCCAGCCAGGCCCTTCATCACCTGGTCGGCGACACCGGCGTAGGGGCCGTTCTCATAGTCGGCCGTGATGGCGGTATCGACCGGCGTACCCGAATGGAGGAAGTGGTTGGTGCCTTTGGTGAATGCACCCGGCACCATGATCGTGGTCTCGATGCCCCACCGCGACAGCTCGGTTGAATAGGACACGGCCACTGCATCCATGGCCGCCTTGGCGGCGAAGTAGGGCGCAAGGAACGGTGGAGTGCCACCGCGTGTGGAGGATGAGCCGATCCAGACGAGCAGGCCGCTGCCGCGGTGGCGCATGTGCGGAAGCGCGGCGCGGTTCACGCGCTGTGTGCCCAGTACGTTGACGTCGTACTGCTGCATCAGCTGTTCCGGGGTGAACGCTTCGGCCGGGCCGAACACCATGTGCCCCGCGTTGTGCACGATGACGTCGAGCGCGCCTGCTTCGGCCAGCACGTGTTCGACCGCGGCCTGGCTGGAAGCATCCGACTGTACGTCGAGTTCGACGGTACGAAGGTCGGCGCGATGTGCGTCTGCCCACTGCGCGATGTCGGCCACGCGCGTTGCATTGCGCCCGCGTGTTTCGCGCATGGAGGCGTAGACGACATGGCCGGCGAGAGCCAGTGCTTTTGCGGTCATCAGGCCGAAGCCGGAGGATGCGCCGGTGATCAGGACGGTGTGTGACATGGGAACTCCAGAAGAAGAGCGGGTCATGGCCGGGCGCGGGCCAATAGGCGCTGCGGCACGGTGTGTGCGGTCCAGGCGGCCAGTGAACCGAGGGCGCTGGCCGCGGCCAGCTCGGAGAGATGGGCCAGCGAGGGCTCAAGATGGGCCGCGAACCAGCTGACCAGTCCGAGGAAGTACCCCAGCAGGTTGTTCAACACCGGCAGGCCACGCAGGGCAACCACACACAGCGCTACGACCAGTACAACGACGGGCACGGCCAACGAGGGACCCAATGAGGGAGAGAGCAGGCCCACTGAGAGTGTTGCCAATGCGCCGATGCCCAGCCCGAACCAGACGCAGGCCAGGTTTTCGATCGTGGAGCGCGTGCCCTGCAGCCGGGTGAAAAAGGCAATCCAACCGATGAACATCGTCCACACTGGCCAGCCGGCATGCAGCGCTCCGGCTGCGGCGAAGGCAGCGGTGACCGCTGCGGTCACGGTGACGAGGGCGTAAGCGCTGCGGGAAACGGGGATCGGATTCATGGCGTCTCTCCGTGGTTCAGACCGCGCCGCCGTTGGCACGCAGAACCTGACCGTTGATCCACCCGCCGTCGGTACCGGCCAGGAAGGCCACAGCAGCGGCGATGTCATCCGGCGTACCCAGGCGTTCAAGCGGGCTCATCTTTGCCAACCGGTCGATCAGTTCGGTTGATTTGCCCTCCAGGAACAGACTCGTGGCGGTCGGGCCCGGTGCCACGGCATTGACGGTGATGCCGCGCCCGCGCAGTTCCTTGCTGAGGATGGCGCTCATGGTTTCCACCGCCGCCTTGCTTGCCGCATAGACGCCATAACGCTCGAGCTTGAATCCGACCACGCTGGTGGACAGGGTGACGATGCGGCCGCCATCACGAACCCGTCGTGCGCTCTCGCGCAGCACATTGAACGCACCCTTCAGGTTGATGGCGATGAGGCGGTCGAACAGCGCGTCTTCGCTTTCGGCCAGTGCAGCGAGTTCCAGTACCCCGGCACTGTTCACGACCACATCGATACCGCCGAAGTGGGCCTCAATGGCATTGAACAGGGATTGCACCGCCTGAGGATTGGCAACATCGGCTTGAAGTGCGATGGCCTGGCCGCCCTTGGCCATCAGTTCGGCGGTCAGTGCTTCTGCTTCTTCGTGACGGCCGGCATAGTTGATGGCAACCGAGAAGCCATCGGCGGCGAGGCGGCGGGAGATGGCGGCACCGATACCGCGCGAGCCGCCGGTGACAAGGGCAACGGGGGCTGAGGAAGCGATGTTCATGTTCAGATCCAGGAAGGTGCACCCACATGGCGCACGATCATCCTGAGCGTAATTTCCTGACGGATAATCCCCCTTGATCCGCCAATATTATCCGGATGGTCGAACAATCAGGCGGCCGACCCGCTGCAGGTCCCCGTCCGGGCCCCCAGAGGCGGCTGCGCCTGCTGCAACACCCGCGCGAGGCGGGTGCGGCAGAGGGTTCCAGGCAAGGGCGGTTGCTGGTTACAGCTGCACCTGCTCCCACCAGCGCGTGCCGGCGCTAGGCGCCTGCATGTCCAGCGCTTCGCCCATCATCGGCGTGGCCACCGGAACACTCTTTGCGGCGGCCAAGGCGGTGATGCGTTCGAAGGGCTGCTGCCATGCGTGCAGGGCCAGGTCGAAGGTGCCGTTGTGGATCGGCAGCAGCCACTTGCCGCGCAGGTCCAGGTGCGCCTGCTGGGTCTGTTCGGGCTGCATGTGCACGAACGCCCAGCGCGGGTCGTAGGCGCCGGTTTCGATCATGGTCAGGTCGAACGGGCCGTACTTCTCACCGATGGCCTTGAAGCCGTCGAAGTAGCCGGTGTCGCCGCTGAAGAAGATGCGGAAGTCGCCGTCCTGGATTACCCATGACGCCCACAGGCTGCGATCGCTGTCGCCCAGACCGCGGCCGGAGAAATGCTGGCCCGGGGTGGCGGTCAGGCGCAGGCCGCTGGCTTCGGTCGACTGCCACCAGTCCAGCTGTTCCACCTTGCTGGCGTCCACGCCCCACGCAATCAACTGGTCGCCCACGCCAAGCGGGGCGATGAAGCGCGCGGTCTTGCCGGCCAGCTGCATCACCGCGGCATGGTCGAGGTGGTCGTAGTGGTTGTGCGAGAGGATCACGCCGGCGATCGGCGGCAGTTGGTCGATGCTGATCGGCGGCGCGTGGAAGCGGGCCGGGCCCATCCATTGCACCGGCGAAGCGCGCTCGGAGAACACCGGATCGGTCAGCCAGTACTGGCCGCGCAGCTTCAGCAGGATCGTGGAATGCCCAAGCCGGAACAGGCTGCGATCAGGCGCGGCGTCCAGGGTGGCGCGGTCCAGCGGCAGCACCGGAATGGGGTGGGCGGGCACGGTGCCCTTGGGCTTGTTGAACAGGAACGTCCACCAGATCTCCGCGCCATCGCGCAGGCCCATCGCCGGACGCGGCAGGGCATTACGGAACTTGCCGTCGCGGTACTGCGGCGATTCGGGGAAGTCGGGGAGGGACCAGGACTTGCAGAAGGTGTAGGCGGTCACGGCGAGGATTCCAAGCAAAAGGACAAGGAGCAGGCGCTTCATGGGCGACGTCCGCTGGGTACACTGCACAGTGTAGTTTCGTGTTTTTCAAAAGTACACTGAGCGGTGTAAAATGTGCGCATCCGTTCAGTTATCTGGTTTCCGCCATGCCCCGTGCCCCACAACGCCTGACCGACCGCAAACGCGACGCCATCGTGCGCGCAGCGGTGGAGGAGTTCCGTGCGGCGGGGTACGAGGCGACCAGCATGGACCGCATCGCCGAAGTGGCCGGGGTCTCCAAGCGCACCGTCTACAACCACTTCCCGAGCAAGGAAGCGTTGTTCTCGATGATCCTGGAGGAGCTGTGGGAGCGCAGCGTCGCCAGTGATGCGCTGCCGTATCGCGCCGATCAGCCGCTGCAGGTGCAGCTGCTGCAGTTGCTGGGGCAGAAGCTGGAACTGCTCAGCGATGCCAATTTCATCGACCTGGCACGGGTGGCGATGGCCGAGATCATCCATTCGCCGGAACGTGCGCAGGCCATCGTCTGCCGCATGGGCGAGAAGGAAAGTGGCGAGAGTGCCTGGATCCGCGCGGCGATCGCCGACGGGCGGCTGCGCAAGGTTGATCCGGAGTTCGCCGGTCACCAGCTGCACGGCCTGGTGAAGAGCTTTGCGTTCTGGCCGCAGGTGACGATGGGTCAGGCCCCGTTGAACGAACAGGAGCGTACACGCGTGGCCGAATCGGCGGTGGCGATGTTCCTGGGTTTCTACGCGATCTAGCTGGTAGCGAAGCGGCGGAACTCATCCGCCGGTAGCGCTGCCGAGTACAGATAACCCTGGCCGACATCCACGCCCAGGGCGCGCAGCTGCTGCTCCTGGGCCAGGGTTTCAGTGCCTTCGGCGACCACGATCGCACCGCAGCGGTGCGCGACTTCGACGATGAAGCGAACGATCGACTGTGACTTCGCATCGGACAGCGTGGCGATCAGCGCCTGCTCGATCTTGACCTCGGCAATGGCCAGCTGCGAGAGCAGGATCAGGGTTGAGTAGCCCGCGCCGAAATCGTCCAGTGACAGTGTTACTTCGGCCGCCAGCAGCTGTGCGATGTTGGCATCGACCACGTCGCGCTCGACGATCTCGGTCCACTCGACGATTTCCAGGCGCAGCATCAACCCCGGCACGTCGTGCAGCTGCAGCAGCTCCTGCAGGCGCAGGCCGAAGTCGGGCAGGCGCAGGGACTCGGCGGAAACATTGACCGCGATCGTCAGCTTGCTGCCTTCCTGATGGCAGCGCTGCAGGAACTGGATGGCTGACTGCAGCGT
This sequence comes from Stenotrophomonas sp. 1L-E-5-B-C3, assembly GCF_057292075.1. Taxonomy (NCBI): domain Bacteria; kingdom Pseudomonadati; phylum Pseudomonadota; class Gammaproteobacteria; order Lysobacterales; family Lysobacteraceae; genus Stenotrophomonas; species Stenotrophomonas sp. 1L-E-5-B-C3. Next base: position 280,612 of record NZ_JBXAWS010000002.1, read on the forward strand.
GGCCCATTCCAGATCGGCCAGCCGGCCGTGCCGGCGCAGCAACGAGATCACCCGCATCGGCGCGATCAAGCGGTTCTCGCCGTCACGCATGCGCAGCAATGCTTCGGCGCCGACCAGCTGGCGGTCCTGCAGGCGATGCTTGGGCTGGTAGCACAGCGGCGCGTCGCCATGCTGCAGCCAGTGCTCGAGTGCGCGCTCGATCAATGCGTCGATCTCGCTGTCGCGCTGGACCGGATCATCGAAAAACACCACGCCCGACTCGATCGCGCTCAGCGCCAGGGTGATCGCGCGGAACGGGAGATGGCCATCGTCGGCCGTGGCCGGTGGCTTCAGCTCGACTACCGCACAGCGGAACAGTGGCCGGAAACCCGGCCAGTCGCGGCCGACCAGATCAGCCAGGTTGCGGGCCAGATCGGTGATCTGCGACTGCGTGCGCAGCTCGGGCAGCGAGGTGTCACGTACCAGGATCGCCAGCGCAGCGTCGCCGAACTGGTAGATCTCCAGTTGGTGCGCCGGTAGCGAGGGCAGCAGCTGATGCACTTCGTCGGTGCTGTCGTGCCGCCACAGGCCGTTGTCCTGCAGCGGCCCATAGCGCAGGCGGAGGTCGCGCAGGTTGCCCATCTCGGCCACCACCAGGCAGGCCTTGCCGACGCCATCATTGTCACGCCAGTAGTGCTTCAGCCGCTCGCCGAGCGCGCGCATGTTGGGCAGGCCACTGATCGGGTCGATTCGCAGCCAGGCCTGCTCACGCTGTCGCTGCGTATCGATCTGTGCATCGTTGTAGACCAGCGCGAACACTGCGCCGAGCACCAGCAGCGACACCGGCAGCGCCAGTACGCGCTGGATCGCCAGCTCGGCAACCGGCAGCTGCTCGGCACCGATGATCGCCACGCCCAGCGCCAGCCCCAGCGCTGTCACTGCGATGCGCACGCCCCATGCCTGCAGGATCATGCGCGCTGACAGCTCGCTGAGCATGCGGGGGTGCAGGCGCGTGCGCAGCCAGATGCCGGCCATCACCTGCAACGTGGCTTCGATGCTGGCGGGAAGGAAGTACTGGGTGCCTGAGAACTGGTAACGGGCCAGCAGGCTGGCGGCCAGGCAGGCCAGACCGCCGCGCCAGCCACCGAGCAGGCCACTGATCAGCAGGACGTCGAAGCCGAGATTGAGCTTGACCACGCCCTGGGTGTAGCCGGCGACGAACCAGGCGTTGAACAGGTAGATCAGGCCGAGTGCCACGCCTACATACAGGCGGCGGCCTTCAATGGCGTGGCCGGAGCGGCGGGTGGCGATCAGCAGTACGCCGATCATGCCGATCACCGCCGTGGCCTGCAGCAGGTACAACGGCAGGCTGGGCAGGGCGCTGTCCAGGACCTGGGCCGAAACCCGTGAAAGCGCATCCATAGCAGGTTCCCGCCTGTGACCGACGGCCAATGACGAGCAGGGTAGTCGCAGCAGCGCGCAGGTTCAATTGTGACCGCTGCCCTCAGGGAGAAGGTGGCCGGCCATGAAATCGACGAACACACGCACGCGCGGTTGCAGATGACGATGGCTTGGCCAGAGTGCCCAGAAGGTGCTTTGTTCGGTGGTCCATTCGTCCAGGATGCTGACCAGCGTGCCGTTGCCAAGCGCGTCCCGTGTGGCGAAGTCGGGCAGGCACGCGATGCCATGGCCATCAATGGCCATGTGCAGGATTGTCTCAAGATGATTGGCGGTCATTGCAGGCATCAGCCGCACGTCCTGGCCTGCAGCGTTTGCCTGAAGCGGCCATCGCTCGATCAGGCCGGTGCCGGGAAAACGATGGAGAAGGCATGCGTGGCCGCCCAGCTCGTCCGGGTGCCGTGGCGTGCCTCGGTCCGCGAAGTACGCAGGGGCACCCACGCAGAGCAGCCGGGTGCTGCCCAGGTTGCGGCCGTGCAGCCGGGAGTCGGCGGGACTGCCTGTCCGAACGACGACGTCGAAGCCTTCCTCGATGACATCGACAAGACGATCACTGAAGTGCAGGTCCAGTTCTATGGCCGGAAAGCGGTGCGCGAATGCGGAAAGCAGCGGCAGCATCAGGCCGCTTACAAGAGGAAGACTTGCTTTCAGGCGACCGCTGGGCGCGGCGTGGGCATCGGTCAGCTCACGCTCGGCGGCAGCGACTTCGACCATGATGCGGCGGCAGCGTTCAAGGAACTGCTCGCCTTCGGCAGTCAGGCTGACACTGCGGGTATTGCGATTCAGCAGGCGGGCTCCCAGGCGCTCCTCCAGGCGGGCAATGGTCTTGCTTGCCGCCGAAGGGGTGATGCCACGCTGGCGAGCTGCGGCGGCGAAGCTGCGCGCCTCGGCGACCAGAACGAAGAGACTGAGACCGGCAAGGCTGTCCATGATCGGTGATTGATGACGTTGGTGTCATGAAAGTATGGACCTGATGTGGGATTTTTCCAGAATCATGTCGTCGATAGCATCAATCCCATGGCGCTTGGCCATGCTGAAGCTTCATCCACATGTCTGTTCCCTATTCGCGGGCTGCCGAATCGTCCGCTCGGGGGCTGGTCCTTGCCGGCTGCCTGACCGCCCTCATCATTCCACTGAGCATCGCCAGCCCCGCGGTGGCCATGCCTGCGATACGTGCTGCATTGGGCGGGTCTCCCGCAGAGCTGTCCTGGATGATCAACGCCTATCTGCTGACCTACGGCAGTACGACGCTGGTGGCCGGTGGATTGGCCGATCTGTACGGCAGGCGCAGGATCTGGATCCTGGGTGCCCTGTTGTTCGCGATCGTCACCGGCCTGATTCCCTTGATGCCCGATGTGGCCTGGATGAATACCATGAGGCTGCTGCAGGGAATGGCCGCAGCGGCAGCGTTTGCCGGCGCGATGGCGTCGTTGGCACAGGTATTCGACGGCCAGGCGCGGGCCAGGGTGTTCAGCCTGATCGGGACCACCTTCGGAGCAGGGGCTGCAGGCGGACCCTTGCTGGCCGGCGGACTGATCGATGGCCTGGGCTGGGAGTGGGTGTTCTTTCTGCCCGCGCTGCTGGCCGCGCTGACCGTACCGTTGATCGCCGTTACTTCCGTCGAATCGAAGAGCCCAGGGTCGCCCCGGTTGGATTGGCTGGGGGCGGCCACCTTCACCCTTGCGCTGGGTTCACTCACCTACGCGATGATCGTGCTTCCAGAGTTCGGTGGACTGCATCCGCAGACGCTGGTTCCGCTGCTGCTCTCGGTCGTTCTGCTTGCAGCATTCATCGCGGTGGAGCGTTCCCATCGCACACCGTTGCTGGACCTCGAGCTGCTCCGCAACCGGCGCTTTGTCGGCGTGCAGATTCTGGCCGTGGCACCCGCGTTCTGCTACGTGGTGCTGCTGGTCATGCTGCCGGCGGGCTTCATTGGTGTGGAAGGCCTGCGGCCAACCGAAGCCGGGCTGGCGATGGCGGCATTGTCGGGTCCATTGCTTGTCGTTCCGCTGGCGTCCGGTTATCTGCTGCGATGGATTCCCGCGCGGGCGTTGTGCTGTGCCGGTCTGTTGATCGCTGCGGCTGGTCTCGCGTGGCTGGCACAGGTGTTCGAGTCCCCGCCGCAACGGTGGATGCCGATGTTGGTCATCGGTATCGGTATCGGACTTCCGTGGGGAATCATGGATGGTCTTGCGGTCAGCGTGGTCGGCAAGGAGCAGGCTGGCATGGCGGCTGGCATCTTCAACGCGATGCGATTGGCCGGTGATGCAATCGCGCTCGCCGTGGTCGGCATCATGCTCTCGGCCGGTATCAGTCGGAGCATGATGCTGGAGGTCGGTCACGTGGCCCGTGCCACATCGCACAAGCTGTCCATGGGCGACCTTGCCGGTGTTGCGCAGGAGCTGCCCGGCGTATCGAGAACGGTTCTGGCCCAGGCGTACCTGGGCGCGGTCCACAGCCAGCTGTTGATCCTGGCCGCTGCCACGGTGATTTCCGCCCTCGTGCTGTGGTACCTGCTGCGCGACGAGGTTGAGCCCACGCCGGGCCGATGCAGTCAGTAGCGCGGGTCGGCGATGGCCGGCAGTACCAGTTCGCGCACGAAGCCGGACGGTGACAGCTGCAGCAGCGCCCGCACCATCGTCACCACGTCATGCACCGGCACCAGCTCGCCTTCACCGCGTGCGGCGGCTTCGGATACCGGCACCGAAAGCGCATCGTCGGTATTGAGATACCCCAGCTGCAAGCTGGTCACCGCCAGCCGACGGTCGCGGAAGCCCTCGCGCAGCGCATCGGCAATACCGTTGAGAGCGAACTTGGAGGCGCCGAACGCCACTTCCGGGCGGCCACTGCGCGGCAGCGCCGAGGTCGAGCCGGTCAGCACCAGCTGCGGGCGCGGCGAGGTCAGCACGCGGGGCAACAGGCGTTGCAGCAGCACCAGGGTCGCACTGATGTTGACGTCGACCAGCTGCGTGAGCGCGGCATCGCTTTCATCGAGGAAGTCGTACGCGTCGCTGAAGGCCTTGTCTTCCCAGATGCCCAGATTGTGGATCAGCACATCGATATCGGCCGGCGCCTGCGCTGCGATGTGGTCGGCAGCCACGGTCGGCTGGGACAGGTCTGCTTCGATCCATTGCAGGGTGACGCCTTCGGGGCAGGCGATGTCGCGTGGGCGGGTACGCGAGACACCGATGACGGTGTCACCTGGGCCGCACAGGCCTTCCACGAACGCGCGCCCCAGGCCCCGGCTGGCGCCGATGATCATCAACTTCATGTTGCTTCCTTGTTGTGCTGCGGCGGCCTCACGCGGCCGCCAGAATGATGTCCCAGTCACCGAACGCGCGCAGGCCGGCGCGTTCGGCGGTGATGAGCGATGCCATGTTGTCGAGCTGGCAGCGGTACTGCGGCTGCAGCCCGGACACCTGCGCGGACAGGGCCATGGCCTGCACCAGATGGCGTGCATGACCGCAGCCACGGGCCTCCGGCAGGGTCAGCACGCCCATGTCGGCAAGCGTCGGATCCAGGCTCCACGGATACACGCTGCCGGCAGCGGCCAGCCGCTCGCCGTCGAAGGCGCCGAATACCTGCCAGTGTTCGAGTTCGACCCAGGCGGCATCGAGATCCTCCTCACTGGCGCTGGCCTGGAACACGTCGAACGCAGCAGCGTCGGCTGGGCCGAGACGGCGGATGTGGGGCGGGGCAGGGTGTTCGGCCAGTGCCGCCAGGGATGCGGCAGGGAAATAGAAAATGCGGTCTGCGCCATGCGTGCGCTGGCCGATGTCGATCAGGCGCTGTTGCAGATGTTCCAGGGTCCAGTGCGCGCGTGCCTGCAGTTGCAGGCGTTCAGCCAGGACAGGGCGCAGCAGTGCGCGCGCGGGGCCGGAAACCGGCTGCAGCAGCATGCCGTTCTCGCCCTCATCGAGGTCGTCGCTGCAGGCAATGTGCAGCGTCGGGTCATCCTGCAGGACGCGTTCGCCCGCGAACAGGCGCCGCCAGCAGTTGTCGATCAACGGGGAGAACACATCATCCATGACACGCAACTCACTCAGTGCTGGGGCAGATCGACCTGCAGGCCCGCGGCTTTCCATTCGGGGTAGCCGGCGGCGAGCCGCTGCGCGGTCAGTCCGGCCTCGCGCAGCATCGCCACCGCATCGTTGGAAAGCACGCAGTAGGGCCCGCGGCAATAGGCCACAATGTGGACGGCACGCGGCAGTTCGTCCATCCGTGCGCGCAACTCCGTAACGGGAATGTTCAGCGCGCCGGGCAGATGTCCGAGCGCGAACTCTTCCTGCGGCCGCACATCCAGCAACACCACATTGTCTCGTTGCTGCAGCAGCTGTTCCACCGTCAGCCCATCCAATGCATCGCGGCGCAGCACGCTGTCGGCAATCACATCGTGCATTTCGCTGCGCTGGTGGTCGGCGTAGTCGCGCAGCGCGGCCATCAGGTTGCCCAGCGGGCCATCACCACTGCGGTAGAGGATGCGCTTGCCGTCGCGACGGGTCTGCACCAGGCCAGCGCGGCGCAGCTGCTGCAGATGCTGGGAGGTATTGGCCACCGACAGCCCTGTCAGTTCGGCCAGCCGTTCCACCGCACGCTCGCCCTGGGCGATGTGCTCCAGCAGGGCCAGGCGGTGGGCATGGCCGAGGGTGCGGGCGATCTCGGCCAGTGCTTCCAGTGGCGAGGGTGGCGGCTCGGTTGCGGCGTTCATGCGGCGCACGCTAGCATCGCTCTATCATTCAAGCAAATAATTGAAGGTATGCGATATGAGCGGGCTGGCGACATGGGTAGTGGATGCGGTGCTGATCGGTGTGGGCGCGACCGCGGTGATGGATCTGTGGGCGCTGCTGCAACGGCGCTTGCTTGGCATTCCTTCGTTGGATTTCGCGATGGTGGGTCGCTGGCTGGGCCACCTGCCGCGCGGGCGCTTCCGCCACGATGGCATCGGCCGCTCGGCGGTGGTCGGCGGCGAACGCGCGCTGGGCTGGACCGCGCATTACCTGATCGGGGTGATCTTCGCCGGGCTGCTGCTGGCGGTGGCCGGCGTTGACTGGGTGCGTGCACCGACCCTGCTGCCGGCGCTGGCCTTCGGCATTCTCAGTGTGGCCGCGCCCTTTTTCATCCTGCAGCCTGGCATGGGCGCGGGCATTGCGGCATCGAAAACGCCAGCGCCGGGCAAGGCGCGCATGCGCAGCCTGGTCGCGCACAGTGTGTTCGGTCTCGGCCTGTATCTTGCGGCCGCGCTGTTGGCGGCGGTTGGCGCGGAATGAGCGAGAATCCATGGGGTCACCGGCAACTGGAGCACCCCGGCATGCAGGCAACACCCGCAAGCAGCGACGGCATGCCGTTGCCATCGGCGTGGCGCGAAGCGTTGGCAGGCGCGCGTATCGAGCGGCAGTCGATCGGGGTTTCGCGTGCGGACGTCGCCCGCGTGCATCGACCGGGGCAGGCCGATGCCTTCCTGAAATCGGAAGTGATCGATGCCTTCAGTGAGCTGGGTCATGAGATCGCCCGCCTGCGTTGGCTGCAGGCGCAGGGCCAGCCGGCGCCGACGGTGATCGCCACCGCCGAGGACGCTGGCCGGCGCTGGTTGCTGATGAGCGCGCTGCCCGGCCGTGACCTGGCGTCCTCGCCGGAACTCGTCCCGCAGCGGCTGGTGGAGGTGCTGGCCGATGCGTTGCGCGGGCTGCATGCGTTGCCGGTGGCAGCATGTCCGTTCGATCAGCGCCTGGCCTCGCGCGTGCAGGCCGCGGTGGCGCGCGCCGAAGCAGGCCTGGTCGATGCCGATGATTTCGATGATGAGCGCCTGGGGCAGAGCGCGCAGCAGGTGCTTGCCGAGCTGCTCGCCAGCCAGCCCGCACATGAAGATCTGGTGGTCAGCCACGGTGATGCCTGCCTGCCCAACCTGATGGTTGCCGAGGGCCGCTTCAGTGGTTTCATCGATTGTGGCCGGCTGGGTGTGGCCGACCGCTATCAGGACCTTGCGCTGGCCGCGCGCAGCCTGGTCCACAACTTCGGCGACACGCGTTGGGTCGCGCCGTTGTTCCAACGCTACGGCGCGGTGGCCGACGAGCGCCGGCTGGCGTTCTACCGGTTGCTCGACGAGTTCTTCTGAGCCCGCGCATGGCTGGCGATGGCCGCGCAGATCAGGCCACCGACCACGCTCAGGTGTTCCAGCGCGAAGAACAGGGCCAGCTGCTGTTCGGCGCCGTGCTTGTTCCAGAAGGTATGCACGATGACGATGGTCAGCAGCATGAACACCGCCAGCGCGCCGCTGCCCAGCCAGAGCAGGCGATCGAACAGCAGGCAAAGCGCGCCGCTTAGCAGCACCACCGCACTGGCAATGTTGAACAGCGCAGGGGGTTGCAGCCCCGCTGCCTGCATCTCGGCCACGCTGTTGTTCCATGCCAGCAGCTTGGCCAGCCCCGAGGACAGGAACACCACGGCCAACAGCAGTCGGGCGAGGAACCACAGCACGCGGCTGTCGAGCAGGGTGGTGATCATCCGTGGCATGCAGGAACTCCGGGTTGAGCGTGGGACAGGCCGCGCAGCATCGGGCCTCAACCGCAGTTGAGGTCAAGGCTGGCTGAACGGAGCCCGACCTCGGCCGGATCGTCAGCTTCTAATTGGACGAACGTTCGTTCATTATTTTCGCCATGAACCGAGCCGACCGCAACGAGCAACGCATCGCGCAGATCCTGCAGGCCGCCCTGCAGTGCTTCCTCGTGAAGGGATTCCACCAGACCAGCATGCGTGACATCGCGCAAGGGGCCGGCGTCAGCCTGGGCAATCTCTACAACCACTTCCCGGGCAAGGAGGCGATCATCCTTGCGGTTGCGGTGGCCGAGAGCGAAGAACTGGCACCGTTGCTGCAGCGACTGGCCGCGTCCGATGGCGAACGCACACAGGTGATGGCCTTCCTGCAGGACTTCCATGCGCTGTGCCGGCAGCCGGAATGGGCAACGCTTGCGGTCGAAGTGCTGGCCGAGAGTGCGCGCAACCCTGCCGTGGCCAAGGCCTTTGCGGCCAACCGCAGGCAGCTGCAGCAGGTGCTGGGCGATGCCCTGCAGCGTGTTGCACAGCGCGAGCGGCGGCGACCCGCGCTGGCCCCGGCGCTGCAGGCGCAGGTGCTGTTGGATGCGATCGAAAGCGATGCGCTGCGTCGAGGGCTGGGCGAAGCCGATGGCACCGACGATGCATCGCTGGATCTTGGCCTGCTCGTGCTGCTGCTTGGCGCACGCGCATGAATGCTGCTGACCGGCGGTTGCACGGGCTGGACCTGGCGCGTTACCTCGCACTGGCCGGCATGGTGCTGGTCAACTTCCGTCTGGCGATGGCCGTGCCTGCAGAGGGTACGAGCTGGTTGGCAGGCTTCTTCCATCTGCTGGAAGGCAAGGCCTCGGCGACGTTCGTCACCCTGGCCGGGCTGGGCCTGGTGCTGGCAACGCAGCGGCAGCCCTGGTGGCAGGCCAGCGTGCAGACCTGGCGGCGCGCCGTGTTCCTGCTGGTGCTGGGCCTGCTCAACCTGACCCTGTTCCCGGCCGATATCCTGCACTACTACGCGGTGTACTTCGCGCTGGCGGTGCTGTGGCTGCGAGCATCGCCGCGCATCCTGCTGGCCAGCATCGTGGCGTTGGCATTGGTTTCGTTCTGGGCGCTGCTGCACTGGAACTACAGCGAAGGCTGGAACTGGCAGACGCTGGAGTACGCCGGCCTGTGGCAGTGGCCGGGTGCGGCGCGAAACCTGTTGTTCAACGGTTTCCACCCGTTGATGCCATGGCTGTGCTTCTTCCTGCTGGGCATGCTGCTGGCGCGCATGCCACTGGCGCAGCCGCGGGTGCAACGCGGGTTGCTGGTGCTGGGCCTGCTGCTGATCGGCGCCGGCCATGGTGTGCAGCATCTGGCGCAGGGAACGCCGTGGCAGGCATGGCTGGGAACGCAGCCGATGCCGCCAGGTCCTGCCTATGTACTGACCGGGGCGGGCGCGGCCTGCAGTGTGATTGCCGCCTGCCTGTGGCTCACGCGGGTACACCCGGGTGACTGGCTGGAACCCTTCACGGCGGCGGGACGCATGACCTTGACCCTGTATGTCGGCCACATCCTGCTGGGCATGGGCACGCTGGAAAGCCTGGACCTCCTGGACGGCAGCGCGTCATTGGCCTCGGTACTGCTATGGGCACTGCTGTTCCTGATGCTCGCGACCGCTGCGGCGTGGCTGTGGTCATGGCAGTTTGCGCGCGGTCCGCTGGAGGCAGTGATGCGGCGCATCGCAGGCTAGTTCTTTGGTTGCACCGCACGATGTTGTGACGGACATGTCTGTGTCGCAGCGAAGTCATCTGCGATAGTGGCGGCAGGTAATACTTTCCGTTTGCATCCATGTCATTCGCTTCGGCGCAGCATCTCGGCGAAGTCCTTCAGCAATCCTATGGCATCACCGCCACTGCGGTGGTGCCGCGCCCGGTGGGCGCCGACGCCAATGCCAGCGTGTATCGCATTGATGCACGGCACGGGCAATGGTGGCTGAAATGCCGGAACTACCAGGTTGATCCCTCGGTATGGGACAGCCTGCATTGGCTGCGCGGCACCCTCGGCATAGACGAAATCGTCGCGCCATGGCCGGCGCTGACCGGGGGCGCGTCGGTGCAGCGCTGGGGCCTGCAGTTCACCCTGTTTCCCTATATCGAAGGCCAGTCCGGCTTCGAGGCGGCGCTGAGCCGCACGCAGTGGCGGCGGCTGGGGGAGGTGTTGCGACGCCTGCACGGCGCGCGGCTGCCTCCGGAGTTGCAGCAGGCATTGCCGATCGTACGGCTGGAAACCGCGGCGCTGGAGACGGTGGGGCAATGGTTGGCCGGTGAAGGACTGGCGGTGGCGCAGGACGGGCTGGGGCGCGCATTCGCTTCGGTCTGGGATCAACAGCATGCGCGCATCGCGGCGCTGCATGCGCATGCGCTGGAGCTGCACGCTGCATTGATGGAGGCGCCGGTCGGCCTGCATCTGTGCCACACCGATCTGCATGCCGGCAATCTGCTGATGGGCAACGACGGCGGCCTGCATCTGATCGACTGGGATGGCCTGTCACTGGCGCCGCGTGAACGCGACCTGATGTTCATCGGTGGCGCCGTGGGCGGTCGCTGGGGGCGCGAGAATCCGCTCGATTTCGCGGAGGGCTATGGCGGCGACCTCGGGGATCCGCGCTGGATCGCGTGGTACCGGCACTGGCGCATCCTGCAGGACCTGATCGAGTTCCAGCAGGTGCTGCTGGGCAGCGACGGTGAGGAGCGTTCGCCGCAACTTCGCCGGCAGTCGCTGCATTACCTGGGAGAGCAGTTCGCGCCGGGCAATGTGTTCGATGCGGCGGAGCGGGTGTATCGGGCGCTGGATTAGATTCTGGGCCGTTGCCAGGATCGCGCCGGGTAGAGTCGACTGTTAGTCGACTGCTCTTCGATTGGAACGGGCAAAGCCCGCGCTGCGCGCGATAGTCGACTAACAGTCGACTCTACCAAGGGCTTGTCCATCGAGGCGTTTTTCATTCGGCGGGCTTGGCTGCTGATGAGGCCGCAGCGCTCGCTGCGCGGCGCGACAGCACCGCTTCGCGGTGGGCGATATAGGCGTTGGCGGCGAGGATGATGCCGGCACCGATGATCGTCCAGCGGTCCACGGTTTCATTGAACAGCAGCCAGCCGCACAGCGTCACCAGTGGCAGCTGCAGGAAGCTGATCGGGGTCAGCGCCGAGACTTCGCCCAGGCGCAGCGCACGTGTCCACAGCAGCTGGCCGATGGTGCCGAGCACGCCGGTGGCCAGCAGCCACAGCCAGGCCACGCCGGTCGGCCAGACCCAGACGAACACTGCCGGGATCAGCGACAGCGGCACCCAGAACACGTAGGTATAGAGCACCACGGTGTCGGCGCTGTCGATGCGGGTCAGCTGCTTGATCTGGATCGCCACCAGCGAACTGAGCACGGCCGCACCCACCGCCACCAGGCTGCCCGCAGTGAAGCCCGCGGTACCGGGGCGGACGATCACCAGCACGCCGATGAAACCGACCACCACCGCGGCCCAGCGGCGCACGCGCACGACCTCGCCCAGCCACAGCACGGCGGCGATGGTGACGAACAGCGGCGTGGAGTAGGAGAGCGAGACCGCCTGTGCCAACGGCAGATGGCCCAGCGCCCAGAATGCGCACAGCATCGAACCCAAGCCGATCGCGCTGCGCACGAAATAGCGCGGCAGCTGCTGGGTCTTCAGCGGCGCGTGGCCGGGACGCAGCAGCATCGGCAGCAGCGCCAGCAGGCCAAAGGCATTGCGGAAGAACGCCACTTCCTGGGTGGGCACGTAACGGGTGGCATAGCGGATCGCCACGGCCATCAGGCCGAACGCCAGGGTGCTGCCGAGCATCAGCAGCGCCGCCCGCATCGGGGTGGCGCTGGGGGAGAGGGCGGGGGTGTTCACCACTGTGCGCCGAGCAGGCGAGGCTCCGGTTCGATCGGCACGCCGAATTTTTCCAGCACCGAGGCCGAGATGCGGCGGGCCAATGCCAGCAGTTCAGCGCCGGTGGCGTTGCCGTGGTTGACCAGCACCAGTGCGTGGCTCGGCGCCACGCCGGCATCGCCTTCGCGGAAGCCCTTCCAGCCGCAGGACTCGATCATCCATGCCGCCGAGACCTTGCGCTTGCCGTCCTGGTCGGACGGGAACACCGGCAGCTCGGGGAAGTGCTGCAGCAGCACGTCGACCTGCTCCAGCGGCAGCACCGGGTTCTTGAAGAAGCTGCCGGCATTGCCGAGCACATCCGGGTCGGGCAGCTTGCGGCGGCGGATCGCGATCACCGCATTGGCCACGTCCACCGCGCTCGGCAATTCCACGCCCTGCGCCTGCAGTTCCTCGCGGATGCCGGCGTAGTCCATGCGCAGGTCATGCAGCAGCGGCAGCTTCAATTCGATGGCGGTGATCAGGTAGCGATCGGGCTGTTGCTTGAACACGCTGTCGCGGTAGGCGAAACCACATTGTTCGTTGTCCAGCCGTATCCAGGCCTGTTCCTGGCAGTCCCAGGCTTCGACGGCCTGGATGAACTCGCCGACCTGCGCGCCATAGGCGCCGATGTTCTGGATCGGCGTGGCACCTGCCGTACCGGGAATCAGGGCCAGGTTCTCCAGCCCGGACAGGCCTTCCTGCAGCGACCACATCACCAGGCCGTGCCAGGGCACGCCGGCGCCAGCGCGGATCACCGCATGGTCGGCGCGGTGCTCAAGGAAACTGATGTCACGGTTGCCGAACACCAGCACGGTGCCGGGGAGGTCTTCGGCGATCAGCACGTTGCTGCCTGCACCCAACACCAGCAGCGGGCCGCTGGCCACGTCGGGCAGGGCGAGTACTTCCGGCAGCAGCGCCGCATCGTGCAGTTCCAGCAGCTGAGCCGCGCTGGCCTGCACGTGGAAGGTGTTCAGTGCCTGCAGCGGCGCGTTGCGGGTGAGCGTCCAGCGCAGCGGGGCATTGCCGTCGACGGTATCCATGGGCGCGCTCACAGCGGGGCCACCGCGCCGCGGCTCGGCGCTTCGCGGCGGCGACGGATCGCCTCCACGCACTCCGATACCAGCGACGGGCCGCGGAAGATCAGGCCGCTGTAGCACTGCACCAGCGCCGCACCGGCAGCCATCTTGGCCACCGCGTCGGCACCGGACAGGATGCCGCCAACGCCGATCAGCGGCACCGATTCGGGCAGGCGCGCGCGCAGGCGGCGCAGCACCAGCGTGGACTGTTCCAGCACCGGCGCACCGGACAGGCCACCGGCTTCGTTGGCCAGCGGGTCGCCGGCCACCTTGCTGTGGTCGACGGTGGTGTTGGTGGCGATCACGCCGTCCACCTGCAGCTCGCCCAGCACGCGCGCGGCGGCGTCGATGTCGCGCTCGCTGAGGTCCGGTGCAACCTTAACCAGCATCGGCACGCGGCGGCCATGCCGGGCGGCCAGGCTTTCCTGGCGCTCACGCAGCTGGCTGACCAGCTGGCGCAGCGAGGTTTCTTCCTGCAGTTCGCGCAGGCCGGCGGTGTTCGGCGAGGAAATATTGACGGTGATGTAGTCGGCCAGCGGGTACACCTTGTCCAGGCAGGCGATGTAGTCATCTGCGGCCTGTTCGTTGGGGGTGTCCTTGTTCTTGCCGATGTTGATGCCGAGCATGCCGCGACGGTTGCGCGCGCGCTCGACGTTGCGCACCAGCGCGTCCACGCCCGCATTGTTGAAGCCCATGCGGTTGATGATCGCGTTGTGTGCGGGCAGGCGGAACAGCCGCGGCTGCGGGTTACCTGCCTGCGGGCGCGGGGTGATGGTGCCGATCTCGACGAAGCCGAAGCCGAGCGCGAACAGTGCGTCGATGTGCTCGCCGTTCTTGTCCAGGCCGGCGGCCAGGCCGACCGGATTGGGGAAGGTCAGCCCGAACACCGTGCTGGGCATCGGCGCGATGCGTGCGGCGAGCAGCGGCGTGGTGCCGGTGCGATAGGCCAGGTCCAATGCGGACAGGCCAAGGCCGTGGGCGCGCTCGGCGTCGAGCGAGAACAGGAAGGGGCGGGCAAGCGAATACATGCGTCGGTTCAGTCCAGCGTGCCGAGGAAGGCTCGGGTTCGATATTCAAAATCAACCTGGCCGTCGACCGCATGGGCGGCGAACAGGTCCTGCAAAGCGTCGATCATCGGCGCGTGGCGCGGATGACCGGATTGGGGGGCATAGGAGGAGGACAGCAGGCGCCCGCGCAGGGCATCAAAGTCCAGATGCTGCACGTTCGGCAGCTCCACCGCGCCGCGCAGACCGTTGCCGAACCAGGCCTGCATGGTGGCGTCATCCTGGTAGCGCTCGGCCACGGCGGAGTAGTCGGTGCCGTAGTCCAGCAGCAGCTGTTCGTAGCCGACCAGGAACGGGCTGGCATCGAGCAGGCGCGAATTCCAGTAGATCAGCGCTTGGCCGCCGGGGCGCAGGATGCGCTGCCATTCGGCGCGCACCGCCACGGTATCGAACCAGTGGAAGGCCTGCGCGACGCTGACCAGATCAATGCTGGCATCGGCCAGTCCGGTGGCCTCGGCGCGGCCGTCGACCGCGCGGAACTGCGGGTACTGCGGTGCCAGCCATTGCTCAGCCGCGCCCCGCATGGCCGCATTGGGCTCAACCGCAACAACGGGATGACCGCTGGCCAGGAACTGGCGGCTGGAAATGCCGGTGCCGGCGCCGATATCGGCGACCAGCGCCTCGCGGTTGACACCCATCGGGCCGTGCAGCCAGTCCAGCAGGGCCGGCGGGTAATCGGGCCGGTAGCGGACGTAATCGGCGACGCGGCTGCTGAAGCGTTCAGTGCTGTCGGAGGCGGTCATGGCGCTCAGTTCGACATCGCAGCGAGCCAGGCCAGGCCGCCGAAGAACAGGATGAAGACCAGGATGGCGGCGATCACCGCGCCGACCATCACCCAGCCCAGTACCAGGCCGGTGACGGCGAGGCCATCGCCTTCCAGCTCATGCGGGCGGCGGCGGATCTCGGCGCGGGCCATGTGCCCGGTGATGATGGCCACGATGCTGGCCACGAAGGGCAGGACGGTCCAGCTGGCGATGCCCATGACCAGGCTGACCACGGCCAGGGCGCTTGTCTGTCGGGGTGCCACGCTCATCGGGGTCCTCCTTGGCAGTGTGCACATGATAGTGCCTCTGCCCTGGCAATCCCATGCCCGGAGGATACGATGGTAGGCGTCGACCTTGGTCGAAGAAAGGCATGCCAACCAAGGTTGGCAGCTACCGGTATGCCGGTGTCAGCCCATCAACACCTGGCCGCCATCCACGTTGAGCACGCTGCCGGTGACCCAGCGCGCCAGCGGCGAGCACAGGAACAGGGCGGCGTCGGCGATCTCGCGCGGGTGGCCGAAGCGGCCGAACGGAATCTTCGCCAGCGTACCGTGGTACAGGGCGGGATCTTCGGTGCGGCGGCGGTCCCAGAGGCCGTCGTCGAACTCGATCGAGCCCGGTGCGATGGCATTGACCCGGATCCGGTCCTTGGCCAGCGCCAGCGCCTGCGAGGTGGTGTAGTGCGACAGCGCGGCCTTGGCGGCGGCGTAGGGCGCACCACCGGGACGCGGCTGCTGCGCGGCAATCGAAGAGAGATTGAGAATGCAGGCGTCACTGGACGCACGCAGCCAGGGCAGGGCCAGGCGCGAGGCCCTAACGGCGGCCATCAGATCGATCTGCAGGCTGGCCGCCCAGCCATCCTCGTCGTCGGCCATGCCATAGCCGGTGGCGTTGTTGACCAGCACGTCGATGCCGCCGAGTGTGTCGGCGGCTGTTTGCAGCCAAGCCTGGATCTGGCCAGCGTCGGCCAGATCGGCGGAGAACGTATGCAGTTCGAAGTTCTGCGCCCGCGCATCGGCGCGCAGTGCATCCAGACCGGCCTGGCCTCGGGCGCAGACCGAAACCTGCGCGCCGGCGCCGGCAAACGCCAGCACCATTTCACGACCGATGCCCTTGCTGCCGCCGGCGATCAACACACGGCGGCCGGTGAAATCGAGGATCGGAGCCCCTGCGGGGATCCGACCCTTCTCTTGGGTCAGATCCCCGGAGGGGCTCTGACCCACGGACGTGGCCGGATCCGTTGCCATCACAGATCGAACTTGATGCCCTGGGCCAGCGGCAGCGAATCGGAGTAGTTGATGGTGTTGGTCTGGCGGCGCATGTAGACCTTCCACGCATCCGAGCCGGACTCGCGGCCACCGCCGGTGTCCTTCTCGCCACCGAACGCGCCGCCGATTTCCGCACCGGACGTGCCGATGTTGATGTTGGCGATGCCGCAGTCGCTGCCGGCCGCCGACAGGAACTTCTCGGCGGTCTTCAGGTTGGCGGTGAAGATGGAGGACGACAGGCCCTGCGGCACGCCGTTCTGCATGTCGATGGCTTCGTCGATGGTGTCGTACGGCATCACGTACAGGATCGGCGCGAAGGTCTCATGCTGGACCACGGCGTCGCTGTTCTTCAGGCCGGAGACAATCGCCGGCAGCACGAAGTTGCCTGCGCGGTCGATGCGGGTGCCGCCGGTTTCGATGGTGCCGCCGGCGGCCTTGGCCTGGGCGATGGCATCGAGGAACTGCTGCACGGCGCCATCGCTGTTCAGCGGGCCCATCAGGTTGGCGGCGTCGGTCGGGTCGCCGATCTTGCCTTCCACCTGCTTGTAGGCCTTGACCAGGGTGGCCAGCACGTCGGCGTAGATCGAGCGGTGCACGATCAGGCGGCGGGTGGTGGTGCAGCGCTGGCCGGCGGTACCGACCGCGCCGAACACGATGCCCGGCACGGCCAGCTTCAGGTCGGCGGTTTCGTCCAGGATGATGGCGTTGTTGCCACCCAGCTCCAGCAGGCAGCGGCCCAGACGGCGTGCGACCTTCTCGTTGACGGTGCGGCCAACCTGGGTCGAGCCGGTGAAGCTGATCAGCGGCACGCGACGGTCATCGACCATCTTTTCCGACAGCGCCGTGCCTGCGTCGTTGACCAGGAAGAAGATGTCCGGGAAACCGGCTTCGCGCAGAGCGTCGTTGCAGATCTTCATCGAAGCGATGGCGGTCAGCGGCGTCTTGTTGGACGGCTTCCAGATGCACACGTCGCCACAGATGGCCGCCAGGAACGCATTCCAGCTCCACACCGCAACCGGGAAATTGAAGGCCGAAATAATGCCGACCAGGCCCAGCGGGTGGTACTGCTCGTACATGCGGTGGCCGGGGCGCTCGGAATGCATGGTGTAGCCGTACAGCATGCGGCTCTGGCCCACGGCGAAATCGGCGATGTCGATCATCTCCTGCACTTCGCCATCGCCTTCCGGCTTGCTCTTGCCCATTTCCAGGGCGACCAGCGAGCCCAGGGCGTCCTTATGCTTGCGCAGCGCTTCACCGCACAGGCGCACGGCTTCACCGCGGCGCGGCGCCGGCGTGGTGCGCCAGACCTTGAAGGCTTCCTGGGCGCGGGCGACGACGGTCTCGTACTCGGCCTCGGTGGTCGCGCGGACCTGCGCGATCGGCTCACCGGTGGTCGGGTTGACCGGGGTGATCAGCTCACCGCTGGTCGCGTTCGACCACTCCCCGTTGCCCAGGTACGTGCCAGCGTTGATCGCGTCCAGGCCAAGGGACTTGAGCAGCTCGGAAGACATGCAGACTCCTGTGTTTCGTTACGTTGTTTGGTGCCATCGCGGGCAGGTGGGGGACGCGATGAACTGAGCCGCCGATGGTAGCAGAGCAACCCGCACAGCCATGGTGCAACGCGCCAGTAAAATGCGATGGAACATGAACGCTTGGAGGGCAGGGGCGCTTACCTGTAAACTTCCCGGCTGCATGGCCCCGTAGCTCAGCTGGATAGAGCGTCCCCCTCCTAAGGGGAAGGTCGCCCGTTCGAATCGGGCCGGGGTCACCATCCGCTGCAGCCTCCTGACAGGTGCTCGCCGGGGTTTCACCGTAACCCGAGCCCGCCCAGCACCGTCGCGACCTCTTCCCGCTCGCCATCACGCAGCCCCTGCAACGGCAGTGGCAGGCAGTCCTCGCCGCACAGCCCCAGCAGCGCCGCCGAGCAGGCCATGACGCGAATCCCGCCGAACCGGTCGTACAGTGACCAAAGCGGTGCCAGCCGCGCAGACAGGGCAATAGCGCCCTCCGCATCGCCGCTACCCACGGCCCGCGTGATCTGCAGCGCAACCTCGGGGAACAGCCCGGCGGTCACCGAATACCAGCCATCGCACCCCGCCAGCAGTCCACGTACGGCCGACGCGTCGCCACTGACGCCCAGCGTCACATGCGCAGGAACGCACGCGCGGAGTGCGGTAACGCGCGCGGCCGCATCGGCCGGATCATCAGCAAGGCGCGGAATCTTGATCGAAGCGATGTTGGGCAGCGCGGCAATCCGGCCATGCAGTGCATCGGTGAAGCGGAAGTGCGTGGTGCCTGGGTTGTCATAGATGCAGATCGGCGTGCGCACCGCCGCACAGATGGTTTCAAACAGCGCTTGCACCTCATGATCCTTCAGGGGCTGGTAGGACACGGGCGCGAGCAGCAGGCCTGCGGCACCCGCATCTTCGGCATCCAGGGCCAGCTCCAGCACATCCCGGGTGCGTAGTGCGCCGATGCCAGCGATGACCGGTACGCCTCCTGCGTGGGCCAGGGCCTCGCGCAGCACGCGCTTGCGTTCACGCTTCTCCAGATAGGCATAGCTGCCGGTGGAGCCAAGCACGCCCATCGAGTCAACTCCGGAATCGGCCAGGCGCTCGACCAATCCCGCAAATGCCCGAAAGTCGATGTTGGATTCAGAGAGGGGCGTAAGTGGAAACGCGCTGAGGCCTTTGAACATGGGGTCTCCCGAATCCGGGGTGGGCTGGGTGCTACCGCGCTTGGGGCGTGGCGGCTGGACGCCTGGAATTGTTTATTGTCCTATGACAAAACTCAAGCGCCACCGTGCAGCGTGTCTGCCCGGTGCAAATGGCGCACCATGAGCGTCATGAAGCCGAGCCTTTGCCCTGTCCAGCCTCCGCACTACGCCACCATCGCCGATTGGCTTGATTCCGCCGAGACCACCCAGCGCTGGGCAGGCCCCGGTGTGCCGTTTCCCTTACCGTCGGAACGGTTCGCGCAGGTGCTCGAACTCGGGTTGCGGCCGGGCTGGGCGCTGCTGGACGAGCAGGGCCAGTGCCTTGGCTTTGGCCAGTACTGGATGACCGACGCCTGCACCGCACACCTGGGCCGCATCATTGTTTCGCCATTGGCGCGCGGGCGCGGCCTTGGCCGGCTGCTCATGCAGTCCCTGGGGGAACAGGCGCTGCGCGAAGACGGTATGCAACGCCTCACCCTGCGCGTCTATCGTGACAACGCAGCCGCCGTTGCCCTGTATCGCGACCTCGGTTTCCAGCAGGTCGACGCGTCCTCGACGCCAGAACTTCTATTCATGCAGCACATGGCGGGCTGAGACCGCTCAGGCCGGTGTGGCGGCCTGCAGGGCAAACCACTGCTCGCGGGTGATGCGGCTGATGTGCTCGGTGCGGTAGTCGCCGAGAAAGCTGTTGAACTTGTCCACTTCGGTATGGTGATGCTGAAAACCGCATTTGCTCTGTGCGCTGAGCGATTGCAGGTTGTCAGCGAAGTAGCCGCACCACAGTGCGTCCAGTTCCAGCTGCATGAAGGCGTGTCGCATCACTTCGCGCACCGCTTCGGGGACCAGCCCGCGGCCCCAGTACGGGACGCCGATCCAGTAGGCGATCTCACCCTCTCGATTGCTGATCTCGAAATTGCTGTCAGCGCCGATCAGGATGCCGACACAGCCGATCGCGTGGCCGTCCTCGCGGCTCTGCAGGGCGTAAACCTCCGGCCGGTTGAAGACGGTGCGGATGATTTCGGTACTTTCCTCGACGCTGGCGTGCACCGGCCAGCCGGCGATCGGCCCGACGCGCGGGTCGCGGGCGTACTCGTACAGATCGGCGGCATCGGTGTCGCGCCAAGGGCGCAGGATCAGGCGTTCAGTGTGCAGCTGCATGGCAGTTCCAGGTACAGAAAGAGAGTGCACAGGCTAAGTTCCGGCGCATCGCGGGCACAGGGCGGGGACCTTGATGATTCCGGTACTTTTGACAACTCAATGCCGAGGGCCGCTATGCTGTGCCCCGGAATCCAGCCGGAAGGGCCCATGGACCGCATACCCCAGCTTCTGGATCAGGACGAATCCATGCGCCTGGAGGTCAGCACGCTGGCCGAGGGGCAGGGCGTCCCGTTGTCGTTCGGCCACGCCTATCTGGCGGTACTGGTATGCGTATCGGGGCGCGCACGCTTTGCACTGAACTTCCGCGAGGTGGCGATGCAACGGCACGATGTGCTGGTGCTGGCCGAGGACACGCTGGCGCTGCTGCGGCAGCGCTCACGCGGCTTTCTGGCTGTGGTCTGCCTGATGCCCAAGGCGCTGGCGTCGGAGGTGGCTTATGTACTGCCCAATGCGCTGTTCCAGTTCCTGCACGAACAGCCGCACTGTCGGCCGTCAGCGCTGGATCTGCCGCTGCTGCAGGGCTGGCTGCAGCTGATGATGGACGCGCAGCACAACGGCGGACGGCACCGCCATGTGATGCTGCGCAATCTGCTGCAGAGCTTCTTCCTGAAGATGGCCACGCTGCTGCCGAAGCAGAAGCGGGTGCCGGCACAGGTCAGCCGGCGCGAGCGCCTGGCCTGGAACTTCTGGGAGCTGGTGGGCCAGCGCAGCACGCGCCAGCGTGACGTGCAGTCCTATGCGGAGGCGCTGTGCATCACCCCGTTCTATCTCTCGCAGCTCACCCGCGAATGCTTCGATGAAACGCCGAAGGCGTTGATCGACCGCCAGGTGGTGCTGGAGATCAAGGCGCTGCTCACGTACAGCGAGTTGCCGATCGGACGCATTGCCGATCGCCTGCAGTTCGAGGATGCGTCGTACCTGTGCCGGTATTTCCGGCGGCATACCGGTCAATCGCTGACCGGCTACCGCCGAGCGGGGCAGGGCGGGACTAGTGCGATACGAACAGCGGCGCCGGCACTTCGGCCAGCAGATCCTCGGTGACCCCGCCAAGCACGCGCTCCACCACCCGGCTGCGGCTGTAGGGGCCCAGAACCAGCAGATCGGCTTCGGCGTCCAGCACGTGCTGGCGGATGGTTGCGGCGATGCCGCCCTGGCTCGAGTTGATCGCCTGTACTTCCACTTCAACGCCGTGCCGCGCCAGATGCTGGGCCATCTCGGTACCGGGTGCGCCTTCGGTCTTGGGCGTGTCGACCATCAGCAGGTGCACGGCCTGCGCACGGGCGAGCAGCGGCAGCGCATCGGCCACCGCGCGGCGTGCCTGCTTGCTGGCATTCCAGGCCACCACAATGCGGCGGCCGACCTGTTCGCCGCGCCAGTGTGGAGGCACCAGCAGCATTGGCACGCCGGTCTGGCGCAGCGTGCCCAGGGGCCGCCAGCCGCTGGGGGCGCCGGGTGTGTGCGGATAGCCGGCGATGATCAGGTCGCAGTACAGCGATTGCAGGGCCAGGTCGGCACCGCCCAGATAATCCGAAACGATGCGTAGCTCGGTGCTGATCTGCAGTGGTTCGGACACGGCACGCAGGTTCTGCATCAACTGCGCGGTACAGGCCGCGTCGGCGCGCGCTTCATGATCGAGCGCTGCGGCAATGCCGGCGCCACGCGCGAAGCCGTTGGCGATGTCGGTGGGGTGCTGGGCAGTGGACACTGCGACCAGATGCGCCTGCTGTGCCTGCGCCAGGTGGGAGGCGATGTTCAGTACGCGTTGTCCGGTGTCGCTGGCATCGAACAGCACAGCGATATCGCGTAGGGGATGCAGCATGGCCTTTCTCCTTCGATGCCTGTGACGCGTTCCCTGCCATGCACCGACCCGGGTGCACCGGACGCAGCTCCGTTGTAGCGCATCTGCGATTCGGATGAATCACTTTTGATTCAGTTTATTAATTGATGATTCATGCTAGCGTGGCCGTATCCCCGGTTTCCGACCCTTTCATGCGACCCGCCACCGCCCGCCCACGCCGCGACCTGCACCACGCCCTGGCGGCCACCCTGGTCAGTCATCCGCGCTGCACGCTCAGCGAGCTGGCGAGAGGGGCCGGCATCAGTCGCGCCACCCTGTACCGGTTCGCGCCGACCCGCGAGGCGATCGACGAGGCGTTGTTCGCCGCGGGCTTCGAGCGCCTGGAGGCAGCGGCCAGCTGGTTCGACCAGGGCGCTGATGCGCAGCACGTGCTGGAGCAGGTCACCACCACGCTGCTCGCCGATTGGGAGCTGGTGACCCTGGTGTTCGCGAGGATGATGGAAGAGCAGCAGCGGCAGGGTGACCTGCATCTGCTGCCAGAGCGCTGGGCACCGATCGGCGATCGCTTCGAGGCGTTTTTCCTGGATGGCCAGAAGGCCGGTGTGTTCAACGTCGAGTTCAGCGCGGTGTGGCTGGCGGACTTTTACTGGACCTGCTTCTACGGCATCACCTGGTCGCTTGCGCGCGGTCGCATGGCACCGGCATCTGCAGCGTCCACGCTGCTGGCCTCGTTCCGTCATGGTGCGATGAAAGGGTGACCGTCGTGCTGCCCACGCAGCTGGGCAGGCCTCACGCCTGTTTCAACAGCTCCACCAGCTGGCGCAGGCGATAGGGCTTGGGCAGGAACTCAACCTGCTCGGGTAGCGGCGGCAGCTGCGAGCGGGCGTAGCCGGATGACAGGATCATCCGCGCCTGCGGTTGATCGCGCGCCACGTGTTCGCTGAGTTCGATGCCGGACATGCCGTTGGGCATGCTGATGTCGCTGAACACCACGTCGAAGCGTGCTTCACCCTTCAACAGGGCGGCCGCTTCGTGTGCATCGGCGGTCGTGGCCACGTCGATGCCGAAATCGCGCAGGGCCAGGCCGATCATTTCGCGGAGATCGGTCTGGTCCTCCACCATCAATACGCGGATCGGGTCATCGGTCATGGGCAGGTTCCTCCATTGCGGGAAGCAGCAGGCTGACCGTGGTGCCGACACCGGGCGTGGTGGACACGTCGACGAAGCCGCCGCTCTGGGTAGTGAATCCGAACACCTGGCTCAGGCCCAGGCCGCTGCCTTTGCCGATGTCCTTGGTGGTGAAGAACGGTTCGGTTGCCCGTTCGGCGATATCAGCGGCCATGCCATGGCCCTCGTCGCAGACGCTGAGGGTGACATAGCCACGTTGCAGCGTGGAGTCCGCATCCGGGTCGAGGCGATGCTCGAGTGCAGTGCCGATCAGGATGCGGCCGCCTTCAAGGGTAGCATCTGCGGCATTGGCGACCAGATTGGCCAGCGCCGTCTGCAGCTGCAGCGCATCGGTGTTGATCGCAGGCAGGCCGGGCGCAAGTTGCGCATCCAGCACCACCGTGGGCGGGCAGGCGCGTTGCAGGTCCGGCAGCCACTGCCGTATCAGCGCATTGATATCCAGTGGTTCGCGGATCAGGGTCTGGCCGGTGCTGAAGGCGAGCAGCTGGCGGGTCAGTAGGGCGCCGCGGTCGGTGGCGGTCTGTGCAGCATCCAGCAGTTCGGCTGCACGTGTGTCGTCGGCGCCCACACGCAATGACAGCAGGTCCAGCGCGTTGCCGATGGTGGTCAGCAGATTATTGAACTCGTGCGACAGCCCGCGGCTGAGGCGGCCGACCGTCTCGAACTGCTGGGTATGGCGCAGCGCTCTCTGCGCATCGCGCAGCAGCCGCTGTGCCTGCCATTGCTCGGTGATGTCACGGGTGATCTTGACGAAGCCGAGCAGTTCGCCGGCTTCGGAGACTGGCTCGATCACGATGCTGGCGCGGAAGGAGGAACCGTCACGGCGGACCCGCCAGCCTTCGCTTGCATGATGGCCGTGCTGCGCTGCAAGACGCAGCAGGCGCTGCGGTTCACCCGCCTCGCGATCGGCGGGCAGGTAGAAGCGACCAAAATGGGTGCCGATGACCTCGTCGGCTGAATAGCCCTTGATGCGCTCGGCACCCGGGTTCCAGCTGCATACCCTGCCATCAGGATCGAGCAGATACAGCGCATGGTCGCGCACGCTGTCGATCAGCAATCGCAGTTGTCGGGAAGGGTCCGTCAGCACGGACGCCGTAGAAGCTGCTGCGTCCACGTTGAAATGAGCATTACCCCTGTGAGGGACGAAAAGCTAGGCATTGAAGTGTGAAGGATGCGTGCAGATGCGGCGCGTGCCAATGGTCCTGTGCGGCTGAATGCGACACGGAGTACCATCACCCACCTTTTTGCCTCCTGGAACCGACCTGCATGCGTCCTGGTGCGACCACGCGTGACCGCTGGATCTGGATGACCTCTGCTGTGCTGCTGGGCGCGACCATTGCACTGGAGCTGGTGGTGCCGCTGGGCTACGCGGTATGGCTGGCTTACTTCCTTGCCGTGGGCGTGACGGTGTTCCAGCGCAGTGCGCGGGCTCCATTCATCGTGGCGGTGCTCGCCTGCATTCTGTTGATTGTCGGCTATAACGTTGCACCGGCCAGCTCGAACTCGGCATTCTCGTTTGTCAATCGCAGCATCGGCGGCGGCGCATTCCTGATGATCGCGCTGATTGTTTCCCGAGCGATCCAGGCCCGGCGCCAGGCGATGCGGGCGTTGTGGCTGCAGGAAGCCGAGAATGCAGTGGCGATGAGCCTGCGCGGCGACCTGGGCCCGGAGCAGATCGCCGACGCGGCGGTGACCCGCCTGGCGGAGCAGCTGCGCGCCGACGTAGGGGCGGTCTATCGGCTGGAGGGCGGACGGCTGCAGCTCACCGGTGGCATGGCGCTGCCATCCGGCACACCCGCCTCGTTGTCGTTGCAGGAAGGGCTGGCCGGGCAGGTCGCGCGTGATGAGCGCATCCGTCACCTGCACGGCGACGAGGCAGCTGTGCTCGAACTGCAGACCAGCCTGGGCCGGTTGCCGGTGCGCGAACGCATCCTGGCGCCGATCAACAGCGATGGCAGCGTGGTGGGTGTCATCGAGCTGGGCCGGGCGCGCATCGGTGACCAGCAGGGCCTGGACGACGAACTGCTGGCGCGCTGCGCGGAGACCATCGGCATGGCCCTGCGCGCGTCATTGCTGAGGGCGCAGCTGGTGGTCCTGCTGGAAGAATCGCAGCGTCAGGGCGAAGAACTGCAGGCCCAGCAGGAAGAGCTGCGCGTGGCCAACGAGGAGCTGGAAGAGCAGAGCCGCAGCCTGTTGCAGTCGCAGAGCCATCTGGAAGAGCAGCAAGCCGAGCTGGAGCAGAGCAATGTCCAGCTGGAAGAGCGTACCCATGAACTGGAGGCGCAGAAGCAGGCGCTACTGGTTGCGCAGGGGCAGTTGGTCCGCAACAGCAATGAGCTGGCTGCCACCTCGCGTTACAAGTCCGAGTTCCTCGCCAACATGTCGCACGAGCTGCGCACGCCACTGAACAGCTCGCTGATCCTGGCCAAGCTGCTGGCTGACAACAAGGACGGCACGCTGACCGAGGAGCAGGTGAAGTATGCCCGCGCGATCCTGTCGTCCAATAATGACCTGCTGGCGCTGATCAACGACATCCTCGATCTGTCGCGCATCGAGGCCGGTCATGTCGAGCTGGCCGATGAAGTGGTCGTGGTCGACAGTGTGCTGCAACGCCTGCGCGAGACCTTCGAGCCGATGGCACGACAGAAGGGCCTGGCGCTGGAGATCGAGGCCGATGCGCTGGCACCGACCCAACTGGTGGCCGACAACCAGCGCCTGCAGCAGATCCTGAAGAACTTGCTGGCCAATGCCCTGAAGTTCACCGAGCACGGCAAGGTCAGCCTGCACGTGCGCGCTGGCGGCAATGGGCGCGTGCGTTTCGATGTCTGCGATACCGGCATCGGCATTGCCCGCGAGCAGCTGCCGGTCATCTTCGAGGCGTTCCGCCAGGCCGATGGCAGCACGCGTCGCCGCTACGGCGGCACCGGCCTGGGCTTGTCGATCTCGCGCGACCTGGCCGAGCGCATGGGCGGCAGCATCCAGGTTGACAGCGAGCCGGGACGCGGCAGCTGCTTCATCCTTGAGCTGCCGCTGCAGGGTGCGCCGGCGTCCGAAGCTCTCCCGGCGATGGCGACGGAAGCTGTTCCGTTGCCAGTGGCAGCACCGGCGCCCGCTCGTGTTGTGGCTGCGCCTGCGGCTGTGCCCCCCGCTGCTGTGTCGATGGCAGTTGCGAGCGTGGCGGATGACCGGGGCCGGCGCCAGCGCGCCGGTCGGCTGATCCTCGCAGTGGAGGATGACACCACCTTCGCCGAGGCGCTTGTGTCACTGGCCCATGAGCTGGACTTCGACTGCGTGGTAGCCAGTACGGCCGAAGAGGCCCTGGCGCTGGCCGCCGAGCTGCGTCCGAACGGCATCCTGCTCGATATCGGCCTGCCCGACGTTTCCGGTCTGAGCGTGCTGGAGCGGCTGAAGCGCAATCCGGACACGCGCCACATCCCGGTGCATGTGGTTTCGGCGATGGATCGCAGCCAGGTCGCGCGCGAGTTGGGCGCGATCGGCTTCGCGATCAAGCCGACCACACGTGAGCGACTGGCAGCGGCCATCGAGCAGCTGGAACAGACCAGCCGGCGCGATGTGCGGCGCCTGCTGATCGTCGAGGACGACAGCGAGCTGCGCCGTAACCTGGAGCTGCTGCTGGGCCGCGAGCAACTACAGATTGTCGCCGTCGGTACCCTGGCCGGCGCGCTGGAACAGCTCAGCACGGTTACCTTCGATTGCATGGTGATGGACCTGTCGTTGCCGGATGGCAGCGGTTACGACCTGCTCGAGCATATGGCCAGCAACGATGACGTAGGCTTCCCGCCGGTGATCGTCTACACCGGCCGTGCGCTCAGCCGCGAGGAAGAGCAGCGTCTGCGACGCTACTCGAAGAGCATCATCATCAAGGGCGCGCGCTCCCCGGAGCGATTGCTGGACGAGGTGACCCTGTTCCTGCACAGCGTCGAGGCCAGCCTGCCCAGCGACCAGCAGCGCCTGCTGCGCGAAGCGCGCCGCCGCGACACCGTGCTCGACGGCCGTACCGTGCTGCTGGCCGAGGACGACGTGCGCAACATCTTCGCGCTGTCCAGCGTGCTCGAGCCGCTGGGCGTGACGTTGGAGATCGCGCGCAACGGCCAGGAAGCGGTTGATCGCCTGGCCGAGCGTGAGGTCGACCTGGTGCTGATGGACATCATGATGCCGGAGAAGGACGGCCTGGCGGCGATGCGCGAGATCCGCGCGCAACGTCACCTGCAGGACCTGCCGATCATCGCGCTGACCGCCAAGGCCATGCCGGACGACCGCGAACGTTGCCTGCAGGCCGGTGCCAATGACTACATCGCCAAGCCGATCGATGTCGACAAGCTGGTCTCGCTGTGCCGGGTCTGGTGCTCGCGGCAATGAACGAGCAGGCGCTGTTCGATCTGGAACTGAAGGTGTTGCTGGAGGCGTTGTACCAGCGCTACCACTACGACTTCCGCAGCTATGCGGTGTCGTCGCTGCGCCGGCGCATCCGCCAGGCCATGCAGCGTTACGAGTGCGAGCGACTGGCGGACCTGCAGCATCGCCTGCTGCATGAGCCGGAGCTGTTCGCCCAGGCCATGCAGTTTTTCACCGTGCAGGTCTCGGAGATGTTCCGTGACCCCGCCTATTTCCGTGAGCTGCGCGAACAGGTGGTGCCGGTGCTGCGCACCTATCCGTCGGTGAAACTGTGGGTGGCCGGTTGCAGCACCGGCGAGGAAGTGTGGTCACTGGCGATCCTGCTGCATGAGGAAGGCCTGCTTGATCGCAGCATCGTCTATGCCACCGACATCAATCCGGCCGCGTTGGCCACCGCCGAGGCGGGTGCCTATGGCATCGACCGGATGGCCCAGTTCAGCCGCAACTACCTGGCCGCCGGTGGCGCCGCGTCGCTGTCCGACTACTACGCCACGGCCTACGATGGCGCGGTGTTCGACCGTCAGCTGCGCCGCAACGTGGTGTTCGCCGACCACAGCCTGGCCACCGATACCGTGTTCTCCGAAGTGCACCTGGTGTCGTGCCGCAACGTATTGATCTATTTCAACCGTGATCTCCAGGACCGGGCCGTGGGCCTGTTCCGGGAGGCGCTGGTGCACCGCGGATTCCTCGGCCTGGGTAGCAAGGAGTCGCTGCAGTTCGGGCGCCACCACGATGCCTTCGCGGTCTGTTCGCGCGAGCATCGCCTGTACCGGAAGGTTGCCTGATGGCGGTGCAGGCTCGCCCTGCGGTGCTGGTGGTCGGCGCCTCCGCGGGAGGTGTTGCCGCGCTGCAGGCGGTACTCGGCGCACTTCCGGCCCGGTTGCCGGCGCCGGTGCTGGCCGTGCTGCACCTGCCGCGAGACCGTACCAGCCGCATTGCCGAAGTGCTGGCGCCCTACTGCGCGCTGCCGGTGCGCGAGGCGGAAGACAAGCAGCCGCTGCAGCCCGGCACGGTGACGTTCGCCCCGCCGGACTACCACCTGCTGGTGGAGGACGCCGGCGCGGTGGCGTTGTCGGTGGATGCGCCAGTGCTGTTCTCGCGCCCGGCCATCGACCCGCTGTTTGAATCGGCCGCTGCGGTGTTTGGTCCGCAGGTGCTGGCGCTGCTGCTGACCGGTGCGAGCAGTGACGGCAGCGAAGGCGTAGCCGCTGTACGCGCCGCTGGCGGCCGTGCCTGGCTGCAATGTCCCGAAGAAGCCGAGGCGTCGATGATGCCGGCCTCCGCCCTGCAGCACGCTGGCGCCGATGCCGTGCTGCCCCTTGAACTGATGTGTCGTCGCCTGAAGGAGTTGTTTGCATGAACCTGCTGCCACCGGACCCTGCGCAGTCGCAGTCCCCGGTCAACCTGCTGATCGTCGATGACGTGCCGCAGAACCTGGTGGCCATGCAGGCGCTGCTGCAACGCGAGGGCGTGAATCTGCTGCTGGCCGGTTCCGGCGCGCAGGCGCTGGAGCTGCTGCTGGAGAATGAGGTCGCGCTGGCCCTGCTGGACGTGCACATGCCGGAGATCGATGGCTTCACCCTGGCCGAGCTGATGCGCGGTTCGCATCGCAGCCGCAAGGTACCGATCATATTCCTGACCGCCTCGCCGGATGATCCGGTGCGCGCGTTCAAGGGCTACGAAACCGGCGCGGTGGATTTCCTGCACAAGCCGGTGGCGCCGCAGGTGATCCTGAGCAAGGTCAACGTCTTCATCGAGCTGTACCAGCAACGCCAGTTGCTGAAGGCGCGCAACGAGGCGCTGGAGCGCGCGCTCAAGCTCAACGAGACGATGGCTGCGGTACTGACCCACGACCTGCGTACGCCGTTGTCGGCAATCCTGCTGTGCGCCGACAAGCTGGCGCTGGACCTTCCGCAAGGCAACGCGGGTGCGCAGCAGACGCTGCAGTATCTGGAGGCCAGCACCCTGCGCATGGCGCGGATGGTGGAGCAGCTGCTGGACTTCTCGCGGATCCGCAGCGGCGGCCTGCGCCTGCAGGCCAGTACCTGCGATCTGGCCGAGGTCACCCGCGCGGTGGTGGCGGAGGTGGGCAGTGCGCATGGTGCAGGCCGGATCCGACTGGATACACACGGCGACACGCAGCTTCAGGGCGACCTGGATCGACTGGGACAGGTTGCAGCAAACCTGATCGGCAATGCACTGACGCATGGCAACGAGGCACAGGTCGAGGTGGATGGCCGTGACCCGCGCAACGTGCTGCTGCGGGTGCGCAATGCCGGTGAGATAGATGCGGCGCTGCTGCCGCGCCTGTTCGAACCGTTCAAGGCCAGCTTCCACCAGAGCAATGGACTTGGTCTCGGCCTGTACATCGTCGATCAGTTCGTGCGGGCGCATGGCGGCCGTATCGGTGCCCGCAACGAAGCAGGGCAGGTGGTGTTCGAGGCGTTGTTGCCAAGGCGCAGTGACGGGGCGGTGGCGACCGCAAGCTGAATTCTTCAGCAAACGTTTCCGGATACTGAGACGGGCTCGTCCGCAACTGCTACCGTGGCGACTCACGTTGCCAAGGAAGCTCCATGCCATTGCGTGCCATCGCCTACGTCAGCAAGGTGCTGCCGGATCTTTCCGCCGAACGCCTGCATGTATTGGTCGAGGATGCGGCACGCTTCAACAAGCTGGCCGGGGTGACCGGCGTGCTGCTGCATGACGGTGACCGTTTCCTGCAGTACATCGAGGGACCACCGGACGGCATCGATTCGGTGTATGAGCGCATCCTGCAGGCTGGCAGCCATATCGACATCGTCGAGCTGGCGCGCGGCCGGCTGGGCCAGCGCCAGTTCCCGTACTGGTCGATGCGCGCGCTGCCGGTGGATGCGGCGCTGTTGCGTCAGCTGTCTGCCAGTGACTGGTCCGGCTTTACCCGCGCACTGCAGGGCGATCGTTCCGCGCCGACGCCGGTGGACCTGCTCGACAGGGTGGTGCAGCCGGTCCTTCACGTCGGCTGACCCCGAACCACAGGCTCAGCGTGGATCGCCACCACAGTAGGCGGCATGCAACGCCTTCAGTACACCCAGCGCCGGGCCATCGACCACGCGGTAGTGGATGGCCTGCGCCTGGCGGCGGGTCGCCACGATATCCAGTTCGCGCAGCACCGCCAGATGCTGCGACAGCGCCGATGCACTGAGCCCGGTCAGCGCCTGTAGTTCCGGCACCGGCGCTTCGCCTTCCACCAGTCGGCACAGCACGCGCAGCCGCGCAGGATGGGCCAGGCTCTTAAGCAGCGTTGCAGCCTCGGCGGCGTGTTCGGCCATGGCGGCGCTGTCGAGCGGGGTGCGGGCCATGGTTGACCTTTTTGTTTAGAAGTGTCTAATTTAGATAAATCTAAATCAAAGGGCAATCCCATGAGCGGCGTGAAAGAGGGCAGGGCATGAACCTGCCATGGACCGCGGTGGCTGGCGGAGCGCTGATCGGCGCCGCCGCGGTGTTGCTGCTCGCCACTGTCGGGCGCGTGGCGGGTATCAGTGGGATCGCCGCGGGCAGCCTGCGCGCAGCAGAAGGCGAGCGCGGCTGGCGCTGGGCATTCCTGCTGGGCCTGCTCACAGCAGCGGGGCTGGTGCTGTGGTGGCAGGCGTTGCCCGAGGCCTCGCCACGCGTGCTGTTGCGCGATGCCTTGCCGGCCTGGCAGTTGATCTGCGCCGGCCTGCTGGTGGGCTTCGGCACGCGCCTGGGCAGTGGTTGTACCAGTGGTCATGGCGTCTGTGGCATGGCCCGCGGCTCGAAGCGCTCACTGCTGGCAGTACTGGTGTTCATGGCCTGCGCGATGCTGACCACGTTCCTGATCCGGCACGGCGGAGGCCTGGCATGAGTCGCGCGGTATGGGCCGCCGCTGTGTCGGGTGCGCTGTTTGGCGCTGGGCTGGCGCTTTCCGGGATGACTGACGCGCGTCGCGTGCTCGGCTTCCTCGATGTCGCCGGTGATTTTGATCCGACGTTGATGTGGGTGCTGGCCTCGGCGCTGCTGGTCAGTGCGGTCGGGCAGCGCTGGGTGCTGCGACGCGCGCGTCCCGGGTATGCGGCCCGCTTCCAGCTGCCCACCGCAGGTGATGTCGATGCGCGCCTGCTGCTGGGCGCCGCGCTGTTCGGTATCGGCTGGGGATGGGCTGGTTACTGCCCCGGGCCGGCCATCGCCGGGCTGGCCGTCGCATCGCGTGAAGCGCTGTGGTTCGTGCCTGCCATGGTGGCGGGCTTCTGGCTGCACGATCGCTTCGTGCGCTGAGGCTTCACCCCTGTGTCACCATGGATCGGGTCAGATCCATGGACCACGGGGAAAGGAGTGTAGTGATATGGCAGGGATGAAGTGGAAGGGAAAGGCAATGCTGGCCATGGCGCTGGCATCCGCGATCACACCGGCACTGGCCTGCACGCGTGCGGTGTACCTGGGCGACAACGGTGATGTGATCACCGCGCGTTCGATGGACTGGAAGGTCGATGTCGCGACCAATCTCTACGTCCTGCCGCGTGGCATTGCGCGCACCGGCCAGGCCGGCCCGAAGTCGCTGGCGTGGACCGCGCGCTACGGCAGCGTGGTGGCCACCGGCTACGACGTGTCGACCACCGATGGCATGAATGAGAAGGGCCTGGTCGCCAACCTGCTGTGGCTGGTGGAGTCGGAATACCCGCAACAGCGCGGCAACAAGCCCGGCTTGTCCATCTCGCTGTGGGCGCAGTACGTACTCGATAATTTCGCAACGGTGGAAGAGGCGGTGGCGGCGCTGAAGCGCGAGCCGTACTCGATCGTCACCGACAAGGTTCCCGGCGAAGACCGCCAGGCGACGTTGCACCTGTCACTGTCCGACGCGAGTGGCGACAGCGCCATCGTCGAGTACATCGGTGGCCGCCAGGTGATCCATCACGATCGTCGCTACCAGGTGATGACCAACTCGCCGATCTTCGAGCAGCAGCTGGCACTCAACAGCTACTGGCAGCAGATCGGTGGCACGGTGATGCTGCCGGGCACCAACCGCTCGTCCGACCGCTTTGCGCGGGCTTCGTTCTACATCAATGCCATTCCCAAGGCCGAAGACCCGGTGGAGGCGCTGGCCAGTGTGTTCAGCGTGATCCGCAACGCGTCGGTGCCGTATGGCATCACCACCCCGGGTGAGCCGAACATCTCGTCCACGCGCTGGCGCACCGTGGCCGACCACAAGCGCCGGCTGTACTTCTTCGAATCGGCGTTGACCCCGAACACGTTCTGGGTGGATCTGAACAAGGTCGATTTCGGCGGCCAGGTGCTCAAGCTCGACCTTGGCAAGGACCAGCGCAATACCTTTGCCGGCGATGCACTGGGCCAGTTCGTGCCCAGCGCACCGTTCACCTTCCTTGGCGTCGACGGTTAGTTCGACGCCTGGCTGGAGGCCGGATAGACCGCCTGGATCGTGCAGCTGCCGCGGGTGTACTGCGGCAGCGGCGCCAGGGCATCGTTGCGCAGGTCGCCGTTCTCGAAATCGGCGGTGAGGATGCGATCGCCGGGATTGCCGCAGATCAGCCCGTTCTGCATGCCGGAGCGGAAGCTGAGCTGCGGCGCGCGGTCGAGCTGACGGCAGTGGCCGCCGAGTTCGACGCGGTAGTAGCGATGGCCGCCATTGCGAAGCGGATTGGTCTCCACCAGCATGCCCTGCGGGTCGGACGACCAGGCACGGACATTGCGGGTGGCGAAGCAGTAGGACGGTGACCCGCCGAAGCTGCGGCGGACGTCCTTGCGTTCGCTGATGGTCAGGGTGGGCAGCGTGGCTGTGCGCAGGCGGTCACTGTTGCGGGCGACGCTGGCGTAGTCGCGATCCTGCACCGGGGTAACCGCGCTGACAGCGCAGCTGCGGCCATCGACCACGACGCGTTCGCTGGGACGACCGCAGGCCCAGCCAGCCGGCGCTTCCAGTTTCAGCGTGGTGGCACCGCGGACACCGGGGCAGTCTTCGCTGAAATCGATGCGATAGGCCTGGCCGGAGGCGGCGCGCAATGCGATCGAACGCGGCGATGCCTGCTCCACTTCCTGCACGCCGACCGCATCCATGCAGTGCGGAGCGGGCGGGGTGCGTTCCTGTGCCGATGCAGAGCTGGCGACTGCCAGGCCGAGACTTGCGGCCAGCACCACGAAAACGCGCCGATGGGTCATGGCCTGCACTCCCTGCGTTGGATGACGGATTGACTATAGCAGCGGTTTGCACGGCCGTTGTTACACGCGCACACTGCCCGGATGGGCGCGATCTTCCATCTGCGGCACTACGGACAGGCCACCGGCCTGGACCGTCATGACTATGCGCAATGGGTGCTGCCACTGCAGGGTGAACTGCAGTTCGAGATGGAAGGCCGCGGCGGTCGCCTGGACCTGCTGCAGGGCGCTTTCGTGGCTGCTGGTGAAGCGCATGATCAGATGGCCGATGGCCCGAACGGTTTCGTGATCGTCGATTGCCCCCCGGGCGTGCTCGACGACGGCACGCAGGAGCATCTGTGCCGGCAGCGCTGGCTGCACCTGCCGCTTGCGCTGCGACAACGCCTGGCGGGTGTGCAGGACGGGCAGCCGATGCCGGCCCTGTTGCCGCAGCTGCTGCAGGTGTTCGCACCTGCGGGCAGTGGTGCGCGCATGCAGGGGCTGTGCGCGGCGGTGCAGGCCGATCCGGGCCAAGCATGGCCGGTGGCGCGCATGGCCGCGTCCGTCGGGGTCAGCGAGAGCCGGTTGCACGCGCTGTTCCAGCGTGAGTTCGGGCTCAGCCCGCAGGCTTGGCTCAGTGCAGGCCGGTTGCGCTGGGCCAAGCACCAGCTGCGCACCAGTACGGCGCCGATCAGTGACATCGCGCTGGCCGCAGGCTATTCCGAGCAGAGCGCACTGACCCGCGCGCTGCGGCGTGAGTGTGGGCAGACCCCGGCCGCCTGGCGCAGGAGCGCCATCTGACCTGTAGAGCCGAGCCCATGCTCGGCTGCTTTTGCACCGACCACCTCGCGAACGGCAGTCGAGCATGGCTCGACTCTACATGGGCGGGAGGGCAGTAGCCTCGGTCAAGAGCCCGCGCTGGCCACCGCTTACACTGCGCAGCCTGTTCTCCCCCCAAGAACCCGAAATGCGCAACAACCCGATGGCCCTGGGCATCGCCAATGGCGTTGCCGCCGGCGCGCTGTGGGGCGTGGTCTTCCTCGCGCCCGCCGTGCTGCAGTCGTTCAACGCCCTGCAGCTGTCAGCCGGCCGCTACCTGGTCTACGGCTTGATCGCCGTGGTACTGCTGCTGCCGCGCTGGAAGCGATTGGCCCCGCGGTTGGGTCGTGCCGAGTGGATCGGTCTGCTGTGGCTGAGCCTGGCCGGCAACCTGGTGTACTTCCTGCTGCTGGCCACGGCCGTGCAGTGGGCCGGAGGTGCGGCGGCGTCGTTGATTGTCGGCCTGATTCCGGTGGTTGTGACGCTGGTTGGCGTGCGCGAGCAGGGCGCGGTGCCGTTGAAGCAGCTGTTGCCGGCACTGGGGCTGTGCGTGCTCGGCGTGGCGCTGGTTGGCTGGGAAGCACTGATGTCCGAGCATCTGGCAACGCCCTGGCGGCAGCGCCTGATCGGCCTGCTGTGCGCGTTTGGTGCGCTGTTCTCCTGGGCGCTGTACTCGATCGGCAACAGCCGCTGGCTGGCGCGCCGTTCCGATCTGTCCAGCCACGACTGGTCACTGCTGACCGGCGTCACCACTGGCGGCCTGGCCCTGCTGCTGGTGCCGATGGCGTTCATCGGCCACACCGGCAGCCACACGTCAGCGCAATGGGGTGGTTTCTGGGCGATCAGTGCCGGCGTGGCGGTGGTGGCCTCGATCCTTGGCAATGCATTCTGGAACCGCGCCAGCCGCCTGCTGCCGTTGACCCTGACCGGTCAGATGATCGTGTTCGAAACCCTGTTCGCGCTGCTCTACGCATTCGCCTGGCAGCAGCGCTGGCCGAGCCTTCTTGAAGCGCTGGCGATCGTGTTCCTGGTGGCAGGCGTGATGCTGTGTGCGCACGCCCACCGCACACCACGGGCGATCGCCGAACATGCCGGCTGAATGCCGTCGTCAAGCGCGCTGATGCCGGTTTTGTCACAGATGCAACCAAATGGCGGCACGATGGCCGATGATCGCTGCAGCGGTTTTTTGCATCGCAGCACTTGACAGCACCCCGGCGGCCGGTGTTTTCTGTGCGTCATGGTTCTTGATGCCGCCCACGCCAGCCTGATCGCCCCTGCCACCGCGGGCCGTTCAACTGCGCCGGTCGCCACCACCACCATTACCACCACCACCGTCACCACTGCCCTGGTGCGGCCCGTCGTCTTCGTGTAACTCCCGAAAACCACGGCCCCGCACCATACAGGTGACGGGGAAACTCGACACCTGCATGCGACGGGGCCTCCTACCGAGGTCTGCATGTCTTCCCACGCCCCCGCCCATCTCGCTGCTCCGTCCGATCTGGCTGCGCCGTCCACTGTCGTGCACAAGTTCGGTGGCACCTCGGTGGCCGACGCCGAGCGCTACCGCCATGTTGCTGGCCTGCTGCTCGCCCGCCCCGAATCGCTGCAGGTCGCCGTTGTCTCGGCGATGAAGGGCGTCACCGACGCGCTGATCGAACTGGCCCAGATGGCGGCAAAGGGTGACGAAGGCTGGCGCGAGGCCTGGCATGCCCTGCGCGCCCGCCATCGTGGCGCGGCGGTGGCCCTGCTCGGCGAGCAGGTGGGCGAGACCGTGGAATGGATTGACGTGCGTTTCGATCAGCTGGCCGACGTGCTGGCGGCACTGGCGGTGATCGGCGAACTGCCGCGCGAGGTACTCGATCGCGTGCAGGGCCTGGGCGAAGTGTTCTCCGCGCAGCTGCTCGGTACCCACCTGCGCGCGCTGGGTGAAGACTGCGCGGTGCTTGATGCGCGCGACGTGCTGGTGGTCGCGCACGGCGAGCTGGGTGTCGACGTCGACTGGGAAGCCAGTGCCGATCGCCTGGCCAGATGGCGCCTGCAGCATCCGCAGTCGCGCCTGGTCGCCACCGGTTTCGTTGCCCGTGACCGCCACGATCGCATCACCACGCTCGGCCGCAATGGCAGCGACTACTCCGGCGCGATCTTCGCGGCACTGTTCAACGCCGACCAACTGCACATCTGGACCGACGTCGACGGCGTGCTGTCGGCGGACCCGCGGCTGGTGCCCGAAGCGGTACAGCTGGAATCGCTGAGCTACGACGAAGCCTGCGAACTGGCCTATTTCGGCGCCAAGGTGGTGCACCCGCAGACGATGTCGCCGGCGATCCGACTCGGCCTGCCGATTTTCATCCGCAACACCTTCCAGCCGGCGCATCCGGGTACGCGCATCAGTGCCGAGCGCTCGCCGCGCGGGCCCGTGAAAGGCCTGACCCTGAGTCCCGGACTGGCCCTGCTCAACCTGGAGGGTACCGGCCTGATCGGCGTCCCCGGCACCGCCGAACGCGTTTTTGCGGCACTGCGCCAGGCGCAGGTCTCAGTGGTGATGATCTCGCAGGGGTCGTCCGAACATTCGATCTGCTGCGTGGTGCGTGCGGCCGAAGCCGCTCGCGGTCGTGAGGCGCTGCTGCAGGCATTCGCGCATGAACTCTCGGTCGGCCACGTGCAGCGTGTGCAGGTCAGCGACGGTGTCAGCGTGCTGGCGGCGGTGGGCGACGGCATGGCGGGCCAGCCCGGCGTCGCCGCGCGCCTGTTCGAGGCCCTCGGCCGGGCGCAGGTGAACATCCTGGCGATCGCGCAGGGCTCGTCGGAACGCAACATCTCGGTGGCGGTGGACAGTGCCGATGCCACCCGTGCGCTGCGCGCCGCACATGCCGGCTTCTGGCTGTCGCCGCAGACGTTTGCGGTGGGTGTGATCGGGCCGGGCAACGTCGGTGCCGCACTGCTGGACCAGTTGCTGGCGGCGCGCCCGCAGCTGCTGGCCAAGGCCAATGTCGATCTGCGCCTGCGCGCGCTGGCCTCGCGTTCGCGCATGCGCCTGGAGGCTGATGGCCTGCATGCCGATTGGCGGCAGGCGCTGCAGCAGGCGGGAGAGGCCAGTGACCTGGACCGCTTCACCGAGCACCTGCTGGCCGCCCACCTGCCGCACGCGGTGGTGATCGATTGCAGTGGCAGTGCCGAGGTGGCCGAGCGCTACGAGGGCTGGCTGGCCGCCGGCATCCACGTGGTCACCCCGAACAAACAGGCCGGTGCCGGTCCGCTGGCGCGCTATCAGCGCATCCGCGCTGCCGCCGCTGCCAGCGGTGCGCGTTTCCGCTACGAAGCCACGGTCGGTGCCGGGCTGCCGGTGATCACCACACTGCGCGACCTGGTGGATACCGGCGACGAGGTGCTGGCCATCGAAGGCATCTTCTCCGGCACGCTGGCCTGGCTGTTCAACCGTTACGACGGCAGCCAGCCATTCTCGGCACTGGTCGCGCAGGCGCGTTCGATGGGCTACACCGAGCCGGATCCGCGTGACGATCTGTCTGGCATCGATGTCGCGCGCAAGCTGGTGATCCTGGCCCGCGAAGCCGGTCATCCGCTCAGCCTGGAACAGGTCGAGGTGGAAAGCCTGGTGCCAGCGTTGCTGCGCGACGGCGGTGTGGACGATTTCATGGCGCGCCTGGGCGAGTCCGATGCCAGCCTGTTGCAGCGCCTGCAGGACGCACGGCAGCGCGGTGCGGTGTTGCGCTACGTGGCGCGGCTGGGTGCCGACGGTGCCTCGGTCGGCCTGCAGGAACTGCCCATCGAGCATGCGTTCGCCAATCTGCGGCTGACCGACAACGTGGTGCAGTTCCGTACCCGCCGTTACTGCGACAACCCGCTGGTGGTGCAGGGGCCGGGTGCCGGCCCGGAAGTCACGGCCGCAGGCGTGTTCGCCGACCTGCTGCGGGTGGCCGCCGGCGAAGGAGCGCGGCTGTGATCGCACGTGCGTTCGCACCGGCCTCGGTGGCCAATGTGGCGGTGGGCTTCGATATTCTCGGCCATGCCATTGCCGGTGTCGGCGATACCGTGAGCGTGCGTCGCATCGATGAACCGGTGGTGCGGATCGAGGCAATCCGTGGCAGTGCGGTCGAGCTGCCGCTGGACGCTGCCGGCAATACCGCAGGGGCCGCACTCATGTCGTTGCGTGAAGGGCTGGGTCTGGACTTCGGCTTCGCGGTCGAGATCGACAAGGGCATTCCGTTCGGCTCCGGCATGGGTGGTTCGGCGGCGTCAAGCGTTGCGGCGTTGGTTGCCGCCAATGCACTGCTGGACGCACCGCTGGCGCGCGAGGCGTTGTACCCGTTTGCGCTGGATGGCGAGGCGGTGGCCAGCGGTGGTCGCCACGGTGACAACGTGGGGCCGCTGCTGCTGGGGGGTCTTGCGCTGTGCACGGCCGATCGGCTGCTGCCGATTCCAGTGCCGGCTACCTGGCACAGCCTGCTGGTGCATCCGCACGCGGTGCTGGAAACGCGCCGCGCACGCCAGGCGCTGCAGGGCAGCTATGCGCTGGGCGAGTTCGTGGTGCAGAGCGCGAACCTCGCACTGGTGCTCAGTGGTTGCCATCGCAGCGATGCCGCACTGGTGCGCGCGGGACTGCGTGACGTGCTGGTGGAGCCGCGCCGGGCCGGATTGATTGCCGGCTTCGAAGCTGCCCGTGATGCGGCGCTGTCGGCCCATGCAATGGGCGCAGGCATCTCCGGTGCCGGCCCCAGCGTGTTCGCCTGGTTCGAGGATGCCGACCAGGCCCATGCCGCAGCGGCACCGGTGCGCGCCGCGTTTGCAGCGGCCGGCTTCGACAGCGATGCCTGGGTGTCGCCGCTGGACGCGCCGGGAGCCCGCTTGTGCTGAATCCTTCCCCTTTACTGGATACCGAACCCATGCAATTTGTTTCGACCCGCGGCCAGTCTCCGGCCGTTGGCCTCAGCGCGGCGATCGCCGCCGGATTGGCGCCCGATGGCGGGCTGTATGTGCCTGAGGTTCTGCCTGCACCTCGTGAATTGCAGGCCGGTGCAACCCTGGCCGATACCGCCGCTGATCTGCTGGCACCGTTCTTTGCCGGCGATGCGCTGGAAGGCGCGCTGCCGTTGATCTGCCGCGA
The DNA here is from genome assembly GCF_057292075.1 of Stenotrophomonas sp. 1L-E-5-B-C3. Lineage (NCBI taxonomy): Bacteria > Pseudomonadati > Pseudomonadota > Gammaproteobacteria > Lysobacterales > Lysobacteraceae > Stenotrophomonas > Stenotrophomonas sp. 1L-E-5-B-C3. Next base: position 320,047 of record NZ_JBXAWS010000002.1, read on the forward strand.
GGCCTTCGACTTCCCGGTTCCGCTGCGCCCGCTGGGCGATGGTGACCACGTTCTGGAGCTGTTCCATGGGCCGACGGCGGCGTTCAAGGACATCGGCGCGCGCTTCCTGGCCGGTACGCTGTCGCGGCTGCAGGCGGGCCGCGACCGTGACCTGACGATTGTTGTTGCCACCTCCGGCGATACCGGTGCCGCCGTTGCAGCGGCCTTCCACCGCCAGCCGGGCGTGCGCGTGGTGGTGCTGTATCCCGACGGCCGCGTGTCGCCGCGACAGGCGCACCAGCTCGGTTGCTTCGGTGACAACATCCGGGCGCTGCGCGTGGCCGGTTCGTTCGACGACTGCCAGGCCTTGGTCAAGCAGGCGCTGGCTGACCGCGAACTGCAGGCGCAGGTGCCGTTGAGCTCGGCCAACAGCATCAGCCTGGGCCGACTGCTGCCGCAGATGAGCTACTACGCGCATGCGGCGCTGACCCATCATGCCGCACATCGACGCCGGCTCAACCTGGTGGTGCCCACCGGCAACCTCGGCAACGCAATGGCGGCAGTGCTGGCGCGCGCGCTGGGCGTGCCGGTCGGGCAGATCGTGCTGGCCACCAATGCCAATGCCGTACTGCCGGCCTACTTCAATGGCGACGACTATCAGCCGCAGGCCAGTGTTGCCACCGTTGCCAACGCGATGGACGTGGGGGCGCCCAGCAACTTCGAGCGTCTGCGCTGGCTTTACCACGGAGATGATGCCGAGCTGCGCGCTGCGTTCCGTGCGTTTGCGGTAGATGACGTGACCATCCGCGCGACGATTGCGGCTGAGCATGCCAGCCATGGCGAGCTGTTCTGCCCGCACACGGCCACCGCAGTGAAGGTGCTGCAGGATCTGCGCAGTGGCGGTGCCAAGGGGGACTGGGCGGTAGTGGCCACCGCGCATCCGGCCAAGTTCGAAGCCGTGGTCGAGCCGTTGATCGGCGAGGCGGTGGCGGTGCCGCCTGCGCTGGATGCGTTGCTGCAGCGACCGGCGCACGCCGAGCCATTGGCGGCCGATTATGCGGCGTTGCGTGAGGTGCTGCTGCGCTGATCCAGGGCCGCCGGGCATGGCCCGGCGCTACCGGAGGAGCGCGGGCAGGTAGCGCCGGGCCATGCCCGGCGGCTCTCATGTAGAGCCGAGCCATGCTCGGCTGCTTTTCTCAGATCAACCCTTCACCGCCCAGCGTGCGCAGCCCATCCTCGTCGAGGATCTCCACCACGTTCAGGTGGGGCAGGGCGATCAGCTCCTGCTGGCGCAGCTTGGTGAAGGTGCGGCTGACCGTTTCCATGGTCAGGCCCAGATGGTCGGCGATGTCGCCTCGGCCCATCGGCAGCGACACGCGCAGGCCATCGCCACCGAGCTTGGCTTCGCGTGCGGCCAGGCGCAGCAGGAAATCGGCCAGCTTCTCGGCCGGCTGCAGCCGTGCCAGTGCCAGCGCGGCATCCTGCGCGGCGTCCAGTTCCTGGCAGGCGCGCTGCAGCAGCTTCCGCTCCAGGTGCGGGTAGCGGCTGCGCAGCGCCTTCATCTGCGGCAGCGCGACGCGGCACACGCGGCTGTCGGCGATGGCTTCGATATCGTAGCGGTGGTGGTCGCTGCCGCTCAGGCCCAGGTAATCGCCGGGCAGCACGAAACCGTTGATCTGGCGGCGACCATCGGCCAGTGTGCGCACCAGGCGCAGCGCACCGCCGGTCAATGTATAGACATGCTGGCGTTCTTCACCGGTGCGGGCCAAGGTGCTACCCATCGTCACCTGCTGCGAAACGGTGACCTGTTCCAGCGCCTGTACTTCATCGGGCGACAGCGCCGAGCACACCGCCAGGTGGCGAACCGAGCAGTGCAGGCAGTCCTGCGTGACGCAGGACGGCGAGGCGGAGTCATTGGTGGCGGGCGGAGCGCCGGAAGGCCGTGACATGTTGCGGGGGGCGTATCGCGGTCGGGGAGGGCCTTATGATACTTCAAGCGGCCGTTCGACCCTGCCCGAGGCGGGGGCGCTAGAATGTCGCCCCCTCCCACGTCCCGTTCCAGCAGGAGTTCCGCCCGTGATCAAGCCCCGTACCCCGCCCGGCACCCTTGAACTGCTGCCGCGCGAGCAGATCGCATTCCAGCGCATGCTGGACGTGATCCGCCGCAATTACGAGCGCTTCGGGTTTCTGCCGGTGGAGACGCCGGTGTTCGAGCTGTCCGATGTGCTGCTGACCAAGTCTGGCGGCGAGACCGAGCGCCAGGTGTATTTCGTGCAGTCCACCGGCGCGCTGGCCAATGCGGCCGAATCGGGCGACCGTTCGCTGCCGGAAATGGCGCTGCGCTTCGACCTCACCGTGCCGCTGGCGCGCTACGTGGCCGAGCACGAACACGAACTGACCTTCCCGTTCCGCCGCTACCAGATGCAGCGCGTCTACCGCGGCGAGCGTGCGCAGCGCGGTCGTTTCCGCGAGTTCTACCAGTGCGACATCGATGTGATCGGCAAGGACAGCCTGAGCGTGCGTTACGACGCCGAAGTGCTGGCGGTCATCCATGCGGTGTTCTCGGAGCTGCGTATCGGTGATTTCAGCATCCAGCTGAACAACCGCAATCTACTGCGTGGTTACTTCGAGAGCCTGGGCGTGGCCGAAGGCGAGCGTCAGCTGGCGGTACTGCGCGAAGTGGACAAGCTGGACAAGCGCGGCGCCGACTATGTGCGCGAGACGCTGGTGGGCGAAGGCTTCGGGATTTCGGCCGAACAGGTCGAAAAGATCCTGGCCTTCGTCGCCGTGCGTTCGAAGGGCCACGACGATGCGCTGGCGCAGCTGGCCGCGCTGGAATCGGCGGCGGAATCGTCGGAAACCCTGCGTGCCGGCGTGGCCGAACTGCGCGAAGTGCTGCAGCTGGTGCAGGCGCTGGGCGTGCCGGAAACCGCGTACTGCCTGAATTTCTCCATCGCGCGCGGCCTGGATTACTACACCGGTACCGTGTACGAGACCACGCTGACCGACCACCCGCAGATCGGCTCGATCTGCTCGGGCGGCCGCTACGAAGACCTGGCCAGCCACTACAGCAAGTCGAAGCTGCCGGGCGTCGGTATCTCCATCGGCCTGTCGCGCCTGTTCTGGCAGCTGCGTGAGGCCGGCCTGATCGACGGCATCGAAGCCAGCAGCGTACAGGCGCTGGTGGCGCTGATGGACGAGCAGGGCATGCCGCAGTCGCTGGACATTGCCCGCCGCCTGCGAGCCGGTGGCATCAACACCGAAGTGCAGATGGAGCCGAAGAAGATCGGCAAGCAGTTCCAGTACGCGGCCAAGGCCGGCATCCGATTCGTGGTGTTGGCGGGTGAGGATGAACTGGCGCGCGGCGTGGTGGCGGTGAAGGACCTGCTGCGCGAGCAGCAGTTCGAAGTCTCCCGCGACGAGCTGGCCAGCACCCTGCAGGTGGAGCTGGAGCAGTCCAGGGCGATGGCGTGATGCGGGCCGCCGCAGGGGCGCTGAGCGTGCTCCTGCTGGCGGGCTGCCAGAGCGATCCGTCGCTGCAGAGCACGCGGATCGGGCCGGCGCAGTACCTGCTGGTGGTTGATCGCTGCCATGCGATCAACCGCGCACAGCTGGAGGACGATCTGCAGGCCCTGGCCTCGCGGACGTGCCGGGCGGGAGCGGGGGCGTTGGAGAATGTCCAGTCCCTGCCGAGCCGGCAGGGCGGCCTGTTCGGCGAATGCCTGCGGCGCGGAGCGCTGCAGGCGGAGGTGCACTGCCGGCCCTGAGCTTCGGCAGGATGTTGATTTCAAGGTAGAACGCCCACCCCTGGTGGGCGTTTTGCGTTTCCGGGTGAAGCGCAGTCGAGCATGGCTCGACTCTACAAAGGCCGGCTCCCCGCCATCCGGCGGAATGCAGGCCTTTGACGTTGCCGGCCAGCGGCCGGCACTACCGGGTGCAGGGCTGCAGCCCTGCCGCCCCCTCAACCCACGATTTGACGCACTGCGCAATAATGCGCTAATGTACTAACACGCTATTACATTGATGCAAGAGCCCTGCCTGTGAAAGCCCGTCCCGATATCACCGCCAAAGACCCGAAGGCCGACCTGGAAGCCCTGGCCGAGGCCTTTGCCGCACTGCGCGAGCCGGAACAGGTCGAGGCCTTCCTGCGCGACCTGTGCACCCCGGCCGAGCTGGAAGCCATGGCCGACCGCTGGAAAGTGGTGCCGCTGCTGCAGCAGGGCGTGCCGTATCGCGAGATCCACGAGCGCACCGGCGTCAGCGTGACCACCACCGGACGGGTGGCGCGCACGCTCGAGCATGGCCATCGAGGCTATGCCGCCGCCATCGACCGCCTTGCTTCGCGCTGATCCGCGCCCCGTTCCGAACTTCGAGACCTCCCCCATGAGTGCAACCCAGGCAGCGCCGGCGCGAGACCGGCTGCGTATCGCCATCCAGAAGAGTGGCCGGCTGGCCGAGCCCGCCCGCAACCTGCTCAGTGCCTGTGGCCTGAGCTGGCGAGAGAGCCGCGACAAGCTGTTCTGCTATGGCGAATCGCTGCCGGTGGACCTGCTGCTGGTGCGCGACGACGACATTCCCGGCCTGATTGCCGATGGCGTCTGCGACCTCGGCATCGTCGGCCGCAATGAGCTGGACGAACAGGCCGCCGCGCGCCGCCAGATCGGCCTGCCGGACGCCTACCACGCGCTGCGCGGGCTGGGCTTCGGCCAGTGCCGCCTGATGCTGGCGGTGCCCGAGGAATGGCAGTGGCAGGGTCCGGCGCAGTTGGCCGGCACCCGCATCGCGACCAGTTACCCGGCTATCCTCAAGCAGTGGCTGGTGGAGCAGGGCGTGGACGCGCAGGTAGTCGAACTGTCTGGCTCGGTCGAAATCGCACCGCGTCTGGGCACTGCGGATCTGATCTGCGACCTGGTCTCCAGCGGTGCCACGCTGCGTGCGAACCAGTTGGCACCGGTGCACAACCTGCTGGACAGCGAAGCAGTACTGGCCGGCGCGGTGCGTGCGCCGGACGATGCCCGTGGCGCGCTGCGCAGCATGCTGCTGCGCCGTCTTGATGGCGTGGTGCAGCGCCAGGACCGCAAGCTGCTGATGTTCCGTGCCAGCGAAGATCGCGTCGACGTGCTGGCGCAACTGCTGGCCGATGCCGAGCCGCTGGTACGGTTGCCCGCCGATGGCGGCGCGCTGCGTCTGCAGACCATGTGTCCTGGCCCGTTGAGCTGGCAGCGCATGGAAGAACTCGAGCGCGCGGGTGCACAGGGCCTGATGGTACTGAGCGTGGAGCGATCGCTGGCATGAACCGTCTGATATGGTCCCGACTTGATGAGGCCGCGCGCAGCGCGGCTCTGACCCGCCCGGTGCAGACCGTCGCGCAGCAGACCCGTGACGCCGTGGCTGCGCTGATTGCACAGGTGCGTGCACAGGGCGACGATGCGCTACGTGCAATCACCGCGCGCTTCGATGGTGTCGAGCTGGCCTCGTTCGAAGTTTCCGAAGCCGAATTCGCCGCTGCCGACGCAGCGGTGCCGGCCGAATTGCGGCAGGCGATGGTCGAAGCCGCAGAACGCATCGCGCGCTTCCACGCCGCCGGTATGGGCAAAGGCTATGCGGTGGAAACCGCACCGGGCGTGGTCTGCGAACGCATGCTGCGCCCGATCGGCCGGGTGGGTCTGTACGTACCGGCCGGCAGTGCGCCGCTGCCGTCCACCGCGTTGATGCTGGGCGTACCGGCACAGCTGGCCGGCTGCCCGCAGGTGGTGCTGTGCACGCCGCCGCGCGCCGACGGCAGTGCCGATCCTGCAGTGCTGGTGGCCGCGCGCCTGACCGGCGTGCAGCGCGTGTTCAAGCTGGGTGGTGCGCAGGCAATCGCGGCGATGGCCTACGGCACCGCCAGCATTCCGGCCTGTGACAAGCTGTTCGGGCCGGGCAACAGTTTCGTCACCGAGGCCAAGCAGCAGGTGGCGCAGGATGGCGCCGCCGCCATCGACATGCCGGCCGGTCCGTCGGAGGTGCTGGTGATTGCCGACGCCGGTGCCAATCCCGCTTTCGTGGCGGCTGACCTGCTGTCGCAGGCCGAGCATGGCCCGGACTCGCAGGTACTGCTGTTGACCGACGATGCCGCGATGCTGGCGGCGGTTGAAGCTGAAGTGGAGCGCCAGGTTGCCTTGCTGCCGCGCCAGCAGATCGCGCGACAGGCGTTGTCGGCGTCGCGGCTGATCCAGGTCGATTCGCTGGACGAGGCCTTCGCGATCAGCAACCGCTATGCGCCCGAGCACTTGATCCTGGCGTTGCGCGAACCGCGCGATTGGCTGAGCCAGGTGCATGCGGCCGGCTCGGTGTTTCTGGGCGATTACACCCCCGAAGCACTGGGTGACTACTGCAGCGGTACCAACCACGTGCTGCCGACGGCCGGTGCCGCGCGCGCCTACAGCGGCGTCAGCGTGGCCAGCTTCCAGAATCTGATCAGCGTGCAGAGCGCCAGCGCTGCTGGACTGGCCGCAATCGGCGGCTGCGCGCGCATCATCGCCAGCGCCGAAGGCCTGGATGCGCATGAGCGTGCCGTGGCACTGCGCATGGAGGTGGCGGCATGAACGCGGCTATCGATCAGGTGCTGGCACTGGTGCGCCCGGACCTGCAGGCCTTCGCCGGCTACAGTTCGGCGCGCAGTGCGGCGGTACAGGGCGAGGTCTGGTTGAATGCCAACGAATCGGCCTGGGCCAATCCAGCGGATAGGGCGGGCAGCAGCCGGCGCTATCCGGAGCCACAGCCGCTGGCGTTGCGCGAAGGCCTGGCTGCGCTGTATGGCGTAGCGCCGCAACAATTGCTGGTCGGCCGTGGCAGCGACGAAGCCATCGATCTGCTGGTGCGTGCCTTGTGCGTGCCGGGCCGCGATGGCGTGCTGGTCACCTCGCCAGTGTTCGGCATGTACGCAGTCTGTGCACGCCTGCAGGGTGCGCCGCTGATCGACGTGCCGCTGGTCGATGGCGAAGACGGCCTGTGTGCCGACCTCGACGCGGTCATCGACACGGCACAGACGGAGGGCGCCAAGCTGGTGTTCCTGTGTGCACCGTCCAACCCGGCCGGCAGCGATATTACCCTTGACGAGGTCGAGCGCGTGGCGGTTGCCTTGCGCGGGCAGGCGCTGGTGGTGGTGGACGAGGCCTATGTCGAGTATGCGCAGCGCCCGTCGGCGGCCACGCTGCTGGCCGCGCATGCGAACCTGGCGGTGCTGCGCACGCTGTCGAAGGCACACGCACTCGCCGCCGCTCGCATTGGTACCCTGATCGCGGCCCCGGAACTGATTGCCGTGCTGCGCCGCTGCCAGGCGCCGTACCCGGTGCCGACGCCGTGCGCGGAACTGGCCGTGCAGGCACTGCAGCCGGCCGCGCTGACACGCACCGCTGAGCGCGTGGCCACGGTCATCGCCGAGCGCGAGCGCCTGGCCGCAGCGCTGCCGGGCCTGCCCGGCGTTCGTCGCGTGTACCGCTCGGCCGGCAACTACCTGCTGGTCCGCTTCGCCGATGCCCAGGCGGCGTTCGATACGCTGTTGGAAGCCGGCGTGGTGGTGCGCGACCAGCGCGCCGCGCCGCAGCTGGGTGATGCGCTGCGCATCAGTATCGGCAGCCCCGAAGAGAATGACCGCGTGCTTGCGGCCCTGTCGGCGCGGAGGGCCGCAGCATGACCCCGATCCTGTTCATCGACCGCGACGGCACCCTCATCGAGGAGCCGTCCGATTTCCAGATCGACGCCTACGAAAAGCTGCGCTTCGTGCCACAGGTCATTCCAGCGCTGCTGAAGCTGCGCGATGCCGGCTACCAGTTCGTGATCGTCACCAACCAGGACGGGCTGGGCAGCGACAGCTACCCGCGCGCCAGTTTCGACGGCCCCAACGACCTGATGCTGCAGATCTTCGAAAGCCAGGGCATCACCTTCCGTGACGTGCTGATCGACTGCAGCTGGCCGCAGGACAATGCGCCCACCCGCAAGCCGGGCATCGGCCTGATGACCGCTTACCTGCAGGACCGCAGCATCGACTGGGCGCGCTCGGGCATGGTCGGCGACCGTATCACGGACCTGCAGTTCGCCGACAACCTCAACATCCGTGGCTTCCAGCTGCGCACCGAGCAGTTCGGTGGCGAGTGGGACTGGCCGGGCATCGCCCACTCGCTGGCCGATGCGCCGCGCACCGCCGTGGTCCAGCGCAATACCAAGGAAACGAAGATCCGTGTCGAACTGGACCTGGATCGTGCCGGCGACGCGCACATTTCCACCGGGCTGCCGTTCTTCGACCACATGCTGGAACAGATCGGCAAGCACGGCGGGTTCGCGCTGGACATCCAGGCCGAGGGCGACCTGCACATCGACGAGCACCACACCATCGAGGACACCGGGCTGGCGCTGGGTCAGGCCCTGCGCGAGGCGCTGGGCGACAAGCGCGGCATCGGCCGCTACGGCTTCACCCTGCCGATGGACGAGACCCTGGCCAGTGCCGCGCTGGACTTCAGTGGCCGCCCCTATTTCGTGTTCGAGGGCGAGTTCAAGCGCGAGCGCGTGGGCGACATGCCGACCGAGCTGGTACCGCACTTCTTCCGTTCGCTGTGCGACGCCAGCGGCCTGAACCTCAACCTGCAGGTGCGCGGCGACAACGACCACCACAAGGTCGAGGCCTGCTTCAAGGCACTGGCGCGGGCATTGCGCCCGGCGTTGGCCCGCCAGGGCACGGCGCTTCCCACCACCAAGGGGGCACTGTGAGCGACGTCGCGCTGATCGATGCCGGTGGTGCCAACCTGGGCTCGGTGCGCTATGCATTGGAGCGCCTGGGTGCAACGGTGCGGCTGGTGCGCGACGCCGACAGTCTGGTTGGCGCGCAGCGGGTGATCCTGCCCGGCGTCGGCGCTGCCGGTCCCGGCATGCAGCGCCTGCATGCGCAGGGTCTGGTGGAACCATTGCAGCGGCTGGAAGTGCCGTTGATGGGCATCTGCCTGGGCATGCAGCTGCTGTTCGAGCGCTCCGAAGAGGCCGGCGTAGAAGCGCTGGGACTGATTCCCGGCGTGGTGCGCAAGCTGGTGCCGGCCTGCGGCATCCGCGTACCGCACATGGGCTGGAACCGGTTGCTGCCATTGCGCGAATCGCTGTTGCTGCAAGGCGTGCCGGAGCGCGCCAGCGCCTACTTCGTGCACAGCTATGCGGCGCCGCTCAACGCCCACACGGTAGCCGCCTGCGATCACGGCGGCCTGTTCACCGCGGTGGTGGAGCAGGGGCGCTACTTCGGTGCGCAGTTCCATCCCGAGCGCTCCGGCGATACCGGTTCGTTGATGTTGCGCAATTTCCTCGAGGGCACTGCTGCATGAGTTTCATCGTCTACCCCGCGCTGGATATCCGGGATGGCCGCGTGGTGCGGCTACGCCAGGGCGACTACGCGCAGGAAACCTCCTATGGTGACGATCCGCTGCCGCGCGCACAGGCCTTCGCCGCGCAGGGCGCGCAGTGGATGCATCTGGTCGACCTGGACGCCGCACGCGCCGGTGGCTACACGTTGGCACCGCTGCTGTCGTCGATCCGCGCGCAGACCAGGTTGCAGGTGCAGACCGGTGGTGGCGTGCGTGGCCGTGACGATGTGGCGCGCATCCTCGATGCCGGCGCTGGCCGCGTGGTGGTCGGCTCACTGGCGGTGCGTCGTCCGGATGAAGTGGTCGGTTGGCTGGAGGAGTTCGGCGCCGAGCGCGTCACCATCGCGCTGGATGCCCGTCAGGACGCGCAGGGCCAATGGCAATTGCCGGTGCACGGCTGGACCGAGAACGCCGGTGTGACCCTGGATGATCTGGCCCGGCGCTATGCGCGTGCGGGTATGCGACACCTGTTGTGCACCGACATTGCCCGCGACGGCATGCTGGCTGGGCCCAACATCAGCCTCTACCAGCACCTGTCGGCGCTGCTGCCGGGCGTGGCGGTGCAGGCCTCCGGTGGCATCCGTGACGTGGCCGATGTGGCCGAGGCGCGTGCTGCCGGCTGCGGTGGCGCGATCCTCGGCAAGGCTCTGCTGGAGCAGCGCATGGACCTGGCGGAGGCGCTGGCATGTTGAGCCGTCGCATCATTCCCTGCCTGGACGTGCGCGACGGCCGCGTGGTCAAGGGTGTGCGCTTCCGCGACCACGTCGACATGGGTGATATCGCCGAGTTGGCGCAGCGCTATCGCGACCAGGGGGCGGACGAGCTGGTGTTCTATGACATCGGCGCCAGCCCCGAGGCACGGTCAGTCGACGTCGCCTGGATCGAGCGCATCGCACGCCTGATCGATATTCCGTTCTGCGTCGCCGGTGGCATCGACAGCGTGGAAACCGCGCGCCGCGTGCTGTTCGCCGGTGCCGACAAGGTGTCGATCAATTCGCCGGCGCTGGGCCGCCCGGAACTGATCACCGAGCTGGCAGACGAGTTCGGCGTGCAGTGCGTGGTGGTCGGTGTCGATTCGGTGCGCGAGACTGATGGCCAGTGGCGGGTACGCCGTTTCAGTGGTGACCCTGACAAGACCCAGGCGGTGCCGCTGCGCACGCTGGACTGGATCGTCGAAGCACAACGGCGTGGCGCAGGCGAGATCGTGCTGAACTGCATGGACAGCGATGGCGTACGCCGTGGCTACGATGTCGTGCAGCTGCAGCAGGCGCGGGCCCTGTGCCAGGTGCCGCTGATCGCCTCCGGCGGTGCCGGTGCGATGGAGCACTTCGCCGAAGCCTTCGACCAGGCCGACGTCGACGGTGCGCTGGCGGCCAGTGTGTTCCACAGCGGCGCCATCGCCATTCCGGAATTGAAGCGCTACCTGCGCGGGCAGCAGATCGAGGTGCGGGATGTCTATTGAAGTGAAGCCATCACTGGATGCACTGCAGGCGCTGGACTGGGGCAAGGGCGAAGGCCTGTTGCCGGCGGTGGTGCAGGATGCCGACACCCTGCAGGTGTTGATGCTGGGCTATGTCAGTGCCGAGTCGCTGGCGGCCACGCTGGCCATCGGTCACATGACCTTCTTCAGCCGCAGCAAGCAGCGGCTGTGGACCAAGGGTGAGCAGTCCGGCAACGTGCTGGTGGTGCAGTCGATCAGTGTCGACTGTGATGCCGACACGCTGCTGGTGATGGCACGCCCGGCCGGGCCAACCTGCCACACCGGCGCCGAGAGCTGTTTCGACCAGGCGCCGAAGGACTTCCTGGGTGGGTTGGGCCAGCTGGTGGCGATGCGAGAGGCGCAGCGGCCGCCGGGCAGCTACACCACCAGTCTGTTCGAGGGCGGCATCCGCCGCATCGCGCAGAAGGTGGGCGAGGAGGGCGTGGAGACCGCCTTGGCGGCGGTGGCGCAGGATGACGAGGCGCTGCTGGGTGAGGCTTCGGACCTGCTGTACCACCTGCTGGTGCTGCTGCGCGCGCGCGGTTTGTCGCTGGATGATGCGCGGGCGGTGCTGGAAAAGCGCCATCGTTGAGGAAGGCGTGCGGACCAACGGTCCGCACCCACCTCGGCAATGCAGCCGAGCATGGCTCGGCTCTACAATAGGCGGTCTTCTTTTTCCCCGGACCGCCCATGAAACTGCCTGCCACCTGGCTGTGCTGCCTGTTGCTGACCTCGCCGGCCTGGGCCGCGGACACCGTGGTCAGCGGCAAGGTCTACCTGGAGCGCGACGGCAAACCCGGGCGCGGTGCGACCGATCCGGGCCTGGCCGGGGTGCAGGTCTCCAACGGCGAAGCCATCGTCAAGACCGCCGCCGATGGCAGCTACAGCCTGCCACTGCGCGACGGCCAGACCGTATTTGTGATCAAGCCCGATGCCTACACCTTCCCGAAGGCCACCGACGGCCTACCGTCGTTCTGGCGCCACTACCGCCCGAACGGTTCGCCGGCGCTGAAGTACGGCGGCATCGCCGCCACCAGTGACGTCACCCGCAACTGGGATTTCGCCCTGCAGTCGGATCGCCATGACAGCCGCCGTGGTTTCCAGATGCTGGTGTTCACCGATTCGCAGACCGCCAGCCTGAAGGACATCGGCTACTACCAGCAGTCGATCGTGGCACCGCTGGTCGGCCAGACCAGGGCGCGCATGGGCACCACCCTGGGTGACATCGTCAACGACGACCTGACCCTGTACCCGGCGATCAACAAGGTCACCACCGAGCTCGGCGTGCCGTGGTTCCACGTGCCGGGCAACCACGATCTCGATTTCGATGCGGCCAGCGATGAGCATTCGCTGGACAGCTGGCGCAACATCTACGGCCCGGACACCTACGCGGTGGAAGAGGGTGGCGCCAGCTTCGTGTTCCTGGACGACGTGGTCTACGACCCCAAGGCCAAGCCGAAGTACATCGGCGGCCTGCGCGAGGACCAGTTCGCCTTCCTTGCCAGTTACCTGAAGGGCCTGCACAAGGACCGCCTGCTGGTGCTGGGCATGCACATCCCGTTGTTCGATGCCGCGCCGGGGCGCGAGACCTTCCGCCACGCCGACCGCCAGCGCCTGTTCGACCTGCTGAAGGATTTCCGCAACGTGCTGGTGCTCAGCGGCCACAGCCACACCCAGCAGCACGTCTACCACGGCAAGGCCGAGGGCTGGAACGGCGACAAGCCGCTGCACGAGTACAACGTCGGTGCCAACTGCGGTGCGTTCTGGTCGGGCGTGAAGAATGCCGCCGGCGTGCCGGACAGCACCATGAGCGATGGCACGCCGAAGGGTTATGCGCTGCTCGACGTGGCTGGCAATGGCAGCTACAAGCTGCAGTACCGCGTGGCCGGCCAACCGGCCAGCGAGCAGATCGGCCTGCATGCCCCCAAGGTGCTGCGCCAGGGCGCCTACCCGGCGTGGGGTGTCTACGCCAATGTCTACATGGGTGAGGATGCCAGCGTGGTCGAGTACCGCGTGGATGGCGGCGCCTGGCAGCCGATGAAGCAGGTCAGCCAGCCCGATCCGCGCCTGATGGTGGAGAACGTGGCCGACGATCTTGCAAACAACCTGCGTGGCTACGATCGCTCGCCGGAGGCTACCGCATCGCCGCACCTGTGGCGCGGCGCGTTGCCGACCGATCTGTCGGTGGGCAGCCACAAGGTTGAAGTGCGTTCGACCCAGCCCGACGGCGCGGTGTTCACCGCCACCACCAGCTACAGCCTGCAGACTGCCCAGCCCTGATCCAGGGCGTCGCTGCCCAACGCGAAAGGACCCCGCATGGATATCCGCTTCATGGCCGGCACCACGCCGGTGACGCTGAGCCGCCACTGGTTCACCGGTGCGATGCTGCTGCAGAGCGCCACCGAGAAGGTCTGGGTGCAGCACCCGCTGCATCCGGGCACCCACTTCTCGTTCTCGCTGGTACAGTCGTGGCTGCGTCACATCGCCGGCCACGAAGTGCTGGTCGAGCGCACCCGGCCGCTGCTGTTTGCCGGCTTCCGCCCGCAGCGGCTGCGCGTGCTGGTGGATGGTGTGCAGGTGGCCGAACAGGAAGGCATGTAGGCCAACCTGAACCATCGGCGTGCTAGGCAAAGCCGCCCCGATGCCTGAGAATCGGGGCGATTCAATCGATCCAAGCAGGCCAGCGTGACCATCGCAGCAGCGTCCCCGGTTTCCACCGACTCCGCCCGCGGCGGTCTTCCGCGCAGTCTCGTTGTCGCCGATGTCGGCGGCACCTTCGCCCGTCTGGCCTTGGCTGAGACCCAACCCGGCCAGGCGCCGCTGCTGGGCAGCCATCGCACCTATGCCTGCGCCGAGCACCCCAGCCTGGCCGCGATCCTGGCCGATTTCACCGCTGGTCTCGGCCAGCCGGTGCAGACCGCAGTGGTGGCCATCGCCGGTCTGCTCGATGGCGATGTGCTGATCAATGCCAACCTGCCGTGGACGGTCTCGCTGTCGACCACGCGCGAACAGTCTGGGCTGCGCGAACTGCAGCTGATCAATGATTTCGAGGCGGTGGCGCTGGCGATCCCGTACCTGCAGCCCGAAACCCTGGTGCCGCTGAACGGCGACGCTGATCCGGCGCAGGCGTTCCCGGCACTGGTGCTGGGCGCCGGTACCGGCCTGGGCGCCGCACTGCGCTTCGCCGATGGCGAGCGGCCGGTGCTGGCCAGCGAGATCGGCCATGCCGCGCTCGGTGCCGGCAACACACTGGAACTGCAGGTGCTGGGCAAGCTGCTGCAGCGGTGGCCGCACGTGGACAACGAGCGCGTGCTGTCCGGTAGTGGCCTGATGAACCTGTACCCGTGCCTGTGCGAACTGCGCGGTGTCACCCCGGTGTGGACCAGCACCGAGGCGCTGATCGGCGCCGCGCGTAGCGGCGAGGATGCACTGGCGGTGGAAACGCTGCAGGTGTTCTGTGCCTGGCTGGGCAGTCTGGCCGGCGACGCAGCGATCGCCGTCGGAGCTCGCTCGGTGTACCTGGCCGGGGGCATTTCCGCGCATGTGCAGGATTTCCTGGCCGATGGCCGCTTCCGTGAGCGCTTCCTCAACAAGGGCGTGCTGACCGAGGTGCTGCGCCAGGTACCGGTGTGGCGGGTGGAGCACGGCCAGCTGGGTGTGCTCGGTGCAGCGGTCTGGCACGCCGCACGACAGCCCGCGCACGACTGATCGGCAGGGCCGGCATCGGGCCGGCCGTGCATTGCAGACTGGGAGAGGACGATGGTGGATCGCAGGCAGTTCCTGCAGGCCGGTGCACTGGCCGCAGGCATGGCGGCCTTGCCGGGCGTGCAGGCGCGCACGCAGGGTGGGGCCAAGGTGGTTTCCACATGGGACTTCGGCGTACCGGCCAACCAGGCCGCATGGAAGGTGCTGGCACAGGGCGGCAGTGCGCTGGATGCCGTGGAAACGGGCGCACGCTGGGCCGAGAGCGAGTTGTGCAACCCCACCGTCGGCCATTGCGGCAATCCGGATCGCGACGGCGTGCTGAGCCTGGACGCGAGCATCATGGACGGCGATGGCCGCTGTGGTGCGGTGGCGGCGCTGGTCGACATCCTGCATCCGGTGTCGGTCGCCCGCAAAGTGATGGAAAACAGCCCACATGTGTTGCTGGTGGGCGAGGGCGCGCAGCAGTTCGCGGTGCAGCAGGGCTTCGAACGCAAGCACCTGCTGACGCCGCAGGCCGAAGCCGCCTGGCGCGAGTGGCTGAAGACCGAGAAGTACCAGCCGCAGATCAATGCCGAGCGCCGCGGTATTCCCGGCAACAGCGACAACCACGACACCATCGGCATGCTGGCACTGGATGCCAAGGGCCACCTGGCCGGTGCCTGCACCACCAGCGGCATGGCCTGGAAACTGCATGGCCGCGTCGGCGACAGCCCGATCATCGGTGCCGGCCTGTACGTAGACAACGACGTGGGTGCAGCCACTGCCTCGGGCGTGGGCGAGGAGATGATCCGCAATGCCGCCTCGTTCCTGGTGGTCGAGCTGATGCGCCAGGGACGTTCTCCCGCGCAGGCCTGCCGCGAAGCGATCGACCGTGTGGTGCGCAAGCGCCCGGAAGCGAGCAAGACACTGCAGGTGTGCTTCCTGGCGATGAACAAGCAGGGTGAGGTGGGCGGTTACGCGTTGCATCGTGGTTTCGTCTATGCCGTGTGCGATGCGCAGCGCCAGGATGACCTGCGCGATTCGCCGTCGATCTATACGAGCACCCAGGCGTGAGCACGCGGCTGACCCTGGAAATCGCCAGCAACTCGCTGGCCTCGGCGCTGGCCGCCCAGGCCGGCGGCGCCGACCGCATCGAGCTGTTCGACAACCTGGCCGAGGGCGGCACCACACCGTCGTTCGCCAGCATTGCGATTGCCCGCGAACGCCTGTCGATCCCGCTGTTCGTGCTGGTGCGGCCACGCCCGGGCGACTTCCACTACGACGCGCTGGAAACCGAGCTGATGCTGCGTGACATCGCGCAGTGCCGCGCGCTCGGCTGCGATGGCGTGGTGATCGGTGCGCTGGACGTGCAGGGCGACATCGACGTGCCGCTGTGCCGCGAACTGGTGCAGGCTGCCGGGCCGTTGCAGCTGACCTTCCATCGCGCCTTCGATGCTGCCCGCGATCTGCCCGCCGCGCTGGAGCAGGTGATCGGGCTGGGTTGCCAGCGCGTGCTGACCTCGGGCGGCCAGGTCAGCGCCGAGGCCGGTGCCGATGTGCTGGCGGGTCTGGTCACACAAGCGGCGGGGCGCATCAGTGTGATGGCCGGCGCGGGGCTGGGCCCGGCCAATATTGCCGCCGTGGCACGACGGAGCGGCTGTACTGAACTGCACGCCTCGGCCAAGGGCCTGCGCCGCTCGGCAATGCAGTTCCAGAACCCGGCCTTGCGAGGGCTGGACCCGGACTGGAGCCAGACCGCCACCGCCACCGTAGCCGCGCTGCGGCAGGCGATGGACAGCTGAGGGCTGCCCGGGGTCGGATCCCTCCGTAGGAGGGCTCTGACCCCACCCGAGGCAATCGGGTCAGAGCCCCTCTGCGAGGGGATCCGACCCCGTACGCCGGCCCGCCACGGACAAAATAGTTCCGCGCACGATTGTCGCGATCGTGTCATTGACGTGTGCGCCGTCGTCTCAGCGATGTTTCGCAACCATTTGATTTTTCTGGATACCGGCAGCCGATAACGGCACTCCGCCGCACGTTGCTGCGTCGCCGCATGCCGGGCGCGGTTCAGCTGTGCTTTAGTTTGGATCGATCCACAGGGGAGGGTGTCGGGACGGTCTTGAACCGATCCAGGTGCCCGGATCAGCCGTAGTGCCGCGCCACCACCCGTCCGTGCGTCCACACTTTCGAAGAGCAACCACCCATGGCTCAGTCCGTTCGCAAGCGTCGTCACCTGCTGTCCCAGGCGTTGATCCTGGCCCTGTTGCCCTTGGCTGCCAGTGCGCAGGAGGCCACCAGTTCGTCCACCAAGGATCTTGATGCGGTCACCGTCACCGGTTCGCGCATCAAGCGCGCCAGCGTTGAAGGCCCGGCGCCGGTCAACGTGATCACCGCCGCGCAGATCCAGAAGGAAGGCTTCGTCAGCGTGTACGACGCGCTGAAGACGCTCACTGAAGCCACCGGCACCGTTGAAGCGGCCTCGCAGTGGGGATCGCATACGCCCAATGCCAGCGGCCTGAACCTGCGCGGGATGGGCCCGAACCGCTCGCTGCTGCTGGTCAACGGTCGCCGCGTGGCGGACTACCCGTTGCCCTACGGTGGCGAAACCAACTTCTCCAACTACGGGAACATTCCCGCTGCCGCGGTGGAGCGCATCGAAGTGCTGACCGGTGGTGCCTCGGCCATCTATGGTTCCGATGCGATCGCCGGTGTGGTCAACGTCATCCTGAAGACCAACTACGACGGCGACGAAGTACGCGTGCGCGGTGGCACCTCCACCGAAGGCGGCCGCGATACGTGGGATCTGTCCTGGGCCGGCGGCAGGACCGGCGACAACTGGAGCGTGACCTACGCGCTGCAGTACACCAAGCGCGATCCGCTGTTCGGGCGTGATCGCCCGCAGATGGACGATGCCGACGACGCACCGTACGCGTCCTGGAACATGGAACAACGCAAGGTCGGCTTCCGTCCCACCGCCGGTCTGGCGTTGATTGATCCGACCACCGGCCAGCGCCTGGCGCCGCCCACCGGCACCTGCGAGAAGTTCGACGGGGAGTACTACACCGCCGATCGCCTGGTCTACAACTACGCCGCCAACACCATCACCAACACCGGCCGCCTGTGCGGCATGAGCGCCGACTACGCCAACTGGCTGCTCACCGGCGGTGCCGAGAACGTGTCCGGCAACCTGTATGCCACCTTCGATTTCAGCAACGACCTGCAGGCCTGGACCAACCTGGCGGTATATCGCTCCGAAGCGATCTGGGGCACCAATCCGCCCAGCGTGTCGCTGATCGACGATGACAATGGCTACTACTGGGATGCCAACCGCAACCGCCCGATCCTCGGCGTGCGCCAGTTCACTCCAAACGAGGTGGGCGGCCTGGATACGCTGCGTAACACCAACCGCGAACTGTCCTGGGACTGGAGTGCGGGCCTGCGCGGCCGCGTCGCCGGCCGCTTCGACTGGAGCGCGACGGTGGGGCGTTCCTACTACCGCGTGGAAGAGCGGCAGAACGTGGTCGACAAGCAGAAGTCGTACGACTATTTCCTCGGCCCGAAGCTGGGTACCACCGCCGACGGCGAGGCGATCTACGCACTGAACGAATCGCGCTGGTGGAATCCGTTGACGCCGGAGCAGTACTGGCAGATGGGCACGGTGGCGAAGAACCGTGCATCCTCATGGGTCAACCAGGCTTCGGCGGACATCACCGGCGAACTGTTCCAGGGTTGGGCCGGCCCGATCTCGTTCGCGGCGGTGGCTGAAGTCGCACAGCAGGGCTATCACCTCAGTCCCGATCCACGCGCCGGCATCGACTTCGACCTGCAGAACGTCGATCGCGGTGGCGGCGAGCGCACGCGCTATTCGGCCGGCGTCGAGTTCAAGATCCCGCTGCTGGAAAGCGTGACCGCCACTGCGGCCGCGCGCTATGACCGCTATGGCAGCTACAAGGCTGACAGCAGCAGTGAAGCGCTGAACATTGGCAGCCAGAAGGAGACCACCTGGAACGTCGGCCTGGAATGGCGCCCGGTGGAGTCGCTGCTGGTGCGTGGCTCCTATGCCACCAGCTTCCATGCGCCGGACATGCACTACCTGCTCGGTCAACCGAGCAGCTCCGAAGTGCAGACCTATGACCGCCTGCGCTGCATCCAGAGCGGCGCTTACCTGGTCAACAACTGTGGCGTGGGCAATACCGATGTCTGGTACACCTTTGACGTGAACCGGCGCGGCACGCCTCTGCTGCGCTCGGAAACCGGCGATTCGTGGACGGTCGGTTTCGTCTGGGACGTGATGCCGAACCTGTCGGTCAGTGCAGATTACTGGGCAATCAAGCTGGAAGACATGATCGTCGACGTTGGCGCCGACGAGGTGCTGGCCAGCGAAGCAGGCTGCCTGACCGGCAAGAACATGGACGGTACGCCGTGGGCCAATCCGGCCGGTGGCGAATACTGTGCGGGCATCCTGGCCCGCGTGAACCGTGACAGCAACGGCCGCCTGGTATCGATCGAGCGCGGCCCGTTCAATCTGGCCAGCCGCGAAGTGCGCGGCATCGATCTGACCGCACGCTATCGCCTGGAAACCGCGCAGTGGGGCAGCTTCCAGCTCGGCCTGAACTACACCAACCAGATCTCGACCAAGGAACAGCGCTACGCCAACGATCCGAACCCGGAACGCCGCGACCGCGACCTGCGCAGCAAGCTGCGCGCGAGCCTGGCCTGGCAGCGCGGCAACTGGAATGCCAATGTCTATGCCGATCGCATCGGTTCGGTGCCGGGCGTGCGCTACCACTGGGGCACCGATCGCCTGAACAATCCTGGCGGCTGCCTGCCGTTCGCCGATGGTTATGTGCCCAGCGACAGCCCGTCGCTCAACTGCCTGGAGCCGGCCACGCGTCCGGACGGCTCGCCGAATCCGAATCCCAACGCCGGCCAGCAGACGGCGCGCTACTACGGGCGGGTCGGGCCGTTCATCACCTGGAACTTCAACGTGGGCTACCAGGTGACCGAACGCGCCAAGGTCAATGTCTACGTCAACAACGTGTTCAATTCGGCCAGTTGGAACCACAAGGATCCGTACAAGCTGGACTACGATTTCGCCCCGACCCGCCTGCTCGGCGCGGTCGGCCGCGAGTTCGCGCTGGAATACGTGTTCACCTTCTGAGGTGGACGGCGGGGGCGTCGGGCCTTGTGCTGCCGGGCATGGCCCGGCGCTACCGGGCGTTGGTAGATCCACGCCATGCGTGGATGTGAAGACCGGGATGCCCCTTCAGGCACGCGGACAGGCTGGATTTGACCTTCCCACGATGGCAAGGTTTAGCCTGTCCGCATCCAGAAGGAACCCCGGGAATCCGATCATGAGCACGCCCCGCGCCATTGCAGCCCCCGCAAGCCCGTCCACCATCAGCCTGCCCATCGAGGGCATGACCTGCGCCAGCTGCGTCGGCCGTGTCGAAGCGGCGCTGTCCAAGGTCGAGGGCGTCGGCAGCGTCTCGGTCAACCTGGCCACCGAACGTGCGGATATCCGCGCGTCCGGCCCGGTCGATCGTGCCGCGCTGATCCAGGCGGTGGAGCGGGTGGGCTACGACGTGCCGGCCGCCACCGTCGAGCTGGCGGTAGAGGGCATGACCTGTGCCTCCTGCGTCGGTCGCGTCGAGCGCGCGCTGCTGGCGGTACCGGGCGTCAACCAGGCCAGCGTCAACCTGGCCACCGAACGCGCCACGGTGCGCGGCGTGGCCGCTGTGGATGCGCTGGTGGCGGCCATCGACAAGGTCGGTTATGCCGCCCGTGCCATCGAAGCAGGCGTTCAGTCTGATGACGAAGCGGCGGAAAAGAAGGACGCCGAGCGCGCCGAACTGAAGCGCGACCTGATCGTGGCGACCGCGCTGGCGCTGCCGGTGTTCGTGCTGGAGATGGGCTCGCACCTGATTCCCGGCATGCACGAATGGGTGATGGCCAACATCGGCATGCAGACCAGCTGGTACCTGCAGTTCGTACTGACCCTGCTGGTGCTGGCCATTCCCGGCCGCCGCTTCTACCAGAAGGGTTTCCCGGCACTGCTGCGGCTTGCGCCGGACATGAATTCGCTGGTGGCGGTGGGTACCGCCGCAGCGTTCGGTTACTCGGTGGTGGCGACCTTTGCACCGCGGTTGTTGCCGCCGGGCACGGTGAACGTCTACTACGAAGCAGCGGCGGTGATCGTCGCGCTGATCCTGCTCGGCCGCTTCCTCGAGGCGCGCGCCAAGGGCCGTACCTCCGAGGCGATCAAGCGCCTGGTCAACCTGCAGGCCAAGGTCGCGCATGTGATCCGTGACGGCCGCATGATCGAGATCCCGGTCAACGAGGTGCTGAGCGGCGATGTGGTGGAAGTGCGCCCGGGCGAGCGCGTGCCGGTCGATGGCGAGGTGATCGAGGGCCGCAGCTACATCGACGAGTCGATGATCAGTGGCGAGCCGATTCCGGTCGAGAAGCAGCCGGGCAGCAGCGTGGTCGGCGGCACGGTCAATCAGAAAGGTGCACTGACCGTGCGTGCCACGGCGGTGGGCGCGCAGACCATGCTGGCGCAGATCATCCGCATGGTCGAACAGGCACAGGGCTCGAAGCTGCCGATCCAGGCGGTGGTCGACAAGGTCACGCTGTGGTTCGTGCCGGCGGTGATGCTGGCCGCACTGGCCACGTTCCTGGTCTGGTTGATCTTCGGCCCATCGCCGGCGCTGAGCTTCGCGCTGGTCAATGCGGTGGCGGTGCTGATCATTGCCTGCCCGTGCGCGATGGGCCTGGCGACGCCGACGTCGATCATGGTCGGTACCGGCCGTGGCGCCGAAATGGGCGTGCTGTTCCGCAAGGGTGAAGCGCTGCAGTTGCTGAAGGACGCGCAGGTGGTGGCGGTGGACAAGACCGGCACGCTGACCGAAGGCCGCCCGCGCCTGACCGACCTGGAGATCGCCGACGGCTTTGATCGCGCCACAGTGCTGGCCGCCGTCGCCACCGTGGAATCACGTTCGGAGCATCCGATCGCCCGCGCGATTGTCGATGCAGCCACCGAGCAGGGCCTCGCGCTGCCGTCGATGATTGATTTCGAGTCGGTCACCGGCATGGGCGTGCGCGCCAGCGTAGAGGGCGCACGGGTAGAGGTCGGCGCCGATCGCTTCATGCGCGACCTTGGCGTGGATATCACCGCGTTTGCGGCATTGGCGGCCGAACTCGGCGCGCAGGGCAAGTCGCCGTTGTACGCGGCCGTCGATGGACGCCTGGCAGCGATCATCGCAGTATCCGATCCGATCAAGCCGAGCACGCCGGCCGCGATCGCGGCGCTGCATCAGCTTGGCCTGAAGGTGGCGATGATCACCGGTGACAATGCCGGCACCGCTCAGGCGATCGCGCGCCAGTTGGGTATCGATGAAGTGGTGGCCGAGGTGCTGCCGGAAGGCAAGGTAGAAGCGGTGCGCCGCCTGAAGGCCACGCATGGCCACGTCGCCTTTGTTGGTGACGGCATCAACGATGCGCCGGCGCTGGCCGAGGCCGATGTCGGCCTGGCGATCGGGACCGGCACCGATATCGCGGTGGAGTCGGCCGATGTGGTGCTGATGTCGGGCAACCTGCAGGGCGTGCCGAATGCCATCGCGCTTTCGAAGGCAACGCTGGGCAACATCCGGCAGAACCTGTTCTGGGCCTTCGCCTACAACACCGCGTTGATTCCGGTAGCGGCCGGCGTGCTGTACCCGGTCTGGGGCGTGCTGCTGTCGCCGGTGTTCGCCGCCGGTGCGATGGCGCTGTCCAGCGTGTTCGTGCTGGGCAACGCACTGCGCCTGCGCCGCTTCCAGGCGCCGATGGCGGATGTACCTGCCGCCAGTCATTGAAGGAGAACCGCATGAACATCGGTGAAGCCGCCAAGGCGTCCAGCGTTTCGGCGAAGATGATCCGCTACTACGAACAGATCGGCCTGATTCCCGCGGCCGATCGCACCGAGTCCGGCTACCGGGCGTACTCGCAGGCGGACATTCACCGCCTGCGTTTCATTCGCCGCGCGCGCGATCTCGGCTTCCGGGTCGCCGAGATCACCGACCTGCTGGGTCTGTGGAACGACACCTCGCGGCACAGTGCCGACGTCAAGCATCTTGCCGAACAGCACATCGCCGACCTGGAACAGCGTATCGAAAGCATGCGGCAGATGGCCGACACGCTGAAGTCGTTGATCAGCTGCTGTGCGGGCGATGAGCGCCCGGAATGCCCGATTCTGCAGCGGCTGGGCGAAGACGAAGAAACCCTGGCACCGCCGGAGACCGCGAAGACCGGTGCGGTACGGCGCCGCGCGCACAAGCACTGACCCGGCGTCGCATGCATGAAGAAAACCCGCCCGGTGCAGATGCACCGGGCGGGTTTTTCGTTGCAGGCGCAGGGTAGGGGATCAGGCCGTGCGCGGCGGGAAGCCGGCATCGGTCAGTGCCGCCACGATCTGTGATTCGCTGGCCGAGGTCTGCACCTGCACGCGACGGCTGGCCGGATCTGCCTGCACGCTGGCCTGCGGATCGACCAGCTCGATCGCCTTGGTCACGCTGCGTGCGCAACCGCCGCAGGTCATGCCTTCAACGTGGAATTCCATCTGTAGCTCCTTCGGTGCTCTTGGGGGTGGAGCCAGTGTGCACCTTCCAACATTGGCAGGGTCAAGCGCAGGGCTGAACCGAAGAAAAAGCACCAATGAAAACGGCAGCCACCTGTACCAGCGCGGCTGCCGTGGAGGAACGTCCCCGCCAGGGCGGGGCGTGGGTTGCACCGGGGGGGGGCCGGGCAACCCGGTGTTGCGTTAGAACTTCCAGGTCAGGCCGACGTAGTACTGGCGGCCGGAGTAGGTGTTGGACAGCAGGCGCGCCCTGGTGTCGTTGCCCAGGTGCACGCGCTGCTCGGACTTGGTGACGTTGAGCACCGAGGCCGTCAGCGCCAGGTCTTCGCGGATGTTGTAGGCCGCGTTCAAGTCCAGCTGGTCGTACGGCTCGGAATACGAGCTGAAACCGTTGTTGAGTCCACCGACCACCACGCCACGACGGTTGTACGAGGCGCGCGCCAGGAACTTCTCGTTCTCGTAGAACATGGTGAAGTTGGCCTGGTTCTTGGCACTCCCCACCAGCGGCGAAGAACCGATCTGCTCGCCGTTGATCTCCACCGACGCCATGTTGGTGTCGTTGTAGGTGTAGTTGGCCTGGAAGCCGAGGCCAAAGTCGAGGGTGTACTGGCCGTAGATTTCCACGCCCTGTGACACGCCATCGCGGCCGTTGGCCTGGGTCTCGTACTTCTGCACGGTCACGTTCTGGCCGCCGACGTTCATCTGCTGGTCGCGGACCACCGGCACGGTGAAGTTCTTCACGTCCTTGCGGAACAGGCCGACACCGGCCACTGCGCCCGGCTTGAAGTACCACTCCAGGCTCAGGTCGTACTGGGTGGCCTTGAACGGCTCCAGTTCCTTGTTGCTGCCCGAACCGTACCAGCCCGGGTTGGTGGCGCCGCCGGCGACGCGGCGGTCGTTGCTGTACTCGTCGGAGTAGTAGCTCAGGCCGCCCGGGTAGGCGATGTTGGTGTAGCTGGGGCGGGCGATGACCTTCGACGCGGCACCACGCAGCACCAGCGAATCGGTGATGTCCCAGGCGATGTTGAAGCTCGGCAGGATGTCGGTGTAGGTCTTGTCCAGCGAGGACTGCTCGTAGGTCTTGGCGCGTGCCAGATCGTCCGGCAGGCGCACGAAGCCGCTCTCGCAGCCATAGCCGCTGTTGGAGCCGAGCAGCGCGGCCGCCGACGGATCGGTGCAGGCCAACGGCGAACCGGCGGCGTTGTCGGCGAAGTAGTCATTGAAGCGCTCGACCGAATCGCTCGAGGATGCATGCTGCTTGGTCCGTGCCACGCGCACGCCGACATTGCCGCGCAGTCGCTCGGTGCGGAAGTTGGCCTGCAGGTAACCCGAGTACACCTTCTCCTGCACGTCGTAGACGAAGTCTTCCTCGGTGCGGTTCTGCACGCCGCCGTAGCGGTTGTTCAGATAGTCGATGTACGCGGGGTAGTTGATGCCCGGGAACACATTGGCGTTGAACCCACCGGCAATGTTGTCCATCGGCTGCGACAGGAAGAAGCCCGGCTGCGCGATACCGGCGGTCGAATCACAGCCTGCCTGGTAACGCTTGCTGTAGTCGCCAGGGTCGGCACCCTGGCAGACCCAGTAGGTATTGCCGGTGTTGCGGTGGACCTTGCCGTCGCTGTACTTGGCGCCGAACTGGATCGAGTCCAGCCAGCCGGCCTCGAACATCTTGGTCACGTCGGCCTGGAAGTGGTTCTGCTTGACCTCGGTACGCTTCCACGACGAGTCGGTCGAACCGGTATCCACCTCGGCTATGCCGGCCATCAGCTGCTGCTGCAGGTCCGGCGAGAAGTTCACCGACGGGGTGCCGGTCAGGTCCCAGGACGTGGCCGTATTGCCGGCCTGCCACTGGCCATCGACCTGGCGACGCGGCTTGGCCGACATGCGGAAATTCATCGACGGGCCGCCCTCCGACCAGGTCCTGCCACCAGCGAAGCTGGCTTTCCACAGCGGGCTGATGTCCCAGTCGATGGTCAGGTCGGCCGTCTGCGACAGCGCTTTTTCCTTGCTGTAGGTGCCGGTCAGCTGCGGGGTGGGGATGGTGCAGTCATCCGGACCCCAGCCGCCCGGACGCAGGCCGGCTGCGGCCGCCTGATCCTCGCTGCAGATGTAGTTGCGGCCTGGCTGCATCTGGTACTGCGCGCCGGTCACGATGGTGCCGCTGGGGTCCATGGTGAAGCCGTTGAGCATGCGGCCGCCTTCCCAGTTGCCGTCGCCGGCCACGCGCGCCAGGTTCCATTCCGGAACCTTCAGCATGTTCTGGGTGTAGTTGCCCTGCAGCTCGAAGCGGAAGTAATTCGCCGTCATCGTGACGTTGTCGAGCGGCTTGAACTGGAACGTCAGCTGGCCACCGGTGCGCTCGCGGCGCTCGTCACGCACGGCGAAGTTGACCGAGGTCGGCATGAAGAAGCCGGAGTAATGGCCGCCATTCTGGTTGTAGATGCCCGAGCGGCCCCAGAACTGCGATGCATCCGGCAACGCGTTGCCGTACACGTCGACGGCCGGATTGCGGGTGCGGCCGGCAGCATTCCAGACATAGTCATGGATGACGCCGCCATTGGCGTCCACACGGTCGCTGTACCACTGCCAGTCTTCGGTGCTGACTTCCATGCTGCGGTTGGTACGGACCTGCCGGGTCGCACCGATCAGCAGGCCGAAGCGCTCGTCCTTGCTGTGCCAGGAGTACATCGCCGACGCCTGCGGGTCGACGCCGCTGCTGGTGTCGGAAGAGGTACCTTCGATCGAGGCGAAGCCGGAGTTGGCTTTCATGTCCAGCGGACGGCGGGTGCGCAGGATCACGGTGCCGCCGATGCCGCCTTCGTCGATGCGTGCTTCCGGCGTCTTGTACAGCTCCGCCGCCGACAGCATGTTCGAGGGCAGCAGGGTGTAGTTGAACGAACGCGATGCTTCGTCGTTGGTTTCCGAGGTGGCGACGTAGTTGCCGTTCAACTGGGTCAGGGTCAGGTCCGAGGCCAGGCCACGCACGCTGACGTTCTTACCTTCGCCACCACTGCGGGTGATGATCACGCCGGGCACGCGCTGCAGTGCGTCGGCGACGTTCTTGTCGGGGAACTTGCCGACATCTTCAGCGGTGATCACTTCGACCACGGCGTTGGCGTCGCGCTTCTGTTCGAGGCTCTTCTCGATGGCGTAGCGATAGCCGGTGACCTGGACGCTGTCCAGGGTGGTGGCGTCCTGCGCGCCGGCGGAGGCAGCCTGCTGTGCGGCGGCGCCTGCCGGCACGATGGCGGCGGCCAGGGCCAGCGCGATGGCCAGCGACAGTGCGTCGTGACCATGCGTGCGTGTTGAATGCTTCATTCCCATCTCTCCCTCTCTCCTGGATTGATCCGGTGACGTGGCACGGACAACTTGAATCGATCTAATTTGAAGTGACATTGTCGCTATTGCCATGCAGTGGCAGTAGCACCGTGCGCGTGGCCTGGTACGTCCTGTTGCTGCTCCCCCAACTCCCGGCCATCGCAATGTCGTTCTTGGATCGATCTAAGCGATGGGCGGGCGTTTTTTAGCATGGGTCGCCCGTGGGCGCATGCTGCTCCGCAATATGGTACTGGCGTGGCGAAGGGATGACGGTTTGCTGAAATCAGTGAAATCGTTTTCGTGCGCAGGGGAGGGTGGGGCGGCAGGGCTGCGCCCTGCACCTGCTGTAGTGCCGGCCGCTGGCCGGCAACAGCCAAAGCCAAAGCCAAAGCCAAAGCGGCTCTGGGTTTCTGCTGGTTTGGCGGGGCGGTGTGGGCTGGCAGGACACGCCGTAAACCCGTCCATGGGGGCTCGATGGCGCCATCCATGGCGCCAACGGTCCTGCCAGCCCACACCGCCCCACCATTGACAGTTTCCCGGTGACGGTTGGATAGGTCCTGGAATCACCGGGGTCATGGGGTCAGATCCGTTTTCCATTGGAAAACGGATCTGACTCCCGATTGATTTCGTTATCTGACAGAGATTCATCCACGCATGGCGTGGATCCACAGATCGCGGGAATCTGTCGAAGGCGGGGTGGGTCCGATTGCGGGGGCGTGAGCCGCATGGATGCGGCGACCGAGCTTACATGGACGTACTTGCAGCGGCCCCCGCAACCGGACCCACCCCGCCTACCCACGGATAGTCAGCTGTTGCTGTTGCTCCGGCTGTTGCCTTGGCTTGGAGCAGGTGCAGGGCGCAGCCCTGCCGAACACCCCCTCTCATGCTGCGCCGCAGAATGCATTCGGCTGAACCAGCATGCTCTACTTGAATCGATCTAAATCCACGGTCTGGTGGGTCGGGCGTCATTCCAGGGGGAGCTTTCAGCCAGTCATGGCGGGGCTCAGCGGAACGGTGCCGGACGGCCCCGGCCGTCTGCCTCCGCGTCATCGACTACAGGAACCCGACATGCGTCCAGTGCCGTCCGCTCCCGCCGTCCCATTGTCTTTGCGCCCGCTGGCGCGCCTGGCCTGCCTGCTCGCACTTTCGGCGTCGCCGATGCTGCTGCAGGCCGCGCCGGCCGCGCTGGAGCGCGAGGTCAATACCTTCATAGGCAGCAAGGACGACGGCAACACGTTCCCGGGCGCGTCGGCACCGTTCGGCCTGATCCAGGTCAGCCCGATCGGCAGCCACTATTCGGGTTGGCGCTACGACGACGAGAAGATCCGCGGCTTCGGTCATTCGTTCATCTCCGGAGCCGGTTGCTGGGAGCAGGGTGGGCAGGTGTCGGTGCTGCCGGTCACCGGGTCGATCGGTCCGGGTGGCGATTTCGATACCGGCAACGCGAAGGAGTTCGATCACAAGGCCTATGCCGCGTCCTACACCCACGACGGCGAGGTCGGCCAGGCCGGCTACTACAAGGTGCGGCTGACCAGCTACGGCGGCATCGATGCCGAGACCACCGCGCGTACGCGTGCCGCCGCCGAGCGCTACACCTTCAGCCAGCGCCAGGGCGATGGCCACGTGCTGGTCAATGTCGGCCAGGCCAACGAGCGCCACTCGGTGATCGGCAGCGTGGTCGATGTGGTCGGCGACCGCGTGGTGGAAGGCAAGCTGGTCACCAAGAGTTTCTGCGGCGGCCATCAGTACACCACCTGGTTCCGCATCGAGTTCGACCGCCCTTTCAAGGCGCATGGCACCTGGGGTGAGGGCGGTGGCCTGCCGGGTGCGCGCCACAGCATGGAAGGCGAGCAGAAGCCGAACGGTGCCTGGCTCAGCTTCGACCTGGCCAAGGGCCAGTCGGTGACGGCGGTCAGCGCGATCTCGCATGTGGATGCCGAAGGCGCGCGCATCAATCTGCGCGCGGACGGCATGCAGGGTGGGGCGCTGCTCGGCTTCGACCGCATGCGCGCACTGTCCCAGCAGTCCTGGCGCGAGCAGCTGGGTCGGGTGCGTGTGCAGGGCGGTACGTCTGATGACCGCACTGTGTTCTACAGTGCGGCCTACCACGCGCTGCTGCAGCCGATGACCGGCAACGATGCCGACGGCCGCTATCGCGGCTATGACGATGGTATCCACCGCGCCGATGGCTGGACCTACTACGAGTACTTCTCGTTGTGGGATACCTACCGCGCGCAGAACCAGTGGCTGGCGCTGACCCGCCCGGACGTGGCGCGTGACATCGGCCGCACCCTGCTGGCGATCGACGAGCAGGGGGGCTGGCTGCCGCGCTGGGGCTATGCCAACTTCGAGACCAACATCATGACCGGCGATCCGGTCACGCCGTTCATGGTCGACCTGTGGCGCTTCGGTGCGCTCAAGGGCCGCGAATCACAGGCCTGGGACGCGCTGCGTCGCAATGCGTTCGGCACGCCGCCGCTGAACTCGCGGATGGCCGGCCGTTCCGGCAATCCGACCTACCTGGACAAGGGCTACGTGGTCTACGACCGTGCGTTCCCATCCAAGGGCATGGACGTTGATCCGCACCACGGTGGTTCGGCCACGCTGGAGTATGCGCTGGCCGACTGTGCGCTCTCGCAGATGGCCGATGGCCTGGGCCACGCACAGGACGCGGCGACGCTGCGTGAGCGCGGCCGCAACTGGCGCAAGGTGTGGGACCCGCAGGTGCGCGATGCCGAGACCGGCTTCACCGGTTTCCCGCGCCCGCGTACTGAGGACGGCCAGTGGTACACCCCGGCCGATGGCCATTACAGCCCGCGTTCGCACCATGGTTTCCATGAAGGCACGGCTTGGCAGTACCAGTGGCTGGCGCAGCAGGACGTGCCGGGCCTGGTCGAAGCCATGGATGGCCGCGAACAGGCCGGCCGCCGCCTCGATGCGTTCTTCGCGATGGACGCGCTGCAGGCCGATCCACTCAATGCCGCCCGCAAGGAGTGGGTGGTCGGGCCGTACAGCTACTACAACCAGTTCCGCTACAACCCGAACAACGAGCCGGACCTGCACTCGCCGTGGCTGTACACGCTGATCGGCCAGCCGTGGAAGACCGCAGCGGTGGTGCGTGCCGCGCAGCAGTTGTTCACCAATGCGCCCAACGGCGTGACCGGCAATGATGACCTCGGCACGATGTCGGCCTGGTACCTGTTCAGCGCCATCGGCGTGTACCCGGCGGTGCCGGGCAGCGGCCAGTTCCTGCTGCATACGCCACGCTTCAGCAAGGTGGAAGTGGACCTGGGCAATGGCCGCACGCTGCGCATCGATGCGCCGGGCGCCGATGGCCGTCGCCTGCAGTACGTGCAGGGCGTGCAGGTCGATGGCCAGGTGCATGCACCGGTATGGCTGGACTGGAACCGCCTGCAGCAGGGACCGCGCCTGCAGTTCGCACTCGATGCGAAGGCGCCGGAGCAGGGCTGGGGCACTGCGGTGAAGGACCTGCCGGTATCCTGGTGCGCTGCACCGGGCAGCCAGCTGCGCTGAGACGGACTGTGCCGTTCGCGGTGACCCAGCGAACGGCACGGCACGACACGGCCCTGATCCATTAGGCTTGAGCCTCCAGCGGAGTCCGGGAAGACGATGAACGACAACGGCAGCAATCCCAGCAAGCGCGCCGGCAAGGCGGTGACGGTGACCGACATCGCGCGTGCCATCGGCGTGTCACGGGCAACCGTGTCGCTGGTGCTGCGCGGCAGCCCGCTGGTCAACGTCGACACCCGGGCCAAGGTCGAGGCAGAACTGCGCCGCCAGCGCTATGTCTACAACCGCGCCGCGGCCAACCTGCGCCGTCGCACCTCGTCGAGCATCGCGCTGGTAATCAACGATCTGTCCAACCCGTTCTTCGCCGAATTCGCTTCGGGCGTGGACGAGGCGCTCGGCGGGCGTGGCTACGTAACCCTGCTGGGCAGCACGGGTGAATCGCCGGAGCGCCAGCAGGCGGTGCTTTCGACACTGATGGAACACACCCCGGCCGGCCTGATCCTGTCGCCGGCCGAAGGCAGTGACACTGCGCAGCTGCGCCAGGCGCTGGGCGCCAATGCCAACGTGCTGCTGTTCAACCGCGAACTGGAAGGGGCCGACTGGGACTTCCTGACCCTGGACAACCAGCACGGCGCCTACCTGGCCACGCGCCACTTGATCGAGCGCGGCCATCGCCAGATCGCCTTCTTCGGTGGCCACGCCGCGTCCAGTTCGTGCCACCAGCGCCGTGCCGGTTTCCAGCAGGCGCTGGCCGAGGCTGGGCTGTCGTTGCCGCCGGGTTGGATGATCGAGTCGGCGCCGAACCGCCTGGAAGCTGCGGCGCGCACCGATGAGCTGTTTGCCGACGGACATCGCCCGAGTGCAGCGGTCTGCTACAACGACACCGTCGCGCTGGGCCTGATGCTGGGCTTGAATTCTCGTGGCATCCGTCCGGGCGGTGACTTTGCCGTTACCGGATTCGATGATATTTCCGAGGCATCTGTCGCGGTGCCGCCGTTGACCACGCTCACCGCCGACCCGCGCGAGCGTGGCCGGCAAGCTGCCGCGTTGCTGCTGCAACGACTGGACGAGCCGGACGCGCCGCCACGGCGCACGGTCGCACCGGTGCAGCTGCGCATCCGCGAAAGCAGTGCCGCACGACCGAACTGATTTCCTTCCTACACCCCTTCCACGCAACAACGACCTTCCGCGCATCGAGGCGCGTACCGCATGCCGATCTCCGCAACGCCCCGTCCATCGGGTTCCTCGGGCAACGCACCTGCCGTCACCAACGGCAAGGCGCTGGCTGTCGTCACCACGATCTTCTTCATGTGGGGCTTCCTGACCTGCCTCAATGACATCCTGATCCCGCACCTGAAGGCGGTGTTCGAGCTGAACTATGCCAAGGCGATGCTGGTGCAGTTCACCTTCTTCGGCACCTATTTCCTGATGTCGCTGCCAGCGGGTCGGCTGGTGGCGGCGCTGGGTTACAAGAAGGGCATCGTTGCCGGTCTGGTGATCGCTGGTATCGGCGCGCTGGGCTTCTGGCCGGCGGCCGAGCTGCGCGTGTACGGCGCCTTCCTCGGCGCGCTGTTCGTGCTGGCCACTGGCATTACCGTGCTGCAGGTCGCTGCCAACCCCTACGTTGCGCTGCTGGGTCCGGAGCAGACCAGCTCCAGCCGCCTGACCCTGGCGCAGGCGCTGAACTCGCTGGGCACGGCCATTGCGCCGATTTTCGGCGGCATGCTGATCCTGTCCAACACGGTCAAGAGCGCCGATGAACTGAACGCGCTGCCGGCCGCCGAACAGCTGGCCTACCGCGCCGCCGAGGCGCAGGCCGTGCAGGGCCCGTACGTGGGCCTGGCAGTGGCGCTGGTGCTGCTGGCGCTGTTCGTGTTCCTGTTCCGCCTGCCGGCGCTGAGCGACGCCACCGAGCAGGCCGACCAGGGCCACCACCACAGCTATCTGGATGCGCTGCGCAAGCGCCACCTGTTGCTGGGTGTGCTGGGCATCTTCTTCTACGTCGGCGCCGAAGTGTCGATCGGCAGCTTCCTGGTCAACTATCTGTCGATGCCGAGCATCGGCGGCTTCAGCGAACAGGAAGCCACGCACTACGTGTCGGCCTACTGGACGATGGCGATGATCGGCCGCTTTGCGGGCTCGGCGCTGCTGGCGCGCTTCTCGCCCAGCCGTCTGCTGGCGATCTTCGCGCTGGTCAACGTGGGCCTGCTGGCCACGACCATGCTGACCTCCGGCAACGTCGCGCTGTACTCGGTGGTGGCGATCGGCCTGTTCAATTCGATCATGTTCCCGACCATCTTCGCGCTGAGCATCGAGCGCCTGGGCCCGCTGACCAACAAGGGTTCCAGCCTGCTGATCATGGCCATCGTCGGCGGTGCCGTGGTGCCGTACCTGCAGGGCGTGCTGGCCGACCACATCGGCGTGCAGGCCAGCTTCATCCTGCCGCTGCTGTGCTACGGCTACATCATTTTCTACGGACTGGTCGGCGCGCGTACGCCGGCTTCCGCAACGCAGGGAGGCTGAGTCCGGAATGGGTGCCATTGTCTGCTTCGGCGAAATTTTGATCGATCTACTAGCGCAACCGCCGGCCTCGGCCGACACCCCGCGCGCGTTCCTGCAGTACGCCGGTGGTGCACCGGCCAACGTCGCGGTGGCGGCTGCACGGCTGGGTGCCAAGACCCAGTTCGTTGGCATGCTCGGCCGTGACATGTTCGGCGACTTCCTCGCCGACAGCCTGGTCGAGCACGGCGTGGGCACGGATTACATCGTGCGCACCGACGCCGCCAAGACCGCGCTGGCCTTCGTCGCGCTGGATGCCAGTGGTGAGCGCAGCTTCAGCTTCTACCGCCCGCCGGCGGCTGACCTGCTGTTCCGTGACAGCGACTTCCAGACAGCGTGCTTCGACGGCGCACAGTGCTTCCACGTGTGCTCCAACAGCCTGACCGAGCCGGCCATCGCCGAAGCGACCTTCGCCGGCATGGATCGTGCGCGTGCGGCCGGCGCGGTGGTCAGCCTCGATCTGAACCTGCGTCCGGCCCTGTGGCCGGCGAACGAGGATCCGACGCCACGCCTGTGGCAGGCGCTGGAACGGGCCGACCTGGTCAAGCTGTCGCGCGAGGAACTGGACTACCTGGCAGCACCGCTCGGCGACGACGGCAAGGCGCTGGTGCTGCGTCGGCTGCTGGCCGCGCAGGCGCGCTGGGTGATCGTCACCGATGGCGCGGCCACGCTGCACTGGTACACCCGTGACAACCACGGCACGGTCACCAGCTTCCGCGTAGCTACGGTCGACACCACCGCTGCCGGTGATGCCTTCGTCGGTGGCGTGCTGGTCGGCCTGCTGGAGCGCGGTGGGACGGGCGCGGGTTTCGCCGCGTTCTGCCAGGACCCGGAGGCGATCGCCGCCACGCTGCGCTTCGGCGCTGCGGTCGGCGCGCTGGCGGTTACCCGCAAGGGCGCGTTCGCCGCGATGCCCTCGCTCGATGAAGTGCAGCAGCTGCTGCAGGCACAGGACATTACCGCATGAGCACCTCGCCCGATTTCCGTTCGCCCGCGTTCCTGCGCGCGCATATCGCCGACACGATGGCGTTCTACCATCCGCGCTGCATCGATCCGAACGGTGGCTTCTTCCACTACTTCCGTGATGACGGCAGCATCTACGATGCCAGCCACCGCCACCTGGTGAGCAGCACCCGTTTCGTCTTCAACTACGCGATGGCCTACCGCGAGTTCGGCAATGCCGAGTACCGGGAGGCCGTCGAGCACGGCGTGCGCTACCTGCGCGAGGTGCACCGCAACCCGGTCACCGGCGGCTATGCCTGGACCCTGCGCGACGGCAAGGTCGAGGACGACATGAACCACTGCTACGGCGTGGCCTTCGTGCTGCTGGCCTACAGCTGCGCACTGAAGGCCGGTGTCGAGCAGGCCCGCGAGTGGATGGACGAGACCTGGCAGCTGCTGGAAGCGCGCTTCTGGGAGCCGCAGCACGGCCTGTACAAGGACGAAGCCGACGGCCAGTGGAACTTCACCGGCTACCGTGGCCAGAATGCCAACATGCACATGTGCGAGGCGATGCTGGCCGCGTTCGAGGCCAGTGGCGAGCAGCGCTATGTCGAGCGCGCGCTGCAGCTGGCCGACAACATGACACGCCGCCAGGCCGCCAAGGCCGGTGGCCTGGTCTGGGAACACTACGATGTGAACTGGGAAATCGACTGGGACTACAACCTGGACGACCCCAAGCACCTGTTCCGCCCATGGGGCTTCCAGCCTGGCCACCAGACCGAGTGGGCCAAGCTGCTGCTGATCCTCGATCGCCATGTGCAGGCCGATTGGCTGGTGCCGACCGCGCAGCACCTGTTTGACGTCGCCGTGGCGCGCAGCTGGGACGATGCCCGGGGCGGCCTGTACTACGGTTTCGCACCGGAATCGCGCCGGCAGCCGGGCATGGACGGCGCACCGATCGGTGGCGACAGCTTCGTCTGCGACGACGACAAGTACTTCTGGGTGCAGGCCGAAACGCTGGCGACCGCCGCACTGATGGCCAAGCGTACCGGCGACGACCGCTACTGGCAGTGGTATGACCGCT
Source organism: Stenotrophomonas sp. 1L-E-5-B-C3 (assembly GCF_057292075.1). Lineage (NCBI taxonomy): Bacteria > Pseudomonadati > Pseudomonadota > Gammaproteobacteria > Lysobacterales > Lysobacteraceae > Stenotrophomonas > Stenotrophomonas sp. 1L-E-5-B-C3. Next base: position 354,630 of record NZ_JBXAWS010000002.1, read on the forward strand.
TCTGGGCGTACTCCTGGGAGCATTTCGTCGATCACCAGTACGGTGCCTGGTTCCGCATCCTCGATGCCGACAACCGCAAGTACAGCGACGAGAAGAGCCCGGCCGGCAAGGTGGATTACCACACCATGGGTGCGTGCTACGAAGTGTTGAACGTCGTGCGTTGAAGCGCGTAGCGCCGTACGCATGATGAATCGGAACCGGTAGCGCCGGGCCGCGCCGCGCCGCGTCTCGGTCCGGGCGCCGGGATGATGAACGCATCGCCATGCGCGCGGAGCCAGCCGCAGGCAATGGACACTCGCTTTGGCCTTCAGCAGAGAAACAGGAGCATTACGTGCATCGCATTTCCCTCGTTGTTCGTCTGCTCCTGCTGCTGATTGCAGCCATCTCCTTCCCGGTAGCCGCAGCCCCGCTGCAGGCGCAGTGGGAATTCCGCATGCTGCCCGGCGACGCCCAGGGCGCCGCGCATCCGGGCCTGCAGCAATGGCGTGCGGCGAAGGTGCCGGGCAGCGTGCACACCGACCTGCTGGCGCATGCACTGATCCGCGACCCGTATGTCGGTGCGCCTGAGGCCGAGCTGCAATGGATCGGCCTGGCTGATTGGGAGTACCGCGCCCGCTTCGACGTGGATGCGGCGACGCTGGCCAAGCCCAATGCCGAGCTGCGCTTCGATGGGCTGGACACCTACGCCGAAGTCAGTCTCAACGGCAAGCCGCTGCTGCGTGCAGACAATGCGCACCGTACCTGGACCGCGCGCGTGGAAGGGCGTCTGCGGGCGAAAGGCAATGAACTGCAGATCGTGTTCCGCTCGCCGATTCGGACCCTGCTGCCGGGCGTGCAGGCGATGCCGCACAAGATCGCCGGCAATTACCCGTCGCCGTATGGCGATGAACCGAAGGGCGCGATGGTCGGCAACTTCGCGCGCAAGCCGGCCTACCACTTCGGTTGGGACTGGGGCCCGCGCTATGTCACTGCCGGGGTCTGGCGCGGCGTCGATCTGCAGGCCTGGGATGCGCACCGGCTGACAGATCTGGCGGTGCGCACCGATGCATTGAACGCGGAGCAGGCGAAGCTGGCAGTGCTGCTGCAGGTGGAGCAGGGTGCTGCGGCGGGTTCGGCCGTGGTCAATGTGTATGTACATGATCCGGAAGGCCGCAGCGTGGCCCAGAAGCAGCGCACGGTTCTGCTGAAGCCCGGCCAGAACAGTGTTGAACTACCGATTGAACTGGCGGAACCGAAGCGTTGGTGGCCGGTCGGCCACGGTGCACAGGACCGCTACACCGTGCAGGCTCGCCTGGACGGTGGCGCAGATACAACACTGGCCCGCGAGCAGCGCATCGGCCTGCGCACGGTCGAACTGCGTCGCGAGGAAGACGGTAAGGGCGGGCAGGGCTTTGCTTTCGTCATCAACGGCGTGGAGATCTTCGCCAAGGGCGCCAACGTCATTCCGTTCGATGCCTTCCCCGCACGGGTCGATGCCGCACGCCTGCGCCAGGTGCTGACGGCCGCGCGCGATGCCAACATGAACATGCTGCGCAACTGGGGCGGTGGCTACTACGAGGATGATGCGTTCTTCGACATCGCCGATGAGCTGGGCCTGCTGGTCTGGCAGGACTTCATGTTCGGTGGTGGCATGCAGCCGGGCTACGATCCAGCGTTCCGCGCCAGCGTGGCGGCTGAGGCGCGCGACAACGTGCGCCGGCTGCGCCATCACCCCAGCATCGTGCTGTGGTGTGGCAACAACGAGGAAGAGACCGCCTGGAAGGACTGGGGCCACGGCCGCGACCTGAAGGCGGCCGACCCGGCGTTTGCAGCGAAGGTCTGGCAGGGCTACGTCGACCTGTTCGGCAATGACCTGCGCCAGGTAGTGGGCGAGGAGGGGTTGGGCGTGCCGTACTGGTCCAGCTCGCCCAGCAATGATCTGGATGAGAAGGCCAACGACTCGACCCGCGGCGACAAGCACTACTGGCAGGTCTGGGGCAATCCAGCGCTGCCGGTGCAGGCCTACCTGCGTGAGACGCCGCGCTTCATGTCCGAATACGGACTGCAGGCGTGGCCGTCGGTGACAACGGTGGACCAGATCGCCACCCGCGCCGAGCAGCGCATCGACAGCCCGGTAATCCGCGCGCACCAGAAGTTCATGGCCGGCGAGGGCAACAGCCGCCTGCTGCATTACATCGAACTGGGCTACGGCACGCCGAAGGACTTCGAGGACTTCGTCTACCTGAGCCAGGTGATGCAGGCCGATGGCATCGCACTGGCGGCACTGCATCATCGCGCCTCGCGGCCGTACACGATGGGCTCACTGTACTGGCAGCTCAACGACGTCTGGCCGGGTGCTTCATGGTCCAGCGTGGACTACTTCGGCCGCTGGAAGGCGCTGCACTTCGCCGCGCGGCGCTTCTTTGCGCCGGTGACGGTGGCGGCGTTGCGCGACGAGGGCAGTACGCGGGTGCGCCTGCTCAATGACGGTGCCGCGCTGGATGCACGCTGGCGGTTGCGGGTGATGGATGTAGACGGCAAGGTGCTGCGTCGTCGCGAGGACGCGGTGACCCTGGCCGCTGCCGGTGTCACCTCGATCGGTGACTTCAGCGATGCCGAGCTGCTGGCCGGTGCCGACCCGAAGCGCACGCTGGCGGTGTTCGAGCTGCTGCAGGGTGGGAAGGTCAGCGCGCGCCAGGTGGTCGGCTTCGTTGAGGCCAAGGACCAGGTATTGCCGCGACAGAAGCTCAAGGCCAGCCTGTCCATTGAAGGCGACCACTATCGTCTGCGATTGGAAAGCGCGGCCTACGTGCGTTCGGCGTGGATCGACTTCGGTGCATTGGACGTGCAGGTGGAAGACAACCTGCTCGACCTGCTGCCCGGCGAAACCCGCGACATTGCGGTTCGCGGCCCGGTGGACCTGGCTGCCCTGCGCGAAGCGCTGAAGGTGAAGACCCTCAACGACCGTTGAGGGGTATCCCGCTTTGGTAGGTGCCAACCTTGGTTGGCACACCCGGAACATGCCAACCAAGGTTGGCATCTACCAGAAGCGCGGCCCGGCCGCCCGGTGGGTGCGGACCGTTGGTCCGCGCACCTGTTTACAGCTGGATCTGCTGGAAATTCTCGACGCGCTCGTGGCCATTGGCGGCCTGGCCGGTGCGCGGCAGCGGGTAGTCATCCAGGCGATCGATCAGGCGGGTCTGCAACCCGGCTTCGCGGGCGGCATCCAGTTCTTCCACCACATCCGACAGGAACAGGATCTCGCCGGCCGGCACGTCGATGGCCTGCACGATGCGGCGGTAGCTGTCGGCCTCGCGCTTGCCGCCGATCTCGGTATCGAACCAGCCCGACACCAGCGGGCTGAGGTCACCGGCATCGCTGAAGCCGAAGAACAGCTTCTGCGCCGGCACCGAGCCGGAGGAATACACATACAGCGGCAGGCCGGAGGCGTGCCAGCCCTTCAGCACCGGCGCCACTTCCGGGTAGAAGTGCGCGGTGTAGTCGCCGCGGCGGTAACCTTCGTCCCAGATCAGGCCCTGCAGCGCCTTCAGTGCAGTGTGCTTGCGGTCCTGGTCGATCCAGCCCTGCAGCGTCTCGGCCACCAGGCTGTCCTGGCAGGCGCCGCCAATCTCGGTGGCCACCGCATCCAGCCAACGGCGGACTTCCGGCTGCTGGCCGTGCTCGGCGACGAACGCGGGCAGCGCCTTGCGGGCATAGGGGAACAGCACGTTCTTGACGAACGAGATGCTGCTGGTGGTGCCTTCGATGTCGGTCAGGATGACGCGGGGCTGCATGGATCAGGACGCCTGGGTAGGTACGTAACGGGGGAACTTCTGCGCGATGTCGGTGCCGGTGAAGTGGCCGACCCAGCCGTCCGGCTCGGTGAAGAAGCGGATCGCCACGAAGCTGGGCTCATCGCCCATGTCGAACCAGTGGGTGGTGCCGTCGGGCACGGCGATCAGGTCGTCCTTCACGCACTCGATCTCATAGACCTTGTCACCCACGTGCAGCGTGAACAGGCCGGAGCCTGCGACGAAGAAGCGCACCTCGTCTTCCTTGTGGAAGTGTTCGTCGAGGAACTTCCTGCGCAGCTCGGCGCGGTTCGGGTTGTCCGGGGCGATCGAGGCCACGTCCACGCTCTTGAAGCCGCGCTCGGCCACCAGGCGGTCGATGTCGGCGCGGTAAGCGGCGAACACTTCCTCCTGGCTGGCGCCCGGCGCGACCGGCGCGGTGGCCTGCCAGCGCTCGAAGGTGACGCCGATCTTCTGCAGCTCGGCAGCGATGATCGCGCCGTCCTGGGTGTCCAGCAGCGGCGATTCGGGGCGGGTGTCGTCGTAGATGCGCAGTCGGCTCATGGCGGCAGCTTGAACGTCTCGGGGGGAAGACAGGGTAGCAGGGTGGGGGCAGGGTGCAGATTCCAGATGGGAATCTGCACCCCTCGATCAGCCGCGCAGCTTGCGCAGTTCCAGCTCGCAGTGGAGCAGGAACTCGAAGGCTTCCAGGTGGCGGCGCGCGTCGGCCATGTCGCGGCCCCAGGCATACAGGCCGTGGCCATCGATCAGGTAGCCCCACAGGTTCTGACGGTCGAGCAGGTCATCGACCTGCTTCGAAAGCACGTTCATGTCCTGGGTGTTGGCGAACACCGGAATGTCGATGGCCATTTCATGGGTGCTGTTGCCGGCGAAGGCCTTCAGCAGCTCGTAGCCTTCGACCCGGATGTGGCCCTGCGGCGCGTACAGGCGCGAGGCAATGGTCTGCACCGGCGAGTGGGTGTGCAGCACGCAGCCGATCTCGGGGAAGCGACGGTACAACTGGGTGTGCAGCAGGGTCTCGGCAGACGGGCGCAGCGGGCGGCCGACGGCCTGGCCGTCGAAGTCCACCACCATGATGTCGTCCTCGATCAGCCGCCCCTTGTCCTTGCCGGACACGGTGATCGCGGCATGGCGGTCGTCCAGGCGGTGGGAGAAGTTGCTGCTGGTGGCCGGGGTCCAACCGGCCTGGGCCAGCTCGCGGACATTGTCGATCAGCAGCTGGGCCAGTTCGCTCAGGCGCGCGGTGTCGTACGGGAAGGTGGGGGCGTTCATGCGGGCGATTTTACTGGATTCGGCCAACGGCTGAGCCCCTCGTGGCTGGCGTCAGAAGCAGATTCCGTGGGTTGGCCGGTTGGGTGGGCTGCGCAGGGGACGCCGTGAACCCGTCCATGGGGGCTTGGCCGCGGCATCCATGCCGCGGACACCCCTGCGCAGCCCACCCAGCCGGCCACGGACAGGTTCCGTGCGCGCCAGCCACGGAGTGAAGAAGGAAAAGCGAAAAGCGGGTCGCGGCGCTGCGCTTGCTCGGAGCCGAGCATGGCTCGGCTCTACAGGGAATTCATCTCCCAGACGCAATTCATCCACGCATGGCGTGGATTTACCGGACGCGCAGGGAGAGTGTCAGGGGGGGGGAGGCATGGGTTCGCGGGGGTGTCCGCGGCATGGATGCCGCGGCCAAGCCTCCAGGGATGGATTCACGGCGTCCCCCGCGAACCCATGCCTCCCCGCCAAACCCTCAACCCAGCTGTTGCCGTTGCTCCGGCTCCAGCGGGTGCAGGGCCGCAGGCCCTGCAATACAAAAAAACCTACTGACCCCGCAGGCGGCTGTGTCTGAAGCCGTAGCAGAAATAGATCACGAAGCCGACGAATGTCCACACGCCCATCAGCATCCAGTTGTGCATCGTCATCGCCGACAGCAGGGCAAGGCAACTCAGCACGCCCAGGCTGCAGATCAGCCATGCCATCGGCATGCGGAACGGACGCGGCAGGTCCGGCTGGGTGCGGCGCAGGATCAGCACGCCCGCGCACACCGCCGCGAACGCGATCAGCGTGCCCATCGAGGTCAGTTCACCGAGGATGTCCAGCGGGAACAGCGCCGCCAGCAGGGCGATGCCGATGCCGGTGATCACGGTGTTGATGTGCGGGGTGCGGTACTTCGGGTGGATCTTGGTGAACACCGGCGGCAGCAGGCCGTCGCGGCCCATGATCATGAAGATGCGCGGCTGGCCGATGATCATCACCAGCACCACCGAGGACAGGCCCACCAGGGCGCCTACCTCGACCACCCAGCGCAACCAGCCCAGCTGCGGATGCGCGGCCACCGCGGTCACCACCGGTTCGTCGGTGCCGAGCAGCTGGTAAGGCACCAGGCCGGTCATCACCGCCGCCATCGCGATGTACAGCACGGTGCAGATCACCAGCGACAGCATCATGCCGAACGGCATGTCGCGCTGCGGGTTCTTCGATTCCTGCGCCGCCACCGACACCGCCTCGAAACCGATGTAGGCGAAGAACACCATCGCCGCGCCGCGCAGCACGCCTTCCATGCCGTACTTGCCGGGGCCTTCGTTGGCCGGAATGAACGGGGTCCAGTTGCTGGTGTCCACGTACTTCCAGCCCACCACGATGACCAGCACGATCAGGCCGGTCTTGAGCACGACCATTGCCATGTTCATCGCCGAGGACTTGCTGATGCCGACGTAGCACAGCCAGGTCAGCAGCAGCACCAGTGCGGCGGCGGGCAGGTTGGCGATCGCACCGGTCGGGCGCAGCTGCGCGTCGAGTGGCGCGCTGACCAGCGCCGCCGGTAGATGGATGTCGAACTGGCTGAGCAGGCTGAGGAAATAGCCGGTCCAGCTGACAGCTACCGCCGAGGCCGAGACACCATATTCGAGCACCAGCATCCAGCCGATGAACCAGGCCGAGAGCTCGCCGAAGGTGGCGTAGGTATAGGTGTAGGCGCTGCCGGAGACCGGCACCATCGAGGCAAACTCGGCATAGGCCAGCGCGCAGAAGGCGCAGCAGATCGCGGCCAGCACGAAGGACAGCATGATGGCCGGGCCGGCGTGGTTGGCGGCGGCCTGGCCGGTGATGACGAAGATGCCGCCGCCGATCACCGCGCCGATGCCGAGGGCGGTCAGGCCCCAGGGGCCGAGGTGGCGGCGCAGGCTCAGGCCGTTGGCGTCTTCATGGGCGGCATGCGGGTGCTTGGTGGCCCACAGTTGCTTGAACATGTGTGGTGGTCTTGTCGAAGCGCGCCGCAATGGGCGCGCGGGGAAAACGGACGGGCCGGCGCAAGGCCGGCCCGTAGGCGGATCAGGAGGACTTGGCCAGCTTGCTGTTGCGGATGCCGTAGCCCAGGTAGATCAGCAGGCCGAGCAGGGTCCAGCCAACGAACAGGTGCCAATGCACCACGAACGCCTGCCAGAACAGGAACAGGCAGGTGGCCGCGCCGAGCGGGCAGATGATCCACACCGCCGGCACGCGGAACGGGCGGTGCAGGTCCGGCTTGGAATAGCGCAGTACCAGCACGCCGATGCAGACCGTGGCGAAGGCCAGCAGGGTACCCATCGACACCAGTTCGCCCAGCACGTTCAGCGGCACCAGGCCGGCCAGTGCGGCGGCGATCACGCCGACCACGATGGTGGCGACGTACGGGGTGCGGAAGCGGGCATGGACCTTGCCGAAGAACTTCGGCAGCAGGCCGTCGCGGGAGATGGTGTAGGCGATGCGAGTCTGGCCCATCATCATCACCAGGACCACCGAGGACAGGCCGGCGATGGCGCCGATCTCGACCAGCGTCTTCAGCCAGGCCAGGGTCGGGTAGGGCTCCAGCGCGGTGGCTACCGGCTTGTCGGTGCCCAGCAGGTGGTACGGCATCATGCCGGTCAGCACCGCGCAGACGATGATGTAGACAATGGTGCACACCGCCAGCGAGCCGAGCAGGCCGATCGGCATGTTGCGCTGCGGGTCCTTGGTTTCGCCGGCGGCGGTGGAGACCGCGTCGAAGCCGATGTAGGCGAAGAACACGATGGTGGCCGCACGGAACACGCCGCTCCAGCCGAACTCACCCGCCACGCCGGTGTTTTCCGGGATGAACGGTTGCCAGTTGGCCGGATCGATGTGGGCCGCGCCGATGCCGATGAACAGGCAGATGACGGTGACCTTGATCGCCACGATGATCGCGTTGACGAAGGCCGACTGGGTCACGCCCACGTACAGCAGGCCGGACACCGCCGCGACGATCAGCACCGCCGGCAGGTTGAACAGCTTGCCCGAGGCGATGAACTCGCTGCCGGTCCAGGCAATGGGAGCTGCGCTGAGCGCATCCGGGAACGGCATGTGCAGGGTGGTGGTGATGAAGCTGATCAGGTACGCCGACCAGCCCACCGCGACCGAGGCCGAGGCGAACAGGTACTCCAGCACCAGGCACCAGCCGATGAACCAGGCCATGCCTTCGCCGAGGGTGGCGTAGGAATAGGAGTAGGCACTGCCGGAGACCGGCATCATCGCTGCGAACTCGGCGTAGCACAGGCCCGCCAGGGCGCACGCGAAACCGGCGATGACGAACGACAGCATCACTGCCGGGCCAGCGTGGTTGGCTGCGGCCTGGCCGGTCAGCACGAAGATGCCTGCGCCGATCACCGCACCCACGCCAAGCAGGATGAGGTGTTTAGCCGTGAGGGTCCGTTTCAACGTGGCTTCGCCGTCCAGGCTGCCTTCGATGGGTTCGCCAGCATCGACGTGCCCGGCCGGTTCAACCGGCTTGACCCTCAACAGAGCTTTCAGCATGCAGTACTTCCTAGTGATCGGATTGGGTGGGCCGCCGATACGTTGCCGGCAACCCTGGAATGGTGAAGGCCGCGCGAACGGCCCGCTGTACCTTAGCCAAAGCTGAAGCCAACGCACAAGCGCAATCGCAACAATGAACGGCGATAATGAGCAGTATTTTTCCAAACGCCGCCCATTCATGAGCCAGACCGCCGAAACCCTTGCCGTGCTTGACGATCGCCTGCGTGGCCTGCTGCAGGACTATGCCCGGCGCGAGCCCGCCCACGACGCACTGGCTGCCGAATTCGGCACATTGTTGGACGATCCAGAAGATCCGTTCCGCCGTGAGCGCCTGGCCGGCCACTTCACCGCCAGCTGCTGGCTGGTCAGTGCCGATGGCCAGCGCCTGCTGCTGACCCACCACCGCAAGCTGCAGCGCTGGCTGCAGCTGGGCGGGCACGCCGACGGCGACCGCGACCTGGCCCAGGTGGCGCTGAAGGAAGCCGAGGAGGAGTCGGGCCTGAGCGGCCTGGTGCTGGAAGACCCGGCCATCTTCGATCTGGACAAGCATTGGATTCCGGAGCGCAAAGACGTGCCGGGGCACTGGCACTACGACGTACGTTTCGTGATCCGTGCGCTGGGTGGCGAGGCCTTCGTGCTCAGCGAGGAGTCGCTGGATCTGGCCTGGCGGCCGGTGACCGAAGTCGCGGCCGATCCGGAATCGGACGAATCCATGCAGCGCATGGCGCGCCGGTGGTTGACGCGTTGAAGAAAAAGGGGACGGAGGGGATTAAGTCGTTTGCGGCACATGCGGCATAAACGACTTAATCCCCTCCGTCCCCTTTTTTTCAGTACAGAATGCGCGTGCGCAGCGTGCCCGGAATCGCGGCCAGCTCGTCGCGCACCGCAGCAGCCTGTTCCTCGCTGGCGGTGATGTCGATCACCACGTAGCCCACCTTCGGGTCGGTGCGCAGGAACTGGCCGTCGATGTTGACGTTGTGGCGCGAGAAGATCTCGTTGACCTTGGACAGCACGCCCGGCACGTTCTGGTGGATGTGCAGCAGGCGCAGGCTGTCGGCGTGCTCGGGCAGGGTCACTTCCGGGAAGTTGACCGCCGACAGGGTGCTGCCGTTGTCGCTATAGCGCACCAGCTTGGCCGCTACTTCAATGCCGATGTTGTCCTGCGCTTCCAGCGTGCTGCCGCCCACGTGCGGGGTCAGGATCACGTTGTCGTGGCGGGTCAGGGGCGATTCGAAGATATCGCCGTTGCCCTTCGGCTCGACCGGGAACACGTCCAGCGCGGCGCCGCCGAGGTGGCCGCTGGCCAGCGCTGCATCCAGTGCATCAATGTCGACCACGGTGCCGCGCGCGGCATTGATCAGGTGCGCGCCCTTGCGCATCTTCGCCAGCTCGGTGCTGCCGATCATCCACTGCGTGGACGGGGTCTCCGGCACGTGCAGGGTGACGATGTCGGCGCGCGCCAGCAGGTCGTCCAGGCTGGCCGCTGCACGGGCATTGCCCAGTGCCAGCTTGGTTTCCACATCGTGGAAGATCACCTGCATGCCCAGCGATTCGGCCAGCACGCCGACCTGGGTGCCGATGTGGCCGTAACCGATGATGCCCAGCGTCTTGCCGCGCACCTCATGGCTGCCGCTGGCCGACTTCGACCAGCCGCCGCGATGGCATTCGGCGTTCTTCTGCGGGATGCCGCGGGTCAGCATGATCGCCTCGGCGATCACCAGCTCGGCCACGCTGCGGGTATTGGAGTAGGGCGCGTTGAACACCGGGATGCCGGCCAGCTCGGCCGCGTCCAGGTCGACCTGGTTGGTGCCGATGCAGAAGCAGCCCACCGCGATCAGGCGCTTGGCCTCGGCCAGCACTTCGGCACTGAGCTGGGTGCGCGAACGGATGCCGACGATATGCGCCTCGGCGATACGCGCCTTCAGTTCATCCTCGGGCAGCGCCTTGGTGTGCGCTTCGATCTGGCTGTAGCCGGCGGCGCTGAACACCTCCACGGCGGTCTGGCTGACCCCCTCCAGCAACAGCACGCGGATATCCTGCTTCGGGAACGAGGTCTTCTTCGGCGACATGGGGCAACACGGCCAGTGGGACAGGGGCTGACCACTATGCCAGATCGTGCCGCCCATGGTGCAGTGCGCAATTGGTTGCATCCGTAGCTATCTGCGCGGCTGCGGGGCTGGACGCTGGCGCGCGCCGCTGGCACGCTTGCCCGTTCTTCACGCACCGCGCTGGACCGTCATGACCGATTCCCGCATTGCCTCGCTGCAGCAGGCCTGTCCCGGCCTGAAGCTGAAGACCGACCCGGCCGACCTGGAGCATTACGGGCGCGACTGGACCCGGCGCTGGACGCCGGCGCCGCTGGCGATCGCGCTGCCGGCCACGGTCGAGGAAGTACAGGCGGTGATGCGCTGGAGCGCAGGCGAGGGCGTGGCGGTGGTGCCGTCGGGCGGCCGCACCGGCCTCTCGGGTGGCGCGGTGGCCGCCAACGGCGAGCTGGTGCTCAGCCTGGAACGGATGAACAAGGCGCTGGCCTACGACGCGGTCGATCGCACCCTGGTGGTGCAGGCCGGCATGCCGCTGGAAGCCGTGCACAACGCCGCGCTGGACCACGGCCTGATCTACCCGGTGGATTTCGCCGCGCGCGGCTCGTGCACGATCGGGGGCAACATCGCCACCAATGCCGGTGGCATCCGCGTGATCCGCTACGGCAACACCCGCGAGTGGATCGCCGGGCTGAAAGTGGTTACTGCCATCGGCGAGCTGCTTGAACTCAACAAGGGCCTGATCAAGAACTCCAGCGGCTACGACTTCCGCCAGCTGCTGATCGGCTCGGAAGGTACGCTGGGCGTGATCGTCGAGGCGACGGTGAAACTGACCGACCCGCCGCCGGCCAGCAACGTGATGCTGTTGGCACTGCCCAGCTTCGACGTGCTGATGCAGGTATTTGCCGCGTTCCGCGCGCGCCTGCAGCTGCAGGCCTTCGAGTTCTTCACCGACCGGGCACTGGAGCACGTGCTGGCACATGGCGCACAGGCGCCGTTCGACGAAGTGCACCCGTATTACGTGGTGACCGAGTTCGCGGCCGGCGACGAGGCTCAGGAAGCGGCGGCGATGGCGGCCTTCGAGGACTGCATGGGTAATGGCTGGGTCAGCGACGGCGTGATCAGTGCCAGCGACGCCCAGGCCGCGCAGCTGTGGCGCCTGCGCGAGGGCATCACCGAATCGCTGGCGCGCTACAAACCCTACAAGAACGACGTTTCAGTGCGGATCTCGGCGATGCCGGCGTTCCTGGCCGAGACCCAGGCGCTGATCGGGCAGGCCTATCCGCATTTCGACGTGGTCTGGTTCGGCCATATCGGTGACGGCAATCTGCACATCAATGTGCTCAAACCCGACGACACCAGTGACGCTGATTTCGTGGCGCAATGCGAGCACGTAACCAAGCTGCTGGCACAGGTGCTGGCCCGCTTCGATGGCAGCATCTCGGCCGAGCACGGTATCGGTCTGGTCAAGAAGGGCTACCTGGACAGCACCCGCGGCCCGGCTGAGATCGCGCTGATGAAGGCGGTCAAACGCGCGTTCGATCCCCAAGCGCGGCTGAATCCCGGCAAGCTGTTCGACCTCTGAGTCGGGCAAATCCTTCACGTACCCGTTACGCTCCACGCATTCTCACAACCGGCTTCGAACCGATGACCCGTCCGCTTCTGCTGCTTGCCCTGCTGTCCCTGCCGCTGGCCGGCTTCGCTTCCAGCTTCGCTGGCACTTCGGCCGGCTCGGCCACCGGTGCGTCCTCCGGTTCGTCGGGCAGCAGCTCGGGCGATGACAAGGTGGTACTGGCTGCGCGCGACGATGCGGCTGCGTTCGTCGCCAGCGACGGCCAGATCCGTGGCGCCCGCCTGCAGGCGGCGCTGGTCCACCTGCGCGAGCAGAGCACCGCCGCACAGCAGCAGAGCGACCTGGAACTGGCCCGCACCCTGCTGGCGCGTTGATCCGGGCCGCATGACACCCGTGCTGAATGCCGCCGGGCATCGCCCGGCGCCACCGAAACGCGGGTGGCTTGTCGCATTGGCGTGGCTGGGCATTCCCGCGGCATATGCCGCTGACCGCCTGCAGCTGGACCCTGCCGGTCTCGACCCGGCGCAGCAGCAGCTCGCCCTCCAGACCCTGGCCGACGTGCAGTCGCTGTTGCCGCAAGGCCTGCTGCACGCCTTGCCTGCGCAGGTACGGGTGGCCTGGCGCGATGACCTGCCGGATGACGTGCACGGCCGAACCTTCGCCGGTCACATCGCGCTGCGTCGCGAGTTGCTGGATGACGGCATGCCCGGCGCCCGCCGTGCGCGCCGCAGTGCGCTGGTACACGAACTGACCCATATTGCCGACCGTAGTGGCGCGAACTGGTCGCGCACTGCGCGTTGGCGGGATCTGGCGGGGTGGCAGCGCAAGCCGTGGCACCTCGGCCGTGGCGACAACGACTTCCGTGACCGTAGTCCGGATGCCTATGAACTGAAGAGTCCGGCCGAGTATCTGGCGGTGAACGCCGAGCATTTCGTGCTCGACAGTGAGTTTGCCTGCCGGCGATCGGCACTGGCGCAGTGGTACCAGATGCATTTTGGAACGCCGCCTTCGCTGCCTCAGCCGCACTGCGCGACGAGTCTGCCGTTGCTGCAGGCAGAATCGGAAGAGGGCGCTGCATCGCTGCTGCAACTTGACCCGGCGCGCGTCTACGCGGTGGATTACCTGTTTGCCGAAGGCAGTGCCCAGCCGATGAGCCGCTGGGGCCACAGCATGCTGCGGTTGGTGATCTGCCGGCCTGGCCGTGCGCCGGGGCCAGACTGTCGACTGGACCTGGAGTACCACCGGGTGCTGTCGTTCCGTGCGTTCGTCGGTGACGTGCAGATTTCCAACTGGCGTGGGCTGACCGGTGGCTATCCGTCGCGCTTGTTCGTGCTGCCGCTGCAGCAGGTGGTGGACGAATACACCAAGGTTGAGCTGCGCGGCTTGCAGTCGTTGCCGTTGCGGCTGCAACGCGACGAGATCGCCAGCCTGCTCGAGCGCACCGCTCAGGTGCACTGGAGCTACGACGGGCGCTACTACTTCGTCAGCAACAACTGCGCGGTGGAAACCGCAAAGCTGCTGCAGGCCGGCGTGCCGAGGTTGGGCGAGGCCGGCCTGGCCCAGCTCAGCCCGCGTGGGTTGAAGCGGCGGCTGTCGCGGCTGCAGATACTGGATGGGCAGGTGCTGGCTGATCGCGATTCAGCAAAGGCGCAGGGTTACTACTTCGCCTCGGCGCGTGATCACTACCAGCAGTTGTTCGGCGTGGCGGCAGCCCAGCTGGCATTGCCCGCACGCGATGTACGCGGCTGGTTGAAGCTGCCTGCACAGCAACGGGCACCGTGGTTGCTGAAGGGCGACCTGCGCGCCAGCGCCGGCCTGCTGCTGCTGGAACAGGCCGCACAGCGGCGTGCCGAGCTGCGCGCACGTGACGTGCTCAAGCGCCGGTTGCTGGCCGCGCCCGACAGCGCAGAAACCCGCAGCCTGCGTGGGCTGCTTGAGCAGAGCGGGCAATGGCTGCGCCCGGGCACCCTGCTGCGGGACGCTGGCTACGGGCTGCCGTTGGCCGACGAACAGGCGGTGCTGACCGAGGCCGTGTCCACCGCCAGCGCACAGGCAGTACCGGCGTGGCAGGCGCTGCGCGTGCAGCTGCGTCAGCGGCTGCCGGTGAAGCAACGCGATGAGATGGATGCGATCGATGCCAATCTGGCCGCACTGGGTTCACACCTGCGCACGCAGGCAGCCAGTCCGGCTATTGACGCGGCAGTTCGATGACGAAACGGCTGCCGCCGGCACTGCCCGGCGAGCAGTAGACGCGGCCGCCGTGCGCGTCTGCGATGGCCTTGACCACCGCCAGACCCAGTCCGCTGCCGCCGCCCTGGCGTGAGCGCGAGCCATCGGCGCGCATGAACGGGGTGAAGATATCGGCGTGCAAGGCCGGGTCGATGCCCGGGCCCTCGTCCTCGATCGCCACCTGCACATGGCCGGGCGTGTCGTGCACGGCAATCCGCACCTTGCCCGGGCTGGCGTAGCGGCGGGCATTCTCCAGCAATGCCAGCAATGCCTGGCGCAACCGGGTCGGATCGCAATGGGCGGTGTGCTCTTCGCGGCTGGTTTCCAGTTCCAGCACGAAGCCGGCGGCGCGGAACTGGGGGTCGACCAGGGTCATCACCGAATGCACCTCGGCCACCACATCGGTGCGCGCACGGCGTACATCCAGCCGTGCGTTGTCGGACAGGCTCAGCACGCGCAGATCTTCGATCAAGCGCGACAGGCCTTCGACCTGGGCAAGCAGGCTGCGGAACTGGGATTCGTCCGGCTGGAAGACTCCTTCGGCCAACCCTTGCAGGCGGCCGCGAAGGATCGTCACCGGTGTGCGCAGTTCATGGGCGATGGCCGCATGCCACATCGCACGCTCGCTCTCCACGTGCTGCAGCCGCCGCGCCATGGCGTTGAAGTCCTCGACCAGGGTCGCCACTTCGCCCGGTGAGTTCTCTTCGACGCTGGCGCGCGCACCCAGATCGCCGCCGGCCAGCGCGCGCACGCTGTCCACCAGCGAATTCAACGGTGACAGGATGCGGTGGGCGAGGCGGAACGAGGCGGCGATGGCCAGTGCCAGGCCGGTCAGGATCACGCCGACCATCCATGCCAGTTCAGGGCCGGTCGGCAGCCAGCTTTCCGGCTCCTCGGTAGTGCCGGGGAAAAATTCGACCAGCACTGCATACAGCAGCCACGACGACAGGATCATCATCACGATGACGCCGATCACCATCAGCGACATCGAGACGATGATGTGGCGGCTGAGCCCGGAGCGGCGCAGGCGGGCCATCAGCGGTCGGCCATCAACCGGTAGCCGACGCCACGCACGCTGGCCGGCACATTGACCATGCCCACTTCATCCAGCTTGCGGCGCAGCTTGCTGACATGGCTGTCGACCGTGCGCTCCAGTGCCTCGCTTTCCGGCAGGCATTCATGCATCAGTTCGCTGCGGCTGAAGATGCGGGTCGGCGCCAGCGCCATGCAGTGCAGCAGCTTGAACTCGGTGAGCGTGAGCAGCACTTCGTGGCTGTAGCCTTCGCCCTCCACGTGCACGGCATGGGTGGCCGAGTCGATCAGCAGCGGGCCCGCCCGCAGCGCGGTCGGGGCGTCCACGCGCGAGGCGCGCAACGTACGCCGCAGCACGGCGCGCACGCGCGCCGCCACTTCGGCCGGATTGAATGGTTTGACCACGTAGTCATCAGCGCCCATGCGCAGTGCGGTCAGCTTGTCCAGGTCCTGGTCCAGTGCGGTCAGCATGATCACCGGCGTCTCGCCGCGCTGGCGCAGCTGGGTCAGCACGCTCCAGCCATCCAGCCGCGGCAGCTGCACGTCGAGCAGGACCAGGTCGGGGCGGGCGCTGCGATGCAGGTCCAGTGCGCTGTGGCCGTCGGCGGCGCGCAGCGTACGCAGCCCTTCGCGTTCCAGATAGGCGGTAAGAATGTCGGCGATCTCGGCCTCATCCTCGACGATCAGGACGAGGGCGGCGAGGGCAGGGGCGGCATGCATGCAGGGGCGGGGCCTTAAGGTGCTTGCCTCCATCGTATCTCCACAGTTCCTCCATCGAAACCCCATCATCGCCACGCACACTGGGTTCTTCAGAACCTATCAGCCGCCCGCGCGGCATTGTGCACAGCAATGAGAACCTTCAGGACTCCGGTCGCGTTGATCGCGGCCCTCGCCTTGGCCATGACGGCCTGCTCCACCCCCGAAGCTGCGCCCGAAGCCGCACCCCGCGTGAGCGTGGTTACCGTCGGCCCGCAGGTGGTGCAGCGTGACGACGAACTGCCTGGCCGCGTGGCCGCCGTTCGCACCGCGCAGATCCGAGCGCAGGTGGGTGGCATCGTGCAGCGCCGCCTGTTTGACCAGGGCGCGGAAGTAGACGCCGGGCAGGCCCTGTTCCAGATCGATCCGGCGGCCTTTCGTGCCGATGTCGATTCGGCACTGGCCGCGCTGCAGCGCAGTGAGGCTGCCCTGGGCCGCAGTCGCGTGCAATCGCAGCGCCTGCATGCACTGGCCGCGGCACAGGCCGTCAGCCAGCAGCACCGCGACGATGCCAGTGCCGAGTACGAACAAGCCCGTGCCGCGGTGAATGAAGCGCGCGCGATCCTGGCGCGTCGCCAGCTCGACCTGCGCTATGCCACGGTCAGCGCGCCGATTGCCGGCCGCATCGATCAGGCGCTGGTGACAGAAGGCGCGCTGGTCGGCGTGGCCGATACCGAGCCGATGGCGGTGGTACAGCAGATCGACCAGGTCTACGTCGATGTGCGCCAGCCGGCGGCCCAGCTGGAATCGCTGCAGCGCAGTGCTGCCGGTGGTGGCGAGCTGCCGGTGACGATCATCGGTGCCGCCGGCAAGCCGCTGTCCGAGCGTGGCCAGATGCTGTTCTCCGGCATCAACGTCGATGCGCGTACCGGTGATGTGATCCTCCGCATCCTGGTCGACAACCCGCAGCGCCAGCTGCTACCCGGCATGTATGTGCGCGCGAAAGTGCCGCGGGGTGCGCCGGCCAGTGCGCTGACCGTGCCGCAGCAGGCCGTGCTGCGCAGCGCCGGTGGCCAGGCCTATGCCTGGGTGATCGGTGGCGATGGCAAGGCGGTGATCCGCACGCTGGAGGTCGACGGCAGCGTTGATCGCCAGTGGCTGGTGCGCACCGGTCTGAAGGCGGGCGAAAAGGTGGTGGTCGAGGGCCAGGAACGCCTGCAGGAAGGCGTGGTGGTCGATGCGCGCGATTGGCAGATGCCGGTCGCCAGCGCCGGCGCGGTGCAGGCCGGCAGCAAGGGCTGAGCCTTTCCCGGGCCAGCCCCTCCAGGAAAATCCAACATGGCACGTTTCTTCATCGATCGCCCGGTGTTCGCCTGGGTGCTGGCGATCTTCATCATCCTGGCCGGTGTGCTGGCGATCCCGCGGCTGGCGGTGGAACGCTATCCGGCGGTTGCACCGCCCAGCGTCAGCATCTACGCCAGCTACCCGGGTGCTAGCCCGCAGACGCTGAATGACGCAGTGGTCGGCCTGATCGAGCGCGAGCTGTCCAGCGTCAAGCACCTGCTGTACTTCGAGTCATCGGTGGACACCTCCGGCGAAGCCTCGATCACTGCGACCTTCAAGCCGGGCACCAACCCGGAGCTGGCGCAGGTGGACGTGCAGAACCGGATCAAGGCGATCGAGCCGCGCCTGCCGCGCAGCGTGCGCCAGAACGGCTTGTTCGTGGAGGCTGCCGATTCCGGTTTCCTGATGCTGGTCGGCCTGCGTTCGCCGGATGCCAGCGTGAGCGAGGCGGCGCTGGGTGACTTCATGGCGCGCAACATCATCGAGGAGCTGCGCCGCATCGATGGCGTCGGCCGCGTGCAGCTGTTCGGTGCCGAGCAGGCGATGCGGGTGTGGCTGGACCCGACCCGGTTGACCGGCTACGGGCTGACCATGGGTGATGTGGCCAGTGCCATCGAGCAGCAGAACCTGGAGATCTCGCCAGGGCGCATCGGCGATTCGCCGGGCGTGCCAGGCCAGCGCATCACCGTGCCGCTGAGTGCCGATGGCCAGCTGTCCACACCGGAACAGTTCGCTGCGATCGTGCTGCGCGCCGGCGCCGATGGTTCGCGCGTGCTGCTGGGTGACGTCGCCCGCATCGAGCTGGGTGCGCAGAGCTATGCCTGGGGCACCCGCGAGGACGGCCATCCGGCGACGGCGGCTGGCGTGCAGTTGCGTCCTGGTGCGAACGCAGTGCGCACCGCGTCGGCGGTACGCGAGCGCATGGCCGAGCTGGCGCCGCTGCTGCCGCGTGGTGTGCAGTCGAGCATTCCGTTCGACACCGCACCGTTCGTCAAGATCTCGATCCAGAAGGTGGTGCAGACGCTGCTGGAAGCGATGCTGCTGGTGTTCGCGGTGATGTACCTGTTCCTGCAGAACTGGCGCTACACGCTGATTCCGGCGCTGGTCGCACCGATCGCGCTGCTCGGCACCTTCGCGGTGATGCTGGCGCTGGGCTTCTCGATCAACGTGCTGACCATGTTCGGCATGGTGCTGGCGATCGGCATCATCGTCGACGACGCGATCGTGGTGGTCGAGGGCGTGGAGCGGATCATGGCCGAGGAGGGCCTGCCGCCGCGCGAAGCGACCATCAAGGCGATGCGCGAGCTTACCGGTGCGGTGATCGGCATCACGCTGGTGCTGACCGCCGTGTTCATCCCGATGGCCTTGGCCAGTGGCTCGGTCGGCGCGATCTACCGCCAGTTCACCGTGGCAATGGCGGTGTCGATCCTGTTCTCGGCACTGCTGGCGCTGAGCCTGACCCCGGCGCTGTGCGCGACCCTGCTGCGCCCGAATACCCATGGCCACCATGGTCGGGGTGGGCTGTTCGGTGCTTTCAATCGTGGCTTCGAGAAGATGACCGGGCGCTACCAGCGTGGCGTGGCCTCGGTGCTGCAGCGTAGTGGGCGGGTGATGGGCGTGTTCGCCGCACTGGTGGTGGCACTGCTGCTGGGCCTGCACTGGTTGCCCGGTGCGTTCCTGCCGGAAGAAGACCAGGGCTATTTCATGACCTCGATCCAGCTGCCGGCCGAAGCCACCGCCGAGCGCACGCTGGCCGTGGTCGAAGCCTACGAGCAGCACGTGGCCTCGCGTCCGGGCATCGGCTCCAACCAGTCGATCCTCGGCTACAGCTTCTCCGGCTCCGGTCCGAGTGCGGCGCTGACCTACACCATGCTGAAGGACTGGGGCGAGCGCGCCGGTGCCACCGCGGCCGGAGAGGTGGAGGCCGCGCAGAAGGCCATGTCCACGCTGGCCGAGGGCGAGGTGATGAGCGTGATGCCGCCGGCGATCGACAGCCTGGGACGCTCCTCCGGTTTCTCGCTGGCCCTGCAGGCGCGTACCGGGGAGAGCCAGGCCGAGTTGCGAGCGGCACTGCAGCGGCTGCTGAAGCTTGCCGAGGCAAGCCCGCTGCTGTCGGAGGTGCATGCCGATGGCCTGCCTGCAGGCACCAGTGTGCGGCTGGACATCGACCGCGCCAAGGCCGAGGCGATGGGCGTGGGCTTCGCCGATATCAGCAGCACGCTGTCGGCAGCGATGGGTTCGCAGTACGTCAACGACTTCCCCAACAAGGGACGGCTGCAGCAGGTGATCCTGCAGGCCGACGCGCCGCACCGGATGGAACTGGAGGACGTGCTGAAGCTGTACGTTCGCAACAGCGAAGGCGGCATGGTGGCGTTGTCCGAGCTGGTGACCCCGCACTGGACCGAGGCGCCCCTGCAGCTGCAGCGCTATCTCGGTTTCCCGGCGCTGAACCTGTCCGGCGCACCGGCATCCGGTGTTTCGACCGGCCAGGCGATGGCGGAGATGGAGCGGTTGGCGGAGAAGCTGCCGTCCGGCTTCGCCCTGCAGTGGACCAGCCAGTCGCTGCAGGAGCGCGAATCCGGTGCGCAGGCGCCGTGGCTGTTGCTGCTCTCGATGCTGGTGGTGTTCCTGGTGCTGGCGGCGCTGTACGAGAGCTGGTCGATTCCGCTGGCGGTGATGCTGGTGGTGCCCTTGGGCCTGCTCGGTGCCGTCGCGGCCGTGTTGTTGCGCGGCATGCCCAACGACGTGTTCTTCAAGGTCGGCATGATCACCGTGATCGGGCTGTCGGCGAAGAACGCGATCCTCATCGTCGAGTTCGCACGCCAGCTGCAGCAGCAGGGCCGTGGCCTGGTGGAAGCGGCGCTGGAGGCGGCACGGCTGCGCCTGCGGCCGATCGTGATGACCTCGCTGGCGTTCGCGCTGGGCGTGGTGCCGCTGATGCTGGCGCAGGGCGCATCGAAGGAAACCCAGCAGGCGATCGGCACCGGCGTGTTCGGCGGCATGGTCAGCGCGACCCTGCTGGCGGTGTTCTTCGTGCCGGTCTTCTATGTAGTGGTGCAGGGCGCGCGGCAGTGGATCGCGCAGCGCCTGCGCAGACGCCGGCCGACGCCGGAAGGATCCGTGGATGGAACGGAACATCGTTGAAGATCTGCATGAACTGCAATTGAGGGCGCTGGAGCAGCGCCTGTGCGAAGCGCTGCTGGGTGATGATCACGATGCGCTGACCGCGCTGGTATCGCCGGCCTTGTTCATGATGGACGGGCAGGGTGGGCGCATGCTCGACCTGCCGTGGTTGCGCGAGTGGCTGGGCGGCCGCCTGCAGGTGCTTGGCCTGCAGTCCTGCGCGACGGAAACGCTGCTGTGTGGCCGCTTGGCGCTGCTGTCCAGCGATGTGCGCTTGTCGGTGCGCGAGCAGGGCCAGGAGCGCGAACTGAAACTGCGCCTGCTGCGGGTCTGGACCTGCAGTTCCGGCGACAGTGGTGCGCAGTTGCTGTCGATGGCGGTGCTGGCCGCATGACCGCGGTCAGGCCGCTTTCAGGCCCCGCTCACCGCCAGATGGTAGGGTCGAGCATCTCTGTAGTGTCGACAAGGAGTCGAGCCATGCGTGTAGTTCCCAGTCTGTTGGCAGCCTCCCTGGGGTTGGTCCTGGCCGCGTGCCAGCCAGCCCAACCGCCCGTCGCGGGCAGCAGCAACCCCGAACCGGCCGCCCCTCAGCCAAGCCCCAGTACCGGTGCTGGCAGCGAGACCACCTATCGCTGTGGCGATCTGGACGTGCGCGCGACCTTCAATGGTGAGGATGCGGCCACGGTGGTGATCGGCGACCGTACCTTCGCCATGACCTCCGAGCGTGCGGCTTCCGGCGCCAAGTACGGTGATGGCCAGGGCAATACCTTCTGGACCAAGGGCAGCGATGACGGCCTGCTGAGCCTGAAGGGTGAGGCCGACCGCGAGTGCCATGCGGTGGAAGCCACCGAAGGCGATGGCAGTGCCGGCAATGCAGCGTTCCGTGCCACCGGCAACGAGCCCGGCTGGCTTGCCATCGTTGACGGCGACACGCCCGGCCTGCAGGTGGAAGTCGACTACGGCGAGCGCCGCTTCGATGTGGCCAAGCCCACCGAAGGCGCTGACGGCTGGAGCGGCAAGGCGTCCGATGGCACCGACGTCAAGCTCAGCTTCCAGCGCACTACCTGCCAGGACGACATGAGTGGCGAGGCCTTCGATGCCAAGGTGAATCTGACCATCGGAACCCGCCAGTATCACGGCTGCGGCAACTTCGGCGCGAAGTAACGCGTGATTGCGCGGATCGGTGGCGCCGGGCGATGCCCGGCGTCGCTTTCTGCGGCCGCTGCGCTCGCCGGGCATGGCCCGGCGCTACCGCATGATGCATGTGATGCACGGGATTGGGCGCGGTCCCGTCCCGGTGGCGCCGGGCGATGCCCGGCGTTGATCGATCAGCCTTCGCAGGGCTTCAGGTCGAGATCGAAGTCCAGGTCATAGCGGCTGTTGATCCCGATCAGCGCTTCGCGGATCGCACAGTCACCGCGATGACGCGCGACCAGGCCGGTGAAGATCTTCTTGCGGCCCTCGCAGTACTTCGCGCTGGCCTCTTCCAGTTCGCGGCGACGCTCGTCGTCGTAGGGTTCCTCACCCGCAAAGTGCTGGCAGGTGTTTTCGCGCGCGAGGAAGGCCCGCACGTCGGTCGGCATCGCGCAGTAGATGCGCACGTCGTCGACGTCATACACATCCTCCGGAACCGGGCAGCCAGCGGCTGCACGTGCCGTGTCCAGCGCCTCATCGCCCGAGGACAGCTCGGCAGTGGGCTCCGCTTCGGCGGTAGCCTCCACGGCGGCCGGTGCCTCCACCACCGGTGCTGCCGTCACGGCCGGTTCGACAGACGCTGCGTTCGGCGCAGCATCGGCCGTGCTGTCCGTTGCCTGCGGCGAACACGCCGCAAGCAGGGACAGGCAACCGATCAGCGCAAGGCGCTTAGTCGGCACGGCCAGCGAATTCGCCGGTGGCGGTGTTCACCAGCACGCGCTCGCCGTTGACGATGTACTCCGGCACCATGATTTCGATGCCGGTGTTGAGCTTGGCCGGCTTCGGGCGCTTGGTGGCGGTGCCGCCCTTCAGTTCCGGCGGCGTCTCGATCACTTCCAGCACCACCGAGGCCGGCAGCTGGATGGCCACCGGCTGCTCGTCGATCACCTGCACGTAGATGCCGGTCAGGCCGTCGGTGATGTAGCCGGCGTCGTCGCCGATCACGTCCGCATCCAGGGTGTACGGGGTGTAGTCCTCGTCATCGAGGAACACGAAGGCGTCGCCGTCCTTGTACGAATAGGTGGACTGGCGGCGCAGCAGTTCGACTTCGACCAGGTTGTCGTCGGCATCGAAGCTGGCGTCGAGCTTGTTGCCGCCCGGCACGCTGTACATGATGAAGCGGAAGCGGACGTTGCCGCCGCGACCCTGCGGCGAGCTGCGCTCGATGTCGCGGATCTGGTACACGCCGTTGTTGAACTCGACGACGTTGCCCTTCTTGATGTCGTTGGCTTTCATGGTGATCTAGGTCGTTGGGGGAGGGCGCCGTCCCGGCGCCCGGGGGGGAATCACTTCGGAGCGAGCCGGGTGGCGCCGTCCAGGCGGATGGTCTCGCCGTTGATGTAGGTATTGCCGAGGATATGGCCGACCAGGCTGGCGAAGTCTTCCGGCTTGCCCAGGCGCGACGGGAACGGGATCGAGGCGGCCAGCGATTCCTGCACGGCTTCAGGCATGCCATCGACCATCGGGGTCCAGAACACGCCCGGCGCGATGGTGTTGACGCGGATGCCGAAGCGCGAAAGCTCGCGTGCCATCGGCAGGGTCATCGCCACCACGCCGCCCTTGGAGGCAGAGTAGGCCGCCTGGCCGATCTGGCCTTCATAGGCGGCCACGCTGGCGGTGTTGATGATTACGCCGCGCTCGCCGTCCACGCCGGCTTCGTTGTGCTGCATGCGGTTGGCCGCGGCCTTTGCAACGTTGAAGCTGCCGACCAGGTTGACCATCACCGTGCCCTGGAAGCCGGCCAGCGGCATCGGGCCCTCTTTGCCCAGCACGCGACCGGCGCCGAGGATGCCGGCGCAGTTCATCGCCACGTTCAGGCCACCCAGGAAATCGTGGGCCTGGTCGATGGCAGCCGAGACGGCCGCTTCATCGCTGACGTTGACGTTGAAATAGCGGGCCTTGTCGGCACCCAGCCCGGCAACGGCGGCAGCACCCTTGTCGTCGTTGAGGTCGAACAGGGCCACCTTGCCGCCCTGGGCGACGAGGTGCTGGGCCACGGCCAGGCCGAGGCCGGAGACGCCGCCAGTGATCACGGCACGTACGGAAGACAGCTGCATTGAACGGTCCTGCAGGTTCGAGAACCGCCGATTCTAACGGAAGCCGCGACCGTCGCCGTTGTGCACTGCGCCGCCTTTGCGGGGCGGCGCATTGCGGTGGTCAACCGGCCGCGGCCAACGCCTGCCCGGTGCGGCTGGCAGTGGCGCGGCCGAGCAGGCCGGCCAGCCAGCGACCGGTCTCGGCCAGCGCCGGCAGGTCCACGCCGCTGTCCAGGCCCAGGCCCTGCAGCAGGTAGGCCACGTCCTCGCTGGCGACGTTGCCGCTGGCCCCCTTGGCATACGGGCAGCCACCGGCGCCGGAGACGGCGCTGTCGACCACGCGCACGCCTTCTTCCAGGCAGGTGGCGATGTTGGCGATGGCCTGGCCATAGGTGTCGTGGAAGTGCACGGCCAGTGCATCCATCGGGATCTCGGCGGCAACCGCCTGCAGCATCGCCCGTGCCTTGCGCGGGGTACCGACGCCGATGGTGTCGCCCAGCGAGATTTCGTAACAGCCCATCTGGTGCAGGGCGCGTGCCACGCGCACCACGTCGGCCAGCGGTACCTCGCCCTGATAAGGGCAGCCGAGCACGGTGGAGACGTAGCCACGCACGCGCACGCCATCGGCGGCGGCGCGGCGCAGGATCGGCTCGAAGCGGGCCAGCGACTCGTCGATGCCGGCATTGGTGTTGGTGCGGTTGAACGCCTCGGAGGCGGCGGTGAACACCGCCACTTCTTCCACGCCCACCGCACGGGCGCGGTCGTAACCCTGTTCGTTCGGCACCAGCACCGGGTAGTGGATGCCGGGCCGACGCTGGATGCCGGCGTAGACCTCGGCGGCATCGGCCAGCTGCGGGATCCACTTCGGGCTGACGAAGCTGGTCGCCTCGATGCTGCGCAGGCCAGTGGCCGACAGGCGATTGATCAGTTCGATCTTGTCGGCGGTGGAGACCGACTGCTTTTCGTTCTGCAGGCCGTCACGCGGGCCGACCTCGACGATGCGGACGTAATCGCTCATGCGCTCACCCCAGCGGCAGGGCGATGGCAGACCGCCTCGATGTTGTTGCCGTCCGGGTCGAGCACGAAGGCGCCGTAGTAGTCGGGGTGGTACCACGGGCGCAGGCCCGGCGCGCCGTTGTCACGGCCACCGGCGGCGAGGGCAGCGGCATGGAAGGCGTCCACCTGGGTGCGGCTGGCGCAGGCGAAGGCCACGTGCACGCCGTGGCTGGCGGTGCCGCCATTGCCAAGCCAGAAGAACGGCTTGCCGTCGCTGCCGAAGCCGATGTGGTCGTGGGCGCCGGTCTGTTCGGCGGTGACTTCCATCACCACGCCGATCTGCAGCGGTGCCAGTGCCTGCAGGAAGAAGGTCTTGCTGCGCGCCAGATCGGCGCTGGTCAAACCAAGATGATCGAGCATGTTCAGGCTTCCGTGACCCAATGGGGGGCGCGCTTGTCGAGGAAGGCGCCCAGACCCTCCTGGCCCTCGGCGGACACCCGCAGGCGCGCGATCAGAGCGGCATTATCGCGATCCAGCGTGTCGCGGTCATGGCTGTCGCGGACCTGCCGCACCAGCTGTTTCGCTGACGACGAGGCGATCGGGCCGGCCTTGTCGAGCAGGGCCAGCTGGCGCTGCACAGCCTCGTCCAGGCGTTCCGGCTCGACCAGCTGGTGGACCAGGCCGATGCGCAGCGCGGTCTCGGCGTCGAAATGCTCGCCGGTGGCGAACCAGCGACGGGCCTGGCGCGGGCCGATGGCCTCGATCACATAGGGCGAGATCACCGCCGGCAACAGGCCGAGGCGGCTTTCAGTCAGGCCGAAGCGGGCCGAGGTGCTGGCGATGGCGATGTCGCAGCAGGCGACCAGGCCGACGCCACCGCCAAAGGCCGCGCCATGGACCCGGGCCAGGGTCGGCTTGGGCAGCTCATCCAGGGTGCGCATCAGTCGTGCCAGCGCCAGCGAGTCCTCGCGGTTGTCGGCCTCGCTGGCGGCAGCCATGCCGCGCATCCACTGCATGTCGGCACCGGCCGAGAAGGAGGCACCGTGGCCGGCCACCACCAGCGCGCGTACCGAATCATCGCGCCCGGCCGCCTCCAGGGCGGCGGTCAGCCGGGCGATCAGGCCGGCGTCAAAGGCGTTGTGCAGCTCTGGCCGGTTCAGCCAGAGGGTGAGGACGGCGCCGCTGCGCTCGATCTGCAAAGCATCGTTCATGGGATTCCAGGGTCACTCCATACCTGTATGGATCATAGCGGGCCATTGGTCATGGGCCATGACGCGACGCGGGAATGTTAGAATCGAGAACCATTTACATCCAGCAGAGAACACGCTAGATGACGCTGTCCGAACTGCCGCTGCACACCTCGGCCGTGGTCGAGTCCGTGCAGGACCTGCATGCCAACGATGCCATCGCCCGTCGCCTGCGCGAGCTGGGTTTCGTGAAGGGCGAGGAAGTGCGCCTGGTGGCCAAGGGTCCGGTGGGGGGAGAGCCGCTGCTGGTGCAGGTCGGGTTCACCCGTTTCGCGCTGCGGATCAGTGAAGCCAAGCGGGTCGTGGTCGACGCCGCCAGCCAGGAACGACGCGCATGACTGCTACTGCTACTACCGCCCCCCTGCGCGTTGCGCTGGTTGGTAACCCCAACAGCGGCAAGACCGCACTGTTCAACCAGCTGACCGGCAGCCGGCAGAAGGTTGCCAACTACACCGGCGTCACCGTCGAGCGCAAGGAAGGCCGCCTGCGCGCGCCGTCCGGCCGCGAATTCGCCGTGCTCGACCTGCCCGGTGCCTACAGCCTGCATCCAGCCAGCCTGGACGAAGCGATCACCCGTGACCTGTGCCGGGGCTTCTACCCGGGCGAGGCTGCGCCGGACGTGTTGCTGTGCGTGATCGACGCCACCAACCTGCGCCTGCACCTGCGCTTCGCGCTGGAGTTGCGCGAGCTGGGCAAGCCGATGGTGGTCGCCCTGAACATGGTCGATGCGGCCCAGCGCCGCGGCATCCAGGTGGACGTGGCTGCGCTGGAACGCGAACTGGGCGTGCCGGTGGTGGAGACCGTGGCGGTGCGCAAGCAGGGTGCCAAGGCCCTGGTCGAGCGCCTGGACACCATGGTGCCGCACCTGGATGCACCGGTGCCGGGCCCGGAAGGCGGCATCGACTACCACGCCAAGGTGCGCGAGATCCTGTCGGTGGCCGTGCGCATGCCGGCGCGTACTGCAAAGGTCGACGACGCGCTGGACCGCTGGCTGTTGCACCCGGTGTTTGGGCTGATCAGCCTGGCGGTGGTGATGTTCCTGATCTTCCAGGCGGTGTACGCCTGGGCGACACCGCTGATGGACGGCATCGAGGCCGGTTTCGCCTGGCTCGCGACCTTCGTCGGCAGTGTGTTGCCGGAAGGCCCGCTGGCCAGCCTGCTGACCGACGGCATCATCGCCGGCGTCGGTGGCGTGGTGGTGTTCCTGCCGCAGATCCTGATCCTGTTCTTCTTCATCCTGGTGCTGGAGGAATCCGGCTACCTGCCGCGTGCGGCGTTCCTGCTCGACCGCATGATGGCTGCCGCCGGCCTGTCTGGCCGCTCGTTCATCCCGCTGCTGTCCAGCTTCGCCTGTGCGGTGCCGGGCATCATGTCCACCCGCAGCATCCAGGACCCGCGTGACCGCCTGGCCACGATCCTGGTCGCGCCGCTGATGACCTGCTCGGCGCGCCTGCCGGTGTATGCGTTGCTGATCGGCGCGTTCATCCCTCAGAAGACGGTGTGGGGCGTGTTCAACCAGCAGGGCCTGGTGCTGTTCGGCCTGTATGCGGCCGGCATTCTCAGTGCACTGGCGATGTCGTGGATCATGAAGAAGTGGCGCCGCGACAAGAGCGAGCACCCGCTGATGCTGGAGCTGCCGTCGTACCGCCTGCCGCATGTGCGCGACCTGGCGGTGGGCCTGTACGAGCGCGGCATGATCTTCCTCAAGCGCGTCGGCGGCATCATCCTGGCGCTGACCATCCTGCTGTGGGTGCTGCTGTCGTTCCCGGCGGCCCCGGTCGGCGCCACCATGCCGGCCATCGATTACAGCTACGCCGGCCAGATCGGCCATGCAATGGCGGTGTTCTTTGCGCCGCTGGGCTTCAACTGGCAGATCTGCATCGCGCTGATTCCGGGCCTGGCCGCGCGCGAAGTGGCGGTGTCCTCGCTGGCCACCGTGTACGCGCTGTCGGCGGCCGATGACGATGCCGCCAGCCAGGCACTGACCCCGCTGATCAGCGACGGCTGGTCGCTGGCCACTGCGCTGTCGCTGCTGGTCTGGTACATCTACGCCCCGATGTGCATCTCGACGCTGGCCACCATCAAGCGCGAGACCAATTCGTGGAAGACGATGGCCTTCTCGGCGTTCTACCTGTTTGCTGCGGCCTACGTGGCGGCGCTGATCACCTACCAGGTGACCAAGGCGCTGGGGGGCGGCTGATGGACGGTGGACTGCTGCTGCAGTACCTGATCATTGCGGTGGCCGTGCTGGTCAGTGCCTGGGTGGTGTTGAAGAAGCAGTTCCCCGGCACCGTGCGCAAGCTGCGGGGGGCGCTGGCGCTGGCCCTGCTGAAGCCGCGCCGCGCCGCCTGGCTGCAGGCGCTGGGTAGGAAAATCGCGCCGCCGGCCACGGGCGGCGGTGGTGCCTGTGGCGGTTGCGACAGCTGCGGACCGACGCCGCCCAAACAGCACTGACTCTGCCTTGGTAGGTGCGAATCTTGGTTCGCACGCTCCCGGGGTTCAGACCTCTCTGCGGATGATCGCCCGGAAGTTCCCGTCCTGATTCAATCGCCGCACCGATTCCCGGTTTCCATGGGTTGCCGCGAAGCCCGCCACGTCGGCAAGGGCGTCGAGCAGCAGGCATTTCATCCCATCGCGATTGCCGGCCTCCAGCAGATCATCCAGATCCTGCTGGATGAAAGCCCGGCGCAGGCCGGGCGTCTCTTCGATCCGCCAGTCGACATGGGGCGTGGGAATGCTGGAGCGGTACCGGAAAGCCGTCTCAAGATCGTCAGGCGCGAGGGGATACTCGAGCAGCTCCGGAAAGTAGAGTCCAGCATTCACATAGAAGCCCCGGCATTCGCTGGCGCGCTGGTGATTCACGACAAGTAGGGCGGCATCCAGCAAGCGGTAGCGGGTCGTCGACGTGCCGGAAAAGCCGGTCTTCCTCGCGCACTTGCTGAAGACGGTCGAGGATTTCATGAGCGCTGCCTGGGCCGGAAGAAGGGCCCACAGCCTTGAGGCGCAGCGCTTTGGGGTCAATTGGCAAACGCGACACGCGCAACGAATGCCCCGGGTGGGTGCAAACGTTCCAGGTGGGTGCGAACCTTGGTTCGCACGCTTTACCCATGGCGGCGGATCTACCCGGCCCGTGAACCCAGCTCCGCTGCCAGCGCAAGCCATCGCTCCCGCTGCGCCGGGCTGCTGCTGCGCACCGCCCCCAGCCGGCTGACCCGCACCGGGCGGATGCCGCAGAATTCCAGGATGGTGGCGCGGATCTGGGTGATGCCCGGGTCGCGGTAGATCCAGCGGTAGTACCAGGGCGGCGTGTCCAGCGTGCTGATCACCCGCGCGCTGCGGCCGGCCAGCAGCCGGTCCCACCACACCGAATCACGCCGGTAGCGGAAAGCGAAGCCCGGCAGCAGCACGCGATCGAAGAAGCCCTTCAGCAGCGCCGGCATCGCGCCCCACCAGGTGGGATAGACCAGCACCAGGTGATCGCAGGCCTCGATCGCATCGGCGGCGTTCTGCAGATCGGCTTCCAGCGGCTGGATCTGGCGATAGCCGTGACGCAGCACGGGATCGAACTCAAGGTCACCCAGTGCGATCAGTCGCACCCGATGACCGGCGTTCTCGGCGGCGGTGGCGTAGCACTGGGCGAGGGCGCCGCACAGGCTGTCGCGGTCGGGATGGCCCAGCAGGATCAGGATGGAGCGGGACACGGCAACCTCGGGCAATGGAAAGTGCGCGAGGGTGCGGTCTGCCCCAGGGGCAGGGTCAAACGCCGGCGGGGCAGCCGCTGGGTTGCAGGACGCAATCAGTGCCGCCGGAGTGCAGCCATTGCTGCAGTTCATCGCGGACCTGCCGCAGGGCGAGGTCGACCTGTTCCAGCCGCGCCCGCTCACTGGCAATGCGGGTGCGCTGTTGTTCCAGCAAGGCCAGTACCGCAGGCCAGTCGAGCCGTCCATCGCGACCCTGCAGGCGGGATATCGCGGCCAGGGTGATGCCCAGCCCCAATGCCTGGCGGATCAGCTGTATCCAGGCCACGTCCTGTTCGCTGTAGTCGCGATAGCGGTTCAGTCGTGGCACGGGCGGCAGCAGGCCGCGTGCTTCATACAGGCGGATGGCCTTGGCGCTGGCACCGGTCAGGCGGCTGACTTCGGAGATGCGCATCTGTTCAGTCCCGCACCAGTCCGCCATCCACCACCAGGTTCTGCCCGGTCACCGCGCGTGACCACGGGCTGGCGAAGAACAGCGCGGCATCGGCGAATTCGGTCGGGGTGGTGACGCTGCGCAGCGGGGTGTTGGCGGCGATGTAGTCGAATACCGCTTCGGGCGTGGCGGCGCTGGCATCGGTGGTGCGCAGCAGGCCGCCGGACAGCATGTTCACGGTGATGCCGTGCGGGCCGAGGTCGCCTGCCAGGGTGCGGGTCAGCGACAGCAGCGCGGCCTTGGCGGCAGTGTAGTCGTGATAGGGCACCACCGGATTCTGGAACAGGTTGGTGCCGATGTTGATGACGCGACCGAAACGGCGCGCCTGCATCCCGGGCAGGGCGGCCTGCACGGTGTTCAGCGCACCGCGCACACTGCCTTCGAACTGTGCCTGGAAGGCCGGCCAGCCGATGTCGGCAGCGCTGTCGCGGGCGTCGCCATTGAACGAGAAGGCGGCCAGCGCGTTGTTGACCACGGTGGTGACGCCCTGGCCGAAGTGCGCCAGCGCGTGCTGCAGCATTGCATCGACCTGGGCGCGGTCGGTGACATCGGCCGGCAGCGCGATCGCCTGGCCACCCAGCTCGCTGGCCAGCGCACGTGCGGCGGCCTCGCTGCGGTGGTAGTTGATGATGACGCGGGCGCCCTGTGCGGCGAAGGCGCGGGCGATGTGCTTGCCAAGGCCGCGGCCGGCGCCGGTGACCAGCACCAGCTGTTCGCTGATCTGCATGGTGGAACTGCCATCCATTGCATGAAAGGGCATGCAGCGTAGCAGCGATGGCGCTTGCCGGAGCAGGCTTGCTGCCGCTAGCCTGCAGGCATGAACCAGACTCCCCTGCGATTGCTCATTCACGGCGCTTCCGGGCGCATGGGCCAGGCCCTGCTGCGGCTGGCCGCCGAACATCCCGAATCCCTGCAGATCGTGGCCGCGGTGACCGGCCGTGCGCCGGCCCAGCGCGTGGTCGACGGCGTCCCGTTCTTTGCTGCCAGCGAGCTGCCCGGTGCGCCGGCGTTCGACGTAGCGATCGACTTCAGCCTGCCGGAGGGCTTCGACCCGCTGCTGGCGCTGTGCGTGGAGCGGGGTGCGGGCCTGGTTTCAGGCACCACCGGCATCTCCAGCAGCCAGCGGCAGGCGCTGGAGGCCGCGGCGGCGTCCATCCCGCTGGTCTGGGCCTCGAACTTCAGCTTGGGCGTGGCGGTGCTGGACGAGCTGGTCGAGCGCGCCGCGCAGGCGCTGGCCGGCTGGGACTGCGACATCGTCGAGTCGCACCATACGCAGAAGAAGGACGCGCCGTCGGGTACTGCGCTGACCCTGGGTGCGGCCGCGCAGCGGGGCGGGGCGGAGCCGCATTACGCCAGCCTGCGCGCCGGTGACATCGTGGGCGAGCATCTGGTGCAGTTCACCGGGCTGGGCGAGCGCATCGAGCTGGTGCACCGGGCCACCAATCGCGACATCTTCGCCCGCGGCGCCCTGTTTGCCGCCCGCCAGCTGCAGGGGCGCGCCCCGGGCAGCTATCGGGTGCGGGACCTGCTGCAGTAAGGCGGTAGTGCCGGCCGCTGGCCGGCAGCTTCCGGGCGTCCGAAGGCGTGGGGATTGCCGGCCAGCGGCCGGCACTACCAGGCGCCCGATGGCATGCAGATTGCCGGCCAGCGGCCGGCACGATCTGGCGGCGGACCCCGCATACGCCGCCGGATTGAAATGAATACGCAATCGCCTGTTCATGAAGCGCGATAACCGCTGGCGCGAGCGCCCCGGCAGCGCTACAATTCGCACTCGCCGAATCACGAAAGCCGGACCGGTCCCAGACCGTACGTCCGCGCTTTTTTGCAACCGGATTTCCGTGAAGCGCAGGCGTGACTTCGGCAGCCCCCTCGGTAGCCAAAGTGAGATTCCCGTGACCCAAGCCGCAATCCTCGTCCTCGAAGACGGCACCGTATTCGAGGGCGAATCCGTAGGCGCGCCCGGCCTGTCCGTCGGTGAGGTGGTGTTCAACACCGCCATGACCGGCTACCAGGAAGTGCTGACCGACCCGTCCTACGCCCGGCAGATGGTCACGCTGACCTATCCGCACATCGGTAACACCGGCATGACCGACCAGGACGATGAAGCGTCCAAGGTGTGGTCGGCCGGCCTGATCGTGCGCGATGTTCCCCGCCGTCCCAGCAACTGGCGCAGCCAGGTGTCGCTTCAGGACTGGCTGATCCAGCGTGGCGTGGTCGCCATCGCCGGCATCGACACCCGCAAGCTGACCCGCATCCTGCGCGAGAAGGGCGCGCAGAACGGTGCGCTGATGGCCGGTGACATCGACGTGGAAAAGGCACTGGAAGCCGCCCGCAAGTTCCCGGGGCTGAAGGGCATGGATCTGGCCAAGGTCGTCACTACCGAGAAGACCTACGTCTGGACCGAGGGCCAGCTGGACCTGGATGCCAACGCCTTCGTCAGCGTGCCGGCCAAGCACAAGGTGGTGGCCTACGACTTTGGCGTGAAGACCAACATCCTGCGCATGCTGGCCGAGCGCGGCTGCGAGGTCACGGTGGTGCCGGCGCAGACCCCGGCCGCCGAAGTACTGGCGCTGAAGCCGGACGGCGTGTTCCTGTCCAACGGCCCGGGTGACCCGGAACCGTGCGACTACGCCATCGAAGCGATCAAGACCTTCATCGAACAGAAGATCCCGACCTTCGGCATCTGCCTGGGCCATCAGCTGCTGGGCCTGGCCTCGGGCGCGAAGACCATGAAGATGGGCCACGGCCACCACGGTGCCAACCACCCGGTGCAGGACCTGGACAGCGGCCGGGTGATGATCACCTCGCAGAACCACGGCTTCGCGATTGATGAAGCGACCCTGCCGCCGACCCTGCGCGTGACCCACCGCTCGCTGTTCGATGGCACCAACCAGGGTGTCGCCCGCACCGATGTGCCGGCGTTCTCGTTCCAGGGCCACCCGGAAGCCTCGCCGGGCCCGCACGATGTCGGTCCGCTGTTCGACCGTTTCGTGGTGCTGATGGAAGAAGCCAAGGCGTGATCAGTACGCCGCCGCCCCCCCGGCGGCGTCGCGATGGACCGTAAGCCCCCGCATCGCTGCTGCCCCTGGCGCGGCGCTGCGGATCAAGATTCCTGATCGACAGCGTGCGATCACCCCCCTTGTCACGCTGTACTGACTTAGAGAAGAAAATGCCCAAGCGCACTGACCTCAAGACCATCCTCATCATCGGTGCTGGCCCGATCGTCATCGGCCAGGCCTGCGAGTTCGACTACTCCGGCGCTCAGGCCTGCAAGGCCCTGCGTGACGAGGGTTACCGCGTGGTGCTGGTCAACAGCAACCCGGCCACGATCATGACCGACCCGGAGATGGCCGACGCCGTCTACATCGAGCCGATCAACTGGCAGACGGTCGAGAAGATCATCGCCAAGGAAAAGCCCGATGCGCTGCTGCCGACCATGGGTGGCCAGACCGCGCTGAACTGCGCGCTGGACCTGGCCGACAACGGCGTACTGGAGAAGTACAACGTTGAACTGATCGGCGCCAAGCGCGAAGCGATCCGGATGGCCGAAGACCGCGAGCTGTTCCGCGTCGCCATGGGTGAGATCGGCCTGGAATGCCCGACCGCCGCCGTCGCCCACACGCTGGACGAAGCGCTGGAGATCCAGACCCGCGTCGGCTACCCGACCATCATCCGCCCCAGCTTCACCCTGGGCGGCAGCGGTGGCGGCATCGCCTACAACCGCGAAGAACTGGTCGACATCGTCAGCCGTGGCCTGGAGCTGTCGCCGACCACCGAAGTGCTGGTGGAAGAGTCGGTGCTGGGCTGGAAGGAATTCGAAATGGAAGTGGTCCGCGATACGGCGGACAACTGCATCATCGTCTGCTCGATCGAGAACCTGGACCCGATGGGCGTGCACACCGGTGACTCGATCACCGTGGCCCCGGCGCAGACCTTGACCGACAAGGAATACCAGCGCCTGCGCGATGCCTCCATCGCCGTGCTGCGCAAGATCGGCGTGGATACCGGTGGCTCGAACGTGCAGTTCGGCATCAACCCGGACACCGGCCGCGTGGTGGTGATCGAGATGAACCCGCGCGTGTCGCGTTCCTCGGCGCTGGCTTCCAAGGCCACCGGCTTCCCGATCGCCAAGGTCGCTGCCAAGCTGGCCGTCGGCTACACCCTGGACGAACTGAAGAACGAGATCACCGGCGGCCTGACCCCGGCCTCTTTCGAACCGTCCATCGATTACGTCGTCACCAAGATCCCGCGCTTCGCCTTCGAGAAGTTCCCGGCCGCCGATGCGCGCTTGACCACCCAGATGAAGTCGGTGGGTGAGGTGATGGCGATGGGCCGCACCTTCCAGGAATCGATGCAGAAGGCACTGCGCGGCCTGGAGACCGGCAAGGTCGGCTTCGACCCGACCGGCCTGGACCTGACCAATGAAGACGATCTGCAGACCCTGCGCCGCGAGCTGAAGGCACCGGGCCCGGAGCGCCTGTTCTTCGTCGCCGACGCATTCCGTGCCGGCATGAGCGTGGAGGACATCTTCAAGCTGTCCTACATCGATCCGTGGTTCCTGGACCAGATCGAAGAGATCATCGCCGCTGAAGCTGCTGTCGCCGCCGACGGCATTGATGCGCTGGACGCTGCACGCCTGCGCAAGCTGAAGCGTTCCGGTTTCTCCGATGCGCGCCTGGCGCAGCTGACCGGCACCAACGAAGCGGCCATCCGCGCGCTGCGCCGTGCGCACAAGGTGCGCCCGGTCTACAAGCGCGTTGACTCCTGCGCCGGTGAATTCTCCACCGGTACCGCCTACCTGTACTCGACCTACGAGGACGAGTGCGAGGCCGCGCCGAGCAACCGCGACAAGATCATGATCCTGGGCGGTGGCCCGAACCGCATCGGCCAGGGCATCGAGTTCGACTACTGCTGCGTGCACGCGGCACTGGCGCTGCGCGAGGATGGTTATGAAACCATCATGGTCAACTGCAACCCGGAAACCGTGTCGACCGACTACGACACCTCCGACCGCCTGTACTTCGAACCGCTGACCCTGGAAGACGTGCTGGAAATCGTCGAACTGGAACAGCCCAAGGGCGTGATCGTGCAGTACGGTGGCCAGACCCCGCTGAAGCTGGCGCGGGCGCTGGAAGCCAACGGCGTGCCGGTGATCGGTACCAGCCCTGATTCCATCGACCTGGCCGAAGACCGCGAGCGCTTCCAGCAGCTGGTCGACAACCTGGGCCTGAAGCAGCCGCCGAACCGCATCGCACGCAACGACCAGGAAGCCCTGCTGCTGGCGCGCGAGATCGGCTACCCGCTGGTGGTGCGCCCGAGCTACGTGCTGGGCGGCCGCGCCATGGAAATCGTCTACGGCGAATCCGACCTGGCCCGCTACGTGCGCGACGCGGTGAAGGTGTCCAACGATTCGCCGGTGCTGCTGGACCGCTTCCTCGACAACGCCGTGGAAGTGGATGTGGACATCATTGCCGATGCACAGGGCAACGTGCTGATCGGCGGCGTGATGGAGCACATCGAAGAAGCCGGCGTGCATTCGGGCGATTCCTCCTGCTCGCTGCCGCCGTACTCGCTGTCCGCCGCCACCCAGGCCGAGCTGCGCCGCCAGGTGGTGGAGCTGGCCAAGGCCCTGAACGTGGTCGGCCTGATGAACACCCAGTTCGCGATCCAGACCAGCGACGAGGGTGATGACACCATCTACCTGCTGGAAGTGAACCCGCGTGCCTCGCGCACCGTGCCGTTCGTGTCCAAGGCCACCGGCATGCCGCTGGCCAAGATCGCTGCCCGCTGCATGGCCGGAAAGACCCTGGCCGAGCAGGGCGCGACCAAGGAAATCGTGCCGGATTACTACTCGGTGAAGGAAGCGATCTTCCCGTTCGCCAAGTTCCAGGGCGTCGATCCGATCCTCGGGCCGGAAATGCGCTCCACCGGTGAGGTGATGGGCGTAGGCCGTACCTTCAACGCCGCCTTCGCGCGTGCGCAGGAGGCGGGCGGCATCAAGGCACCGCCGGTCGGCAAGGCCTTCGTGTCGGTGCGTGATCCGGACAAGAAGCGCGTACTGCCGGTGGCCAAGGCACTGCTGGCACGTGGCTACAGCCTGGTTGCCACCCGTGGCACCGCCGCGTGGCTGCAGCAGCACGGCATGGACTGCGAGATCATCAACAAGGTGGTCGAAGGCCGTCCGCACATCGTCGACTCGATCAAGAACGGCGAGATCGTCTACATCGTCAACACGACCGAAGGTCGTTCGGCGATCAACGACTCGTTCTCGATCCGTCGCGAGGCGCTGCAGCACCGCGTCACCTACTCGACCACCATTGCCGGCGCCAAGGCGCTGGTGGATTCACTGGAATTCCGCGGCACCGGCCCTGTCTGGTCGCTGCAGGAGCTGCACAAGGAGTTGAATGCATGAGAGCCCCCATCACCATGAAGGGCGCGCAGAAGCTGCGCGACGAACTGGATCACCTGAAGTCGGTCAAGCGCCCGAAGGTGATCGCCGCGATCGCCGAAGCGCGTGAACATGGCGACCTGAAGGAGAACGCCGAGTACCACGCCGCGCGCGAGGAACAGGGCTTCATCGAAGGCCGCATCAAGCAGCTGGAAGGAGAGCTGTCGCATGCCGAGATCATCGACGTGAGCAAGCTCAATGCCGGCTCCAAGGTGGTGTTCGGTGCCAGCGTGACCCTGGCCGACGTGGAAACCGACGAAGAACGGAAGTACCAGATCGTTGGCGACCTCGAGGCGGACATCAAGCAGGGCCTGATCGCGATTTCCTCGCCGGTGGCGCGCGCGATGATCGGCAAGCTGGAAGGCGATTCGATCGTGATCGACGCCCCGGCAGGCCAGCGCGAGTACGAGATCGTCAGCGTCAGCTACCTGGACTGACCGCGTGGCGACGGCGACCCTGCTGTTGCCCGCGCGCAGCCGCTTTGCCGCGGCTGCGCTGCCCGATGATGTGGCCCGTGCCCTGGGCCGCGCCAACGCCTCGCAGCATGAGGCGGGCGAGCGTGCGCAGCTGACGCGCCATTTCACGGTCGCCGCGCCGCACTGGCCGGTGGCCGCGTTGACCCGCCAGCGTGACGTCGGCGATGCCGCCGGCGCGAGCTGGCTGCGGGCCGATCCGGCCTGCATGGTGCCGGACATGCACGGTGCGCGGATGATGGCCTATGGCGAAACGCTGCGGCCGACGCTGGCTGACTGCCTGGCACTGCTGCCGGTACTGCAGCCGTTGTTCGCCGACGCCGGGTTCGCGCTGGATGCACCGGACCCTTCGCGCTGGTACCTGCGGCTTCCGATCGACAGCGAACTGCCGGACTTCGACAGTCCGGACGAGGTGCTCGGCGATGACCTGTTCGCGCACCTGCCCGAAGGCGAGGTCGGCCGCCGCTGGCGTGCCTTGATGACCGAGGCACAGGTGCTGCTGCACAACCATTCCTGGAACCAGCAGCGCGCCGCGCAGGGACAACAGCCGATCAATTCGCTGTGGTTCTGGGGCGGCGGCGTGATGCCGGTGTCGGTCAACACACCGCACGCGCAGGTGCGCAGCCGCGATGCATTGCTGCAGGGTCTTGCGCTGGCAGCGGGTGTAGCGGCGGATGGCGATCAGTCCGTGGATGCGCTGGTCGATCTGCGCCAGCTGCGTTCTTTGCAGCAGCTCGGCAATGATGCGATCCGGCCGCTGCTGGCCGCGTTGAAGCGCGGCGAGCTGCAGCGGCTGGTACTGGATTTCGAGGATGGTCGGCAGTTCCAGCTGGATCGTGGCCAGCGCTGGCAGTTCTGGAAGAAGCCGCGCCAGCTTCACGATTGATCGGGGTCGGATCCGTTTTCCATGGGAAAACGGCTCTGACCCCCGATGTTTGCCGGGGTTGCCGGCCAGCGGCCGGCACTACCGCAGGTAACGGGCGAAGGCGGATGCCCTACCGGAATTCAGTGATATAGGTCGGCAGTCGCCAAGTGGAAGCTCCTGTGCCAGTGCAGGTGCCACCAACGTACTCCATGCTCAGCTGCATCCGCTGGCCATCCCATGCCCAGTAGCGCCCCGTTCCGCAGCGATCCCGGTCGGCCTCCACGGTCTCTTCAACGAACATCAGCTCCTCCGAGTACGGGAACAGTGCGCCCTGGGTAATGAAAACGGGATTGAACGGCGCCTGGTCGTTGATCGCCCATGTACCCCCCGGCACATTGAACCCCGGAATGTGGCAGACAACGGAGGCCAGTACGTGATGGTCGTCCAGGCGCTGGATGGCGACGTAGGGTGCGCTGGTCTGTGGTACATCCGCAGCGCACGCCCAGTCCGCCTTGTTGCCGGGCCGAAGCAGCCGGCGCAGGTCCTCGCGTTCGCCCAGGCGCGCATCCTCCTCACGCGGAGGCACCCGCTTGGATGGCATGGCCAGCACCGGCTTCGGCAGAGCGGGCGGCACGCTCGACTCCGGTCGGCTTCCGCGTTGCACCAGTGCACCGGGCGTATCCAGACGCTGCTGGATCTGATCCATCTTCAGCATCAGTGCGGCTGCGCCGGATGCAGACAGCGACCATGTCTGCCCCCTGCCATCGGTGATGCTGATGCGGGATTGCCTGATGAGGGCGGTGTTGAACGCCTGCACTTGAGCCAGGGTGAGCTTTGCATGCTCCGTGGCTGACTCAAGTGCCCCGATGCTGCCCACGCGTTTTCCGTCCAGCTGCAGGTGCAGTGCGCCAACAGGAGACTGCGCTTGTGCCTCGGGGTCGTCAGCGTCGTCGCGGGCGAGTACCAGCCGAATCTCCACCGCTTCCCCGGGTCCGCCATTGCGCTCGATCAGTGCGGCCAGTCTCAGCGGTGCGGAGGCGCCGACACCGGCGATACGGCAGGCACGCGTGTTGTCGCACACCATGAACCAGTCGCCCTCGGCGAACGATGCACCAACCGGAGCCGTGGCCCAGGCGGACGAAGACATCGCCAGCAATCCCAGCAGGAACAGCGGCAGTTGCGGCAGAGCAGGGGAGTGCATTCAACGAACCTCGCTGACCAGGGTCGGCAGCATCCAGTGACCGCCCGGCATGCCACGGCACAGCCCGGTGCTGAAAGCACTGCTTGGCTGGAATCGGCGGCCATCCCATGTCCAGTCCGAGCCGGAGACGCAGTCGCCGATGCCTCTGCCTTTGGAGCGTGCGTACAGCGTGCGCTCGAAGTGCGAAAAACCCTCCGCTTCGAGCGTAACCGTCTGCGGGGCGAACGGAGGGCGATCACGCGCGATCCAGAAACCATTGCTGTAGTTGTATGCACCCATCTGGCACAGCGCCTGCACCAGTACATGGCTGTCGTCCAGCCGCTCGATCACCATTTCCGGGGTGCCCTTGTACTCGATCAGACGCGGACAGTCGTCACCGTCGTCGAGCGTGGCAATCAGCGCGTCGCGCAGCGCTTCGCTGCTACCCAGTGTGTTGTCTCCGGGGCGAGTAGCCGCCAGCGTGGCACGCATGATCACGGGTCTGGTCTGCGCAGCCGGCACACTCGCTTCAGCACGCGTGCCACGCCGTACCAGGGCGCCGGGCGTGCCAAGGCGCCCTTGTGCTTCGTCCATCTTCAACAGCACGGCGGCGGCACCACGATCGGAGATCGGCCAGCGCGTGGCCCTGCTGTCGATCACCTCGATGCGCGCCTGGCCGGGCAGAGCGGCGAGCAGCGCACCAACCTGCGCCGGCCGCAGCGTCACGGATTCGTCGGCACCGGTGTCCTGCACGGGCCCCAGATCACGGCCGTTCACCTGCAGGCGCATCGCGCCTTCGGGCATTGCACTTTCGCCATCCTCGCCCACCCGCAGTCGCGCCTTCACGGTTGTGCCGGGGCCGCCGGCTCGTTCCAGCATCAGGCCCAGCGAGCTGTCTGCGCTCTCCGGACCATAACCGGCGGCGCGGCAGGTGCCGGTGTTGTCGCAGGCCAGGAACCAGTCGTGATGCACGAACTCGATGCCGGGTTCCAGTGGCGTGTTTCCGGCATGGCCGGCGAGCGGAAGCAACAGGCCGACAATCAGTGCGGACAGCAGGCGGTACATGGCGAATTCCGTTTCAGAAGTGGACAAGCATGGGCGATCACCACGCCTGCGCCAAGCCCGGGGGAGAGCCTGGCAAGCCGAGCGGGGTATCATGCGCGGGTCTTCCGTAACCCGGCGATGCCGATGTCCCTTGCCGCCGATGCCGTGCAGCCCTCCTCTGATACGCCGACGATCCGCCGCCGCGATGCGGTCGCGCCCGCTAACTGGCCGGAGGGCACGCTGCCACTGCTGGCGCGGCTCTACGCCAGTCGCGGTGCCGATACCCCGGAGCTGGCGCTGCCGAAGCTGGGCAGCCTGCATGCGCCTGAACTGCTGACCGGCATCGACGATGCGGTGGGCCTGTTGGTCGAGGCCATCGCCAACGACAAGCGCATCCTGGTGGTCGGCGATTTCGACTGCGATGGCGCTACCGCCTGTGCGGTCGGCGTGCGTGGCCTGCGCATGCTCGGCGCACAGCACGTCTTGCACGCGGTACCGAACCGCATGGTGCACGGCTACGGCCTGTCGCCGTCACTGGTGGAGGAGCTGGCCGAGCTGCAGCCGGACCTGCTGGTCACGGTCGACCACGGCATTGCCTGCCACGCGGGTGTGACTGCGGCCAAGGCCCGTGGTTGGCAGGTGCTGGTCACCGACCACCATCTGCCCGGCCCGCAGCTGCCACCGGCAGACGTGATCGTTGATCCGAATCTGGATGGCGATGCGTTCCCCAGCAAATCGCTGGCCGGCGTCGGCGTGATCTTCTATGTGCTGATGGCGTTGCGTCGGCAGATGCGCGAGGCCGGCGTCTTCGCCGATGGCAAGGGCCCGGACCTGACCACACTGCTTGACCTGGTGGCGGTCGGTACCGTCGCCGACCTGGTAGCGCTGGATCCGAACAACCGTGCGCTGGTCAGCGCGGGCCTGCGCCGTCTGCGCGCGGGGCAGGGCTGTGTCGGCCTGCGTGCGCTGATCGAAGCCAGCGGCCGTGATGCCGCGCGACTGACCGCCACTGACATCGGCTTCGCGCTCGGCCCGCGCCTGAACGCTGCGGGTCGGCTGGAGGACATGGCGCTGGGCATCGCGCTGCTGCTGACCGAGGACCCGCGCCAGGCGCGCGAGATCGCGCAGACGCTGGAGCAGATCAATTCGGAACGGCGCGCCGTGCAGCAGTCGATGACTGACGACGCCGAGCAGGCGTTGACCCGCGTGGTGCTGGACATGGCCGGCCAGCGACCGGTGGCGGCCTGCCTGTTTGACGCCGATTGGCACCCGGGCGTGGTCGGTCTGGTCGCGTCGAAGATGAAGGATCGCCTGCATCGCCCGGTGATCGCCTTCGCGCCTGCAGAACCCGGTGCCGACACGCTGCGCGGTTCGGCGCGCTCGATTCCCGGCCTGCACATCCGTGACGCACTGGCGCTGGTCGATGCGCGACATCCGGGTCTGATCGAACGCTTCGGTGGGCATGCCATGGCGGCTGGATTGAGCATGCGGCTGGATCACGTCGATGACTTCAAGGCCGCCTTCGTCGCCGTGGTGCTGGAAATGCTCGACCCGGCGGCACTGCAGCAGCAGGTGCTGAGCGATGGCGAACTGGCCGCAGATGAGCTGGATCATCGCCACGCCGATGCGCTGCGCCTTGCCGGACCGTGGGGCCAGGGCTTCCCCGAGCCGCTGTTCGACGGCCACTTCGAAGTGGCCAACTGGCGTGTGCTGAAGGAACGCCACCTCAAGCTGGAACTGCGCCTGCCAGGCGTACCCGGCACGATCAACGCGATCCATTTCGGCGGCTGGCACGGTAACGCACCCGGCCGTCATGTGCATCTGGCCTATCGACTGGCCTGCGATGACTATCGTGGCGGCAGCGCCATCCAGTTGATCGTCGAGCACTGCCTGCCTGCATGAAAAAAGGGGACGGAGGGGATTAAGTCGCTTGTGCCTTGTTTGCCACTTGCGACTTAATCCCCTCCGTCCCCTTTTCTGTGGCGTCAGCGGACCTCGCTGACCAGCGTCGGCAATTCCCAGGTGCCACCGGGCACGCCCCGGCATAGCCCAGGTGCCACCTCGGACGTCGCGATGAAGTTCGTCCCGTCCCACGTCCAGGCTGCGTGCGACATGCAGTCAGCGAGGCCGCGGCCCTTCTGCGCGGCAATGATCTGGCCGTCGGCGTAGTCGATCGCATCGCTGGTCACCCATTGCGCCTGGAACGGCGCCTGCGGGCGGGCGATCCAGTAGCCATCGCCGATGTTGTAGGCCCCGCGCCAACACGGGACAGTGACCAGCACATGCTGCGCGTCCAGGCGCTGGACCTGCAGC
Source organism: Stenotrophomonas sp. 1L-E-5-B-C3 (assembly GCF_057292075.1). NCBI lineage: Bacteria > Pseudomonadati > Pseudomonadota > Gammaproteobacteria > Lysobacterales > Lysobacteraceae > Stenotrophomonas > Stenotrophomonas sp. 1L-E-5-B-C3. The sequence continues at coordinate 397,238 of NZ_JBXAWS010000002.1, forward strand.
GGGGAGTTGCTGAGCGGAACGTCGGCGTCGGTTTCCTGCAGGCCTTCGCATCTATCGTCCTCCAGCGTGGCACGCAGTGCCGCGCGCAGGGCGGGTGAGGCGGCCAGCCGAGCAAACGCAGGATCATCCGGAGTCGAGTCCAGGGTAGCGGCCTTGCGTACAACCGGCACCGGAAGTGCGGTGGGAACGCCGGACTCAGGCGTGCTGCCCCTGCGCATCACGGCGCCGGGCGTGCCGAGGCGGCCCTGGTATTCATCGATCTTCAGCAGCACCGCTGCGGCACCCTTGTCCGACAGCGGCCAGCGATGGCCAGCGCCATCGGTCACGCTGATTCCACCGTCGCGCACCAATGCGGACAGCACCGCGCTGGTCTGTGCGGCATTCAAGCTGTGCGTGCCTTCGCCCTTCACGGGAACCAGTACGCCCAGGTCCTGGCGCTGGATGCGCAGATGCAGCGCGCCCTTGGGCTGGGTTTGGCCTTCTTCCGGCTGCAGCGACAGGCGGCCCTGGATGGCCTGGCCCGGGCCGCCCTTGCGGGTGAGCAGCACACTCAGGGTGCTGTCATCATCGGCGGCGTAGCCGGCGGCGCGGCAGGTCAAGGTGTTGTCACAGGCCACGACCCAGTCGTGGTGCTGGAAATACAGGCTCTTGGCCGGAGCCGCAGCAAGGGCGGTCAGGGGGCAGGCCAGTGCCAACAGAGTGGCCAGCAGGGGCAATCGCATCGGCATCCTTGCGCGTGTGGGAGCGTGGGGAATGGTGCCTGTGGGTGGGGGCAAAGAAAAGCCGCGCACGGTCCAACCCCATTCCGGCTGTCCGTGCGTTCAAATGTCCACGATCCCACTGGAGCCCTGTCATGGTCTTCGTCCGTTGCTGCGCTGTGTTGTTGCTGGCCCTCGCGGCTGGGCCTGTCGGCGCTCAGTCGCCACGTATTGCCAGGCCGCAAGCCACCACCCCGCTGTTGATTGCGCCCGCCGCCGAACAGCCGGTGCAGCTGCAGCGTGCCCGTATCGAAGGCGAGGTCCAGGCCGGCATCGCCCAGACCAGGATCACCCTCGAATTCCACAACCCGAACCGGCGCGTGCTGGAGGGTGAGCTGCAGTTCCCGCTGGCCGATGGTCAGCAGATCAGCGGCTTTGCACTGGACATCAACGGCGAGTTGCGTGACGCGGTGCCGGTGCCCAAGGACCGCGGCCGCCAGGTATTCGAGGAAATCGCCCGCCGCGGTGTCGACCCGGGCCTGCTGGAACAGACTGCCGGCAACCAGTTCCGCCTGCGTATCTATCCGCTGCCGGCCGGTGGCAGCCGACGCGTGCAGCTGGTGATTCGCGAACCGCTGGCCTTCGCCGGCCAGGGCTGGCAGTGGACGCTGCCGCTGCAGTTCGCCGCTGGCGCTGCATCGGTTGAGCTGAAGCTGCAGGCGCCGGAAGCGGCCACCGCAGGTACGGCTCCGTTCCGCATCAACGCGGGCCAGCTGCACTGGCAGGGCAGGGGCGCGCAGTTGCCGACGCAGCTGCAGTGGAGCCTGCCGGCGGCACGCCAGGCACAGGTGCAGGTGGCGCCCTGGCAGGACGGGCACTACCTGTTGGCGCAGCTGCCGGTGTCGCCCAGCAGCACGCCCCGCACGTTGCCCAGCGAAATCGGCCTGCTGTGGGACGGCTCCGGTTCGGCGGGCCAGCGCGATCGCACACGTGAGTTCGCGCTGCTGGATCGCTACTTCGCAGCGATGGGTGACGGCACCGTGGCGTTGACCGTGCTGCGTGACCGTGCCGAACCGATGCGTCGCTTCCGTGTCCGTGCAGGCAACTGGAGCGAGCTGCGCGCAGCGCTGCAGGCCGTACGCCCGGACGGTGCCAGCGCGCTGGCGCAATGGCAGCCACAGCCAAGCGTGAAGGAGTACCTGCTGGTCAGCGATGGCCTGCTGACCTATGGACCGGAAGCATTGCCAGCACTCGCACCGCAGCAGCGCCTGTTCGCGGTCAGCAGTGCTGGTGCGCGAACCGATGCAGTGCGCCTGCGCGGCTGGAGCGAAGCCCATGGCGGACGCTTCGTCGCGCTGGGCAAGGATGTTGACGCGGCTGCGCGGGAGCTGCTGTCGTCGCCGTTGGACGTACAGGTGGATGCGGGCCGTGGCGTACAGGATGTTGTGATCGATCGTCGCAGCGAGGCCGAAGGCTGGCTATGGCTGCATGCCCGCCTTGCGGCGGACGGCGTGCCGATGCGGGTGCGCGTGGGCGGCGGTGAATGGCAGGCGCTGCCGGCAACGCAGAAGAGTGACGACGGTGAGCTGCTGGCCGGCTTGTGGGCGCAGGCCCGTCTGCAGCAACTCGGCGCCGACCGCCGAGGCAATCGCGAGGCAATGCAACTGCTGTCGCAGCAGTTCGGCCTGGTCGGACCGGACACCTCGCTGATCGTGCTGGAGACCCTGGAGGACTACCTGCGCTACGCGATCCGCCCGTCCGGCAAGCTGCGTGCCGAGTACGATGCCCGCTTCGCACGGCAGGTGAGCGATCGCGCCGCTGCCGATCGCCAGCGCCTGGACCAGGTTGCCGCACGTTGGAAGGAACGCCAGCAGTGGTGGAACCGAAGCTGGCCGAAGGGAGCGCCTCCGCAGTTGAAGGGCGGGGCGCTGGAAGTTGCATCCGCGGACTACGCGATGGACTCGGCGCCGGTGGCGATGCTCGCTGCGCCGGCCCCCGCGGCACCGCTCGCGCCGGCACCGATGGCCGCCGCCGAGCAACGCATGGAAGCCAGCAGCGCGCGTGCACGTCGCTCAGCCTCCGCATCGAACAAAGCGCTGGATGTGGTCGCGCTCACCGGCAGCGTTGTCGCTGCATCCGCCGCCAACAATGGGGAGCTCGGCATCCAGCTGGCGGCGTGGCAGCCGGACTCGGCCATCGCCCGGCGACTGCGCCAGGGCCCGGCGTCGCAACTGTATGACCGCTACCTGGCCGAGCGTGACGCACATGCCGACAGCAGCGCGTTCTTCCTCGATGTGGCCGATCTGTTGCTGGAGCAGGGCCAGCGCGAACTGGCACTGCGTGTGCTGTCCAACCTGGCCGAGATGGACCTGGACAACCGCCACCTGCTGCGTGTGCTCGGCTACCGGCTGATGCAGGCCGATGCGCCGGCACTGGCGGTTCCGGTGTTCGAGCAGGTGCTGGCGATGGGCCAGGAAGAACCGCAGAGCTTCCGCGATCTTGGCCTGGCACTGGCGGCTGCGGGCAAGCCGCAGCAGGCGTTGGCGCCGCTGTATCAGGTGGTGGTGCGGCCGTGGGACAACCGCTTCGACGGCATCGCCCTGATCGCATTGGACGAGTTGACCAACCTGGTGGCAGGCAGCACGACACGGCTGGATACCCGCAGCATCGACCCGCGCCTGTTGCAGGCGATGCCGCTGGACCTGCGCGTGGTGCTGTCGTGGGATGCCGACAACAGCGACATGGACCTGTGGGTGACCGACCCGAACGGCGAGCGCGCGTACTACGGCAACCGCCTGACCTATCAGGGTGGGCAGATGTCGCAGGACTTCACTGGTGGCTATGGTCCCGAGCAGTTCTCGCTGCGCAACGCCAAGCCGGGCAAGTACAAGGTGGAGGCCAACTACTTCGGCAGCCGCCAGCAGCTGGTGACCGGTGCGACGACGCTGATGCTGCGGCTGACCACCCATTGGGGCACGCCGAAGCAGAAGGACCAGATGGTGACGATGCGGCTGAAGGATCGTGCCGAGACCGTGCTGGTAGGCGAGTTCGAGGTGAAATGATCGATTCCGGGCTTTTGTAGAGTCGAGCTTGCTCGACTGCCTCAAGGTAGAGCCGAGCCTATGCTCGGTTCACGGCAGAAGCAGCCGAGTGTGGGCTCGGCTCTACAACGGCACCGAACTCAGCGCGCCGTTGCGGCGCGTGCAATCGGCGACGCTGGCGGATCGGCACGGAGGCCGAACAGCGGGCGCAGCCAGCGCACACGTCGGATCAGCAGCTCGTGGATCAGCAGACAGGCGCTTATTGTGCCAGCCACCAGTAGTGCAGGTTCCAGCCACGGGCCCAGCTGCAGCGGGCGCAGCGCGTACAGCAGAACGATCAGCACAGTCTGATGCAGGATGTACCAACTGAACACAGCTTCGCGGCAGTAGTTCAGACCGTGCCAGGGACGGTCCAGCAGCACGCGCGCCCAGCCGAACAGGGTCAGCAGCATGCACCACGTATACAACGCGCGGCCGACGCGTTCGGTCTGGGCCCACGGCAGTGCCAGCACCCACGCATCCAGATCGCCCACATGCGGCAGGCGGGCCAGTGCGCGGATGCCCAGCTCCAGGCAGAGCCCCAACGCCGCCAGGGTCAGGGTCACGCGACGCCCGCGCACCAGCAGATCCCAGCCGCGCTGCCAGCGTGCCGCCAGGAAGCCGGCCAAGAACAGCGGCAGCGATTCGGCGTGCACGTACATGTCGTCCAGTAAGGCGTGGGTGGGTGGCCAGCGAGGCATCAGCACCAGCAGTGCCCAGGTCAGCCACGCTACCGGCAGCACCAGCAGCAGGGTCCCGAGCAGGCGATCACCGGGTTGCCAGCGCGGCAGCGCCCTGCGCAATGGTCGGAGCAGGCTGGCCAGCACGACTGCCAGTACGGTGTAGGGCAGAAGGTAGGCCAGGTACCAGAGATGATTCCAGGTGAAGCCGTAGGCGGCACCACTGAAGTGCGCGCCCGGCCACGGCCGGAACTGCCAGTAGCGCCACAGGAAATGGCCCAGCCCCGGTGCCACGTCACCCTTGTCCAAGGCCTCGCAGTAGGCCTGCAGGGACACCGCCGCGACGATACCGAAGACCAGGGGCAGCAGCAGGCGCCAGCTACGGCGGAGCGTGTGCTGCAGTCGCCCGTGGTCTGGCAGGGAAAGGCCCAAGGCGATACCACTGATGGCAAACAGCAGCGGCATACGCCAGCGGTTCAGCGCGATCATCGGCCACTGCAGCCATTCGGCGGTGTAGGCGCTCTTGAGGTGGAAGTCCCAGCCGGCCACATAGGCCATGGCGGCGTGGTAGAGGATCAGCAACGCGAAGGCGGCGATGCGCAGGGTGTCCAGATCGTGGCGACGGTGCATGGCGATGGGCGTCAGGAGGATGCTTCACCTTCCGCCGCAAGGCTCAGTGTCGCCAGCGGATAGGGTGCAATGGCAGCCTTGCAGGGTCCAATGGAGGGGTTATTGGGACCAATGGCCGATGCGGAAAGGGTCGGATGGGCAACAATGGCGGCATGGAAAATGGAGATCCGGCGGTCGATCCCGCCCTTGTTGCAGATCGTCCCAACCGCGCGGGCATGGCTGCAGTGTTCTGGTCGCTGCTGTTCCTGTGTACCGCTGCGGGCAATGTGCTGGCGCAGTGGATGCGGGCATTGCGGGACGCCCAGCCATTCCCGGGCCTTGCGGCTTCGATCGAGGAGTTCAGCAGTGCGCTTGCCAGCCTGGGCCTGCTGGCACTTCTGCATGCCGCCGCTCACCGGTGGCCGTTGCATGCAGACACCTGGCGGCGCCGGATCGGCTTCTACGTGCTGGGTGGCGTTGCCTGGTGGCTGTTGCATGTCAGTGCCATGGTGCTGATGCGCAAGCTGGCCTTCGCCCTGATTGGCCAGCACTACACCTATGGCGCCTGGCCGGCGCAGTGGTTCTACGAGTTCTTCAAGGACGTGCAGACCTACAGCCTGCTGGTGATTGCCGTGCACGCCGTGGCCTGGTTCGGCCGCCAGCGGCAGGGTGAAGCGCACCTGCTGACCGAGCCCGACGTCGGCCCGCCGGTGGAGCCGGTCGAGCGCCCCCAGCATTTCCTGGTTCGCAAGCTGGGCAAGGAATTCCTGGTGGCCACCGCGGACGTGGAGTACGCCCAGGCGGCGGGGAACTACGTGAACCTGCGGGTACGCGGCCACGACTACCCGCTGCGGATCACCATGGCGGTACTGGAACAGCGGCTGGACCCGGGCGAGTTCCTGCGTCCGCACCGCAGCTGGCTGATCCACCGTAGCCAGTTGCGCTCGATTGAGCCGCTGGACGGCGGCGAGGCCCTGCTGCATATGGCCGATGGGGCCAAAGTGCCCTGCAGCCGGCGCCAGCTGCCAGTGCTGCGGCAGGCGCTGGGCGGGGGGTAGAGTCGACTGTCAGTCGACCTGCGCGCGCAGCGCGGGCTTCACCACAACCTGAACGGAGAGCAGTCGACTGGCAGTCGACTCTACCGGCCGGCCCCCCCTCATGCCGGTTTCGCCGGCCTGCGGTATCATTACCAGTCATCTTTTGAATGCATAACCGCCGACATGATCGAACTGAATCCTGTCCGCCAGCGCATCACCGATCTGACCGATCGCGTGCTGTCGCTTCGGGGGTATCTTTGACTACGACGCCAAGAAAGAGCGTCTTGAAGAAGTAACGCGGGAGCTGGAAAGCCCCGACGTCTGGAACAACGCCGAATACGCCCAGAACCTGGGCCGCGAGCGCTCCAGCCTGGAAAAGACCGTGGGCGGCATCGCCTCGGTGCTGGACGGCCTGGCTGATGCCACCGAACTGCTTGAGCTGGCCGAGTCCGAGCAGGACGAGGACACCGCACTGGCCGTGGTGGCCGACCTGGACAAGCATCAGGCGCATGTGGAGAAGCTGGAGTTCCAGCGCATGTTCTCCGGCGAGATGGACAACGCTGCTGCCTTTGTCGACATCCAGGCCGGTGCCGGTGGCACCGAAGCCCAGGACTGGGCCGAGATCCTGCTGCGCATGTACCTGCGCTGGTGTGAATCGCGCGGCTGGAAGACCGAGCTGATGGAAGTCTCCGGTGGCGACGTCGCCGGCATCAAGTCGGCCACGCTGCGCGTGGAAGGCGACTATGCCTATGGCTGGCTGAAGACCGAGACCGGCGTGCACCGCCTGGTGCGCAAGTCGCCGTTCGACTCGGACAACCGCCGCCACACCAGCTTCACCTCGGTGTTCGTGTCGCCGGAAATCGACGACAACATCGACATCACCATCAACCCGGCCGACCTGCGTACCGACGTGTACCGTTCGTCCGGTGCCGGTGGCCAGCACGTGAACAAGACCGAGTCGGCGGTGCGTATCACCCACATCCCGACCAACATCGTCGTGGCCTGCCAGACCGGCCGCAGCCAGCACCAGAACCGCGACAACGCGATGAAGATGCTGGCCGCCAAGCTGTACGAGCTGGAGATCCAGAAGCGCAACGCCGAAAAGGACGCCGTGGAAGCCACCAAGTCCGACATCGGCTGGGGCAGCCAGATCCGCAATTACGTGCTCGACCAGAGCCGTATCAAGGACCTGCGCACGGGCATCGAGCGTTCGGATACGCAGAAGGTGCTCGACGGCGACCTGGACGAGTTCGTCGAAGCCAGCCTGAAGGCCGGCCTGGCCGTGGGCTCCAAGCGCGTCGATGCCTGATCGACGTGCCTGCGCGGATATCATCGCCCTCCGTGATGGAGGGCGATGATGCGCAGCGAAAGTGAACGCAAGGAACTTGGCGGCTTCCTCAAGGCCTGCCGTGCCCGTGTCGACCCCGCCACGCTCGGCCTCCCGGCCGGGCGCCGGCGCACCCCGGGCCTGAAGCGGGAGGAAGTCGCGCTGGCGATCGGGGTCAGCGTCAGCTGGTACACCTGGATCGAGCAGGGGCGCGAAGTGCGCGCTTCGCCGGAGGTGCTGGAGCGCTTGGCGCAGGTACTGCGCATGAGTGATGACGAACGCGCCTATGCGTTCGCGCTGTCCGGCTACGGCGTGCCACTGGAGTCTCCCGACGAGACGGTCACCGATGGCCTGCGCCAGCTGGTCGAAGCGATGCAGCCGATCCCGGCTTACGTGCGCAATACCCGTTACGACATCCTGGCCTGGAACCCGGCCATCGCCGACCTGTTCGTGGACTACAGCCAGCTGGCGCCACATGAGCGCAACACGCTGCGGCTGATGTTCCTGTACCCGCCGTACCGCACGTTGATCCTCAACTGGGAAGAAATGACCCGCGGCCTGCTGGCAGGCTTCCGCGCGGCGATGGCGCAGGCGCCGGACAAGGCCCCGTTCCTCGCGCTGGCCGAGGACATCGCCGCGCATAGCGAGGAGTTCCGCCAGTGGTGGCCGGAGCACGATGTGCGCCGGTTCGACGAAGGTGCGAAGAAGCTGAACCATCCCACGCGCGGGTTGCTGGACCTGCAGTACGTGGCGCTGGTGCCGGAGAGCCGGCACGATCTGTCCTTGGTGACCTACCTGCCGCGAAGGTAGGGGGTTGTTCGGCAGGGCTTGCAGCCCTGCACCTGCTTCAAGCCGAAGCAACGGCAACAGCAACAGCGAGCTATCCGTAGGTTGGCGGGGCGGTGTCGGAGTGCGGGGACGCCGCAAGTACGTCCGTGTAGGCTTGGCAGCCGCATCCATGCGGCTGACACCCCGCACTCCGACACCGCCCCGCCTCTGACAGATTCCGGCGGCTGTTGGTAGGTGTCGACCTTGGTCGACACATCTGTCAGATATCGAAATTCATCTGAAGTTGGATCCGTTCCGACAGATCGCGGGAAATTGTCGAAGGCGGGGTGGGTCCGGTTGCGGGGGCGTGAGCCGCATGGATGCGGCGACCGAGCTTACATGGACGTACTTGCAGCGGCCCCCGCAACCGGACCCACCCCGCCATCCCGCAGGAAACCAGCTTGTGCTGTTGCTTCGGCTGTTGTTGTTGCTTCGGCGGGTGCAGGGCGCAGCCCTGCCAAGAGCTCCCCATTCAGGCAGGTAAGTGCAGGTCACAGGATAAGTAGACGCCTTGTTGTGCCCGTCCATCGGGTCCACATTCCTGTGCAGGAGACGGGCCACCGCCCGTTGTCGAGACACCAGGAGACCTGCATGTCCGCTGCCCCCACCACCGCCATTTCCCGCGATCCCGCCACCGGCCAACAGATCGCCAGTCATCCCTTCGCCACCGACGCCGAACTGGAAGCGATCCTTGACCGCGGCCAGGCCGGCTTCGCGGCCTGGAGCGCCAGGAGCCTCGAACAGCGGGCGGAGGTGCTGCGCGCGATGGCTGCCGTACTGCGCCGTGACCGCGAGAAGCTGGCTGCGCTGGCCACCGCCGAAATGGGCAAGGTCCAGGCCGAGTCGCTGGCCGAGATCGAGAAGTGCGCCGTGCTGTGCGACTGGTACGCCGACAACGGTGCGCAGTTCCTGCGCGACGAACCGACCCAGGTGCCCGACGACAAGGCTTACGTGTCCTACCTGCCGCTGGGCGTGGTGCTGGGCATCATGCCGTGGAACTTCCCATACTGGCAGGTGATGCGCGCGGCGGTGCCGATCCTGATGGGCGGCAACGGCTTCCTGCTGAAGCCGGCCGAGAACATCGTCGGTACCGCGCAGCTGCTCGACGCGGCGTGGCGTGATGCCGGTCTGCCGGACGGTACCTTCATTGCCGCCAACATCAGCCGCGAAGGCACCAGTCGTGCCATTGCCGATGACCGCATCGCGGCGGTGACCCTGACTGGCAGCGTGGCCGCCGGCCGCAGCATCGCCGCCCAGGCCGGGCAGGCGCTGAAAAAGGTGGTGCTGGAACTGGGCGGCTCGGACCCGTTCATCGTGCTGGCCGACGCCGATCTGGACGCTGCCGTCGAAGCGGCGGTGGCCTCACGCTTCCAGAACACCGGGCAGGTCTGCATCGCCGGCAAGCGCATCATCGTCGAAGACGCGGTGTACGACCGTTTCGTGGCGCAGTTCTGCCAGAAGGTGCAGGCGCTGGCCATCGGTGATGGCCGTGAAGCGGGTAATCGCATTGGTCCGATGGCACGCCAGGATCTGCTGGAGCAGCTGGACGCGCAGGTGCGGGCCTCGGTGGACGCCGGCGCGAAGCTGCTGGTCGGTGGCCATCAACTGGATCGCCCGGGCGCGTTCTACGCCCCCACCGTGCTGGCCGACGTGGAGCCGGGCATGCAGGCTTTCGATACCGAAACCTTCGGGCCGGTGGCCTCGATCAGCCGCGCCCGCGATGCCGACCATGCGGTGGAACTGGCCAACCAGAGCGAGTTCGGCCTCAGTGGCAACCTGTGGAGCGGCGACCGCGCGCGGGCCATGCAGCTGGCACGCCGGCTGCAGACCGGCGGCGTGTTCGTCAACGGCTTCTCCGCTTCGGACCCGCGCGTGCCGATCGGCGGCGTGAAGAAGAGCGGCTTCGGCCGCGAGCTCTCGCACTTCGGCATCCGCGAATTCGTCAACGCGCAGACGGTGTGGTTCGACAAGCGTTGACGCGCAGCTTTCATCCTTCCTGCAACGATCCATCATCAGTCCAGCGAAAAGGACGGCATTCCAATGTCCAAGGGTTCAGATCTGCTTGTCGCCGCGCTTGAGAACGAAGGCGTCGAGCGTATTTTCGGCATCCCCGGCGAGGAGAACCTCGACGTGGTCGAATCACTCCGCCATTCCAGCATCGAGCTGGTCATCACCCGCCACGAACAGGCGGCGGTGTTCATGGCAGCCACCTACGGCCGCCTGACCGGGAAGCCGGGTGTGTGCCTGGCCACGCTCGGCCCGGGCGCGCTCAACTTCACCACCGGCGCCGCGTACGCGCTGCTGGGTGCGTGGCCGGTGATCATGATCACTGGCCAGAAGGGCATCGTCGCCAGCAAGCAGGCGCGTTTCCAGATTGTCGATATCGTCAGCACGATGAAGCCGCTGACCAAGCAGGCGCGGCAGATCGTCTCGGCGCGCACCATTCCGACCATCGTCCGCGAGGCATTCCGTACCGCGCTGGAAGAGCGCCCGGGCCCGGTGCTGCTGGAGCTGCCCGAAGACATCGCGGCCGATGAGGTCGGGGACGTAGCGCTGATTCCGCCGCACGCGGTGGATCGTCCCATTGCCAGTCCGGAAGCACTGGACCGCGCAGCGGAGATCATCCGCAATGCCAAGCGCCCGCTGCTGATGATCGCCTCGGCGGCGTCGCGGCCGCAGTCCAGCGAAGCGTTGTCGGCCTTCGTGTTGCGCGCGGGTATTCCGTTCTTCACCACGCAGATGGGCAAGGGGGCGGTGGCCGGTGGCTCGGGCCTGTACATGGGCACCGCCGCGTTGACCGAGCGTGACTACGTGCATATGGCCATCGACCAGGCCGACGTGATCGTGACCATCGGCCATGAGGTCACCGAGAAACCGCCGTTCGTGATGCGCCCGGGTGGGCCGACCGTGATCCATATCGGCTATTCGCAGGCGGCGGTGGAGCAGGTGTACTTCCCGCAGGTGGAAGTGATCGGTGACATCGGCCGTTCGCTGACCCAGCTGGCCGACCGTATCGAAGGTGCAGTGCCGAACGCCGACGCGCTGCTGCCACTGCGCGCGACCATTCTAGAACACCTGGCTGACCGTGCCGAGGAAGCTGGATTCACCCCGCAGCGGCTGGTGCACGACGTGCGCCAGGTGATGCCGCCGGACGGCATCGTGGCGCTGGACAACGGCATGTACAAGATCTGGTTTGCGCGCAACTACCGCACCCAGGTGGCCAATACGCTGCTGCTGGACAACGCGCTGGCGACGATGGGCGCGGGCCTGCCGTCGGCGATCATGGCCTCGATCCTGTACCCGCAGCGGCGGGTGCTGGCGGTGTGCGGCGATGGCGGTTTCATGATGAACAGCCAGGAGCTGGAGACCGCGCGGCGGCTGGGCCTGAACCTGGTGGTGCTGATTCTCAACGACGGCGCATACGGGATGATCCGCTGGAAGCAGGCGGTGGATGGCTTCACCGACTACGGCATGACGTTCAGTAACCCGGATTTCGTGAAGTATGCGGAAGCCTATGGCTGCAAGGGGCATGAGGTGACGGCCATCGAGCAGTTCATCCCGACGCTGGAGGCGGCGTTCAACGAGGGTGGGGTGCACCTGGTATCGGTGCCGATCGACTACTCGGAGAACCAGCGGGTGCTGGTGGACGAGCTGCGTCAGGCGTTCCCGGGGAACGGGTAGAAACAGGTGGTTGGTAGCGTCGGGCCATGCCCGGCGGATTTCTGCGACCTGTCCGCCGGGCATGGCCCGGCGCTACCGCGTTGGCGGACGGTAGATCCACGCCATGCGTGGATGGCGGACCGCATACATAGGCCACGGAAAAGCGCCAACCAAGGTTGGCGACCACCAGGGCAGGGCGCCGGCCCAGGGCCGGGGCTGGGCGGTTTTGGTATGCTGGGCAACCGGCTGTGCCGGGCGCAACATCCCCCCTCACTACACGATTCCCGCAGATCCATGAGCGAAGCTACCGATACCCCCCCCGTTGACGAAAACAAGTTGATCGCCGAGCGCCGCGAGAAACTCAAAACGCTGCGTGGGCAGGGCATCGCGTACCCGAACGACTTCCGTCGCGAGGACTTCGCCGGCCGCCTGCAGGAAGAATTCGCCGACGCCGATACTTGGACCGCCGAGGCCCTGGAAGGCAACGGCCGCCAGGTGAAGATGGCGGGCCGCCTGATGGCCAAGCGCATCATGGGCAAGGCCAGTTTCGCGCAGATCCAGGACGAGTCCGGCCGCATCCAGCTGTTCCTGCAGGGCACGGTGCTGGGCGATGCCTACACCGCCTTCAAGGGCTGGGACGTGGGCGACATCATCGCCGTCGAAGGCGGCCTGACCCGTACCAAGACCGGCGAGCTGTCGGTCAAGGCCGAATCGATCCGGCTGCTGACCAAGTCGCTGCGCCCGCTGCCGGACAAGTGGCATGGCCTGGCCGACGTCGAGCAGCGCTATCGCCAGCGCTATGTGGACCTGATCGTGACCCCGGAGTCGCGCGCGGTGTTCATCAAGCGCTCGAAGATCATCCGCGCCATGCGCGCGTGGCTGGACAACCGCGACTTCCTGGAAGTCGAAACGCCGATGATGCATTACATCCCCGGCGGCGCGGCGGCCAAGCCGTTCACCACCCACCACAACGCGTTGGACCTGGACCTGTACCTGCGCGTGGCGCCGGAGCTGTACCTCAAGCGCCTGACCGTGGGTGGCCTGGAGCGCGTCTACGAGATCAACCGCAACTTCCGCAACGAAGGCGTCAGCACCCGCCACAACCCGGAATTCACCATGATGGAGCTGTACGAGGCCTACGCCACGTACAACGAGATCATGGACCTGACCGAAGGCGTGATCCGTGACGTGGCCACGACCGTCAACGGTGGCACCGAAGTCGAGTGGGATGGCGCGAAGATCGACCTGGGTCCGGCCTTCCGCCGCTGGCGCATGGACGAGGCGGTGCGCCACCACAACCCGGAAATCTCCGCTGCCGACTGCACCGACCGCGAGGCGCTCCTGCGCCATTGCGAGCGCTTGAAGATCCGCGTCAAGCCGTCTTACGGCTGGGGCAAGCTGCTGCTGGAGATCTTCGAAGCCACCGTCGAGCACACCCTGATCCAGCCGACCTTCATCACCGACCATCCGGTGGAGGTCTCGCCGCTGGCCCGTGCCAACGACAACGATCCGGGCTACACCGACCGCTTCGAGCTGTTCGTCAACGGCAAGGAGCTGGCCAATGGCTTCTCCGAGCTGAACGACCCGGAAGACCAGGCCCAGCGTTTCCAGGCCCAGGTGGCCGCGAAGGAAGGCGGCGACGACGAGGCGATGCACTACGACGCCGACTACATCCGTGCGCTGGAGTACGGGATGGCCCCGACCGGCGGCCTCGGCATCGGCGTCGATCGCCTGGTGATGCTGCTGACCGGCAGCAGCTCGATCCGCGACGTGCTGCTGTTCCCGTACATGCGTCCGGAGCAGTAAGTCGTCTTTTTGACTCCTGTTTGTGCGCGCCGTCGCGAAATGAGACGGCGCGATTGACGCCTCCCGCACTCGGCGTATCGTTAATGCACTACCTTGACGTCTGTTGTGGCTTGATCGGCGCCAGGGGGAGTGCGCACTGTGGAGAGTCCGCTTCACAATGTGATGACGATCATGAACCGGGACGCATGACACGGGAGTCAGGCCGATGCAGGGTGCGAGCGTTCGCAGCGGCAGGGTATCCTCGCCTGCTGATGATCCAGCATGGTCGAGAAACCAGGCAGAGTACGCGTTGAACATCGTCATTGTTGACGACCAGACGTCCGCGCGGACGATGCTGCGTCACGTCATCGAAGATATCGCGCCGGAACTGAGCGTGTATGACTTCGGTGATCCGTTGACCGCATTGGCCTGGTGCGAGGCGCATCCGGTCGACCTGCTGCTGCTCGATTACCGCATGCCGGAGATGGACGGGCTGGAATTCGCCCGCCGTTTCCGTCGCCTGCCCAAGCACCGCGACATTCCCGTGATCCTGATCACCGTCGTCGGCGACGAGCCGATCCGGCAGGCCGCGCTGGAAGCGGGCGTCATCGACTTCCTGGTCAAGCCGATCCGCCCGCGCGAACTGCGTGCGCGCTGCTACAACCTGCTGCAGCTGCGCCAGCAGACCGAGAACGTGAAGCAACGCGCCTTGTCGCTGGAGCAGCGGTTGCTGGCCAGCATGCACGAGGTCGAAGAGCGTGAGCGCGAGACCCTGTCGCGATTGGCTCGGGCGATCGAGTTCCGTGATGCCGGCACCAGTGCCTACCTGGAGCGCATGGCGCGCGTGGCCGGGCTGATTGCCGAGCAGCTGGGCCTGCCCGAAGACGACGTGCGCCTGATCGAGATGGCCGCGCCCCTGCATGACATGGGCAAGATCGCTATTCCCGATGCGGTACTGCTCAAGCAGGGCAAGCTCAACGACGAAGAACTGGCGATCATGCGGCGGCACCCGCGCATCGGCCATGAGCTGCTCAGCGGTAGCCAGAATCGCTTCATCCAGGTTGGTGCGCTGATCGCGCTGCGTCACCACGAGCGGTATGACGGCAGCGGCTATCCTGATGGCCTGGTCGGCGAGGCGATTCCGCTGGAAGCGCGCATCGTCGCCGTTGCCGACGTTTTTGATGCCCTGATTTCGCCCCGTCCGTACAAGGAAGCATGGACCATGGAAGCCACACTGGCCTATCTGTACGCCCAGCGTGGCCGACTGTTCGACCCGCGCTGCGTGGATGCGCTGATGCGCGGTCACCAGCAGTTGATGGACATCTGCGCCCAGCACTCGACGGCATCGACGCGACCGGGTGGGTGACATGCAGGACCTGTTCGCACGCGTGAAGCGCCGGTTGGCGCAGCGTCCGGATTCGGAGCATGGCCAGGCGATCGTGCGGGTGGTACTGATCTCGCTGATCCTGGTCTATGTGCTGCTGTCCGGAGCACGCCTCCACCGTCTGGAGCAGTACCAGGGCGTGCTGGCGACGGTGCTGACCGGACTGGGGCTTTCGCTGCTGCTGTTCGGTTGGCTGCTGTGGAAGCCGGAGCGCTCCGATCCGCGCCGGGTCGCCGGGATGCTGGCCGACTACGGCTTGATCGCCATCGGCATGATCCAGATGGGCGAGCCGCTGGCCTGGGTGTATGCGGTGGTGATGTGGGTGACGGTCGGCAATGGCTTGCGGTTCGGCTCGCGCTACCTGGCTGCGGCCATCGTGCTGGCGATGGCCAGTTTCGGTACGACCGTATTGATGACCCCTTACTGGCAGGCCAACCTGGGCCTGGCCTTTTCCCTGTGGCTGGGACTGCTGGCGGTGCCGTTGTGCTGCTCGTCCCTGCTGCGCCGAAGGATGCGACATCCGACCATGGATACGACCCCCGCCGCTGCCTCCCCCAACCGCTCGTTGCTGGCCCGCTTCAAGCAGCGCCTGTCCGGGCGCGAGGACAGCGAGCACGCGCAGAACCTGATCCGCATCGTCATCACCGCGCTGTTCATCAGCTACCTGGGCTGGCGTTCGCTGAGCGGCGGTGGCGAAGCGCTGACCACGACCTGGTTGATCCTGGCCTTCGAGCTGACCATTTCCGCCGGCCTGCTGGCGGCGATCCTGGTCAATCCCGGCGCGTCGCATGTGCGCCGGGTGATCGGCATGCTGACCGATTACACCTGCATGGCCTGGATCATGACCATCCAGGGTGAGCCGGCGGCACCGCTGTATGCGGTGATGCTGTGGGTCACGATCGGCAACGGCATGCGCTACGGCAGCACCTACCTGCGCGTGGCCACGGCCATGGGCTGCCTGGCCTTCCTGTGCACGGTGATGCTGTCGCCGTACTGGCGCGGCCACGACTATCTGGGCTGGGGCCTGCTGCTGGGCCTGGGCGCGATTCCGCTGTACTTCGATTCGCTGCTGCATGCCTTGACCCGGGCGGTGGCAGAGGCGCGCCAGGCCAACGAAGCCAAGAGCCGTTTCCTGGCCAACATGAGCCATGAGTTCCGCACGCCGTTGAACGGGCTGGCCGGCATGACCGAAGTGCTGGCCACCACCCGCCTGGACGACGAGCAGCGCGAGTGCCTGAACACCATCCAGGCCTCGACCCGCAGCCTGCTGGCGCTGGTGGAGGAGGTGCTGGATATCTCCGCGATCGAGGCGGGCAAGGTGCGCGTGGAGTGGCACGAGTTCGCGCTGGCCGACGTGCTGCAGGCGATCAACCTGATCCTGACCCCGCAGACCCGCTCCAAATCGCTGGACTATCGCGTGCAGGTGGATGACAACGTGCCGCCGCGCCTGCTGGGTGATGCCGGTCATCTGCAGCAGATCCTGCTCAATCTGATGGGTAACGCGGTCAAGTTCACCGACAGCGGCTACGTGCATCTGCGCGTGTCCAGCCCCGATGTGCTGGGTAGCGAGCGGATGCGCCTGCGATTCGAGATCGTCGACAGCGGCATCGGCGTACCGGTGGCGCTGCGCGGCCGGCTGTTCAATGCCTTCGAGCAGGGCGATGTCGGCCTGGCCCGCCGCCATGAAGGCACCGGTCTGGGCACCGCAATTGCCAAGGGCCTGGTCGAGTCGATGGGCGGGCAGGTCGGTTATGCGCCGAACAGCCCGCGCGGCAGCGTGTTCTGGGTCGAGATCACGCTGGACGTGGCAGAGACCTCATCAGCCCCGGCGGTTCCGTCCGAGGTGGCTGAAGCCGGCAATGTCATCGCATTTTCCAATCCCTTCCTGCGTCATCGTGCCCGGGTGCGCAGCCTGCGCGTGCTGGTGGCCGACGACCACGAAGCCAACCGCATGGTGCTGCAGCGGTTGCTGGAGAAGGCCGGCCACAAGGTCACCTGCGTCAATGGCGGCGCCGAAGTGCTCGATGCGTTGGAGCAGGCCGGTTACGACGCAGCGATCGTCGATCTGCACATGCCCGGCATGAGCGGACTGGACCTGCTCAAGCAGTTGCGGGTGATGCAGGCCAGTGGCATGCCTTACGTTCCGGTCATGGTGCTGAGCGCGGACGTCACCCCCGAGTCCATCCTGCGTTGCGAGCAGGCCGGTGCCCGCGCCTTCCTTGCCAAGCCCGTGGTGGCCACCCGTCTGCTGGAAGTGCTGGCCGATGTCGCCGCCAACACCCGCGCCGAGTCCGGCATCCAGTCGGTGCCGGCATTGCCGGTTGGCGATGGCGTGCTCGATACCGCGGTGCTGGACGAGCTGGCGTCGCTGGGTATGGGCGATGGCTTCGAACGCAAGTTCATCGACCAGTGCCTGGTGGATGTCGACGCGAGCATGGGCCAGCTGCAGGCCTGCGGTGAAGGCCAGGCCTGGGAGGACTTCCGCGAGCACGCCCACGCCCTGCGCGGGGTGGCGAGCAACCTGGGGCTGGTCCAGGTTGCCGCCTCCAGTGGCGAGATCATGCGCATGGCGGACTGGCAGTTGAAGGGCGAGTGGGTGACCCGCCTCGGCAGTCTTGCCACCGCCCTGCGCCTCGGCAGGAATGCACTGGCCGCCCGCAGCGCGGACATCGCGCGCCGTGACGACAGCGAGCGCAGCCCGTCCTGAACCGCCGCGCTGTCAGGCCGGGTCGCCATTGCGCCGGGCCTGTGCCCGCACCAGCCGGTCCATGGTACGCAGGGACTTCTCGCCGAGCTGCATGGCGGTATCCACCCAGATCTCGGTGATCCGCATCATTTCGTGCAACGGCACCATGCTGGCGATCTCGTTGACCTCGCGCATCGCGGCCCAGGCATGCGGGATCCGCCGGCTGTCCTTGATCACCTGTTCGACCGCGGCAACGCCTTGGCCGACCGGCACCACGATGTCGACCAGCCCCATCTCCTTGAGCTGGCTGGCGGTGTAGAGGTTGCCTTCCAGCATGATCTTCTCGGCCAGGCGCGGGCTGATGCGCTGGCACAGGAAGGAGTAGGCGCCCATGCCGGGGAACAGGTCGAACAGCACCTCCGGCAGGCCCATCAGCACGCCTTCCTCGGCGACGATGGTGTGGCAGCTCAGCGCAGCTTCGAAGCCGCCGCCCAGTGCATTGCCCTGGACCAGGGCGATGCTGTGCGCACGTGCACCGAGCCCGGCATGGAAGGCGTGCACGCCGCGTACGCAGCGCTGGGCATAGTCGAGCAGGCGGGCGCGGTCGCCTTCGCGGATCAGCCGGCAGAACAGCTCGAGGTCACCACCCAGGTTGAACACGTCACTGTCCGAGGCCAAGACGACATGGGGTGACAGGACGTGCGAGGCGCTGAGGCGTTCGCCCAGTTCGCGCTGGTAGTCGACGATGTCATCGACCAGGCGCGAGGCGAAGCAGGGCCGGCCCGGCTGGTTGACCAGGTTGGCATGCATGTGGATCCAGTAGACATCCCGCTCGGGCTCTTCGGTAATGCGCAGGGTAGGGTGCAGCGAGGGGCGGGTGATGATGGGGCGTACTGCAGACATGGGAGTTCTCCGTGTGACCGTCCGGCCAACCGCAGAGCGGACGGAGAGGAGTGAGGGGAGGCGAGCTGAACGTGCGGCGGCGACTGATTCTATGCACCCGTCGTGAACCGCCCGCAAGCGCTGTGCCGGCCATGTTCCGGTAATAAAAAGACCCCGCCGTTGCCGGCGGGGTCCCTGTTCTGCTCGCTTGCCCGGAAACCCTTACGGGGCGGGCGTATCACGCAGCTCGCGACGGAGAATCTTGCCGACGTTGGTCTTCGGCAGCTCTTTTCGGAATTCTACGATTCTGGGGTGCTTGTAACCGGTCAGGTTTGCCCGCGCATGTTCCTTGACCATTTCCGCGGTCAGGTTCGGGTCCTTCTTCACGATCACGACCTTCACCACCTCGCCGGATTTTTCATCCGGGACGCCGACCGCGGCCACTTCCAGCACGCCCGGCATCATCGCGATGACGTCCTCGACCTCGTTCGGGTACACGTTGAAGCCGGACACCAGGATCATGTCCTTCTTGCGGTCGACGATGTAGAAGAAGCCCTGCTCATCCATCCTGGCCATGTCGCCGGTGTGCAGCCAGCCGTCGGCATCGATGGCGGTGGCGGTTTCTTCCGGGCGCTGCCAGTAACCCTTCATCACCTGCGGGCCCTTGATGCACAGTTCGCCCACTTCACCCAGCGGCAGGATGTTGCCGTTGTCGTCCTTGATGCAGGCATCGGTTGACGGGATCGGCAGGCCGATCGAGCCATTGTATTCGGGCAGGGTGAGCGGGTTGATGCAGGCCGCCGGCGAGGTTTCGGTCAGGCCATAGGCCTCGACCAGGGTCACCCCGGTGGTCTTCTTCCAGCGTTCGGCCACGGCGCGCTGCACCGCCATGCCGCCACCCAGGGTGAACTTGACCGAGGAGAAGTCGATCTCGTCGAAGCCCGGGGTGTTGAGCAGGCCGTTGAACAGCGTGTTGACGCCGGTGATGGCGGTGAAGCGGGTGCCCTTGAGCTCCTTGACGAAGCCCTTCATGTCGCGCGGGTTGGTGATCAGGTGGTTGCAGCCACCGAACTTCATGAAGACCAGGCCGTTCGCGGTCAACGCGAAGATGTGGTACAGCGGCAGAGCGGTGATGATCACTTCCTTGCCCGGCTCGATGCCCGAGGTGGACAGCCACGCAGACGCCTGCTGCATGTTGGCGATCAGGTTGCGGTTGGTCAGCATCGCGCCCTTGGCCACGCCGGTGGTGCCACCGGTGTACTGCAGGAAGGCGATGTCGTCATGGTCGATCTCGACCGCCGGAAGCGTGTGCCGGCTGCCCAGCTTGAGCGCCTGCTTGAAGCGGATCGCGCCCTTGATGTGGTAGTTGGGCACCATCTTCTTGACGTACTTCAGCACGAAGTTGACGATCGCGCCCTTGGCGCCGAGCAGGTCGCCCAGGCCGGTGGTAATGACGTGCTTGACCGGCGTATCGGCGATGACCTGCTCGACGGTGTCGCCGAAGTTGTCGACCACCACCAGGGCACTGACGCCGGCATCAACCAGCTGGTGCTTGAGTTCGCGCGCGGTGTACAGCGGGTTGACGTTGACCACGGTCAGGCCGGCGCGCAGCACGCCGAAGGTGGCCACCGGGTACTGCAGGCAGTTGGGCATCATCAGGGCGACGCGGTCACCCTTCTTGAGCTTGAGCTCACCCAGCAGGTAGGCCGCGAACTGGTTGACCAGCGTATCGGTCTCGCCGTAGGTGATGACCTTGCCGAAGCTGGAGTAGGCGGGACGGTCGCGGAATTTCGCGACGGAGGCGTCGAAGACCGAAGCTACCGAATGGAATTCGTTGACGTCGATTTCGGCGGGAACGCCTTTCGGATAGCTCTGCAGCCAGGGACGATCCAGACTCATATTCCCCCTCCAGGAATCGTGATGATTTAGGTTACGGCCCTGAGCGTATCGACAATGGCCGTTCATTGCAGCATACCCCGCCGTAGGGAAAACGCGAAGAGGCCCCGAGGGGCCTCTTTGCTTGGTAGTGCCGGCCGCTGGCCGGCATCTGCGCTCGATCTGGATTCCGGTGGATGCCGGCCAGCAGCCGGCACTACCGTGGCCCCAAGCGGGGCGCTTGCGTCAGCCCTGCTTACGTACCGGTGCGCCGTTGGCCTTGTAGTACGGCGCGGTGCTGCGGGCCAGCGGGGTACGGCCGCGGATCACGTCGGCCAGCTTCTCGGCGATCATGATGGTCGGCGCGTTGAGATTGCCGGTCACCACCTGCGGCATGATCGAGGCATCGACAATGCGCAGGCCTTCCAGGCCGTGCACGCGGCCCTGGCCGTCAACCACCGCCATCGGATCATCGGCGTGGCCCATCTTGTTCGAGCACGACGGGTGGTAGGCGGTCTCGGCATGCTCGCGCACGAATGCATCGATCTGCGCATCGGTCTGCAGTGCGCTGCCCGGCGAGATCTCGCGGCCGCTGTACGGCGCCAGCGCCGGCTGCGCGAAGATCTCGCGGGTGATCCGGATCGCGGCACGGAACTCGCGCCAGTCCTGGTCGTGCGACATGTAGTTGAACAGGATGCTCGGGTGTTCGCGCGGGTCCTTCGAACGCACGTGGATGCGGCCGCGGCTGGGCGAGCGCATCGAGCCGACGTGCATCTGGAAGCTGTGCGCCTTGATCGGGTTCGAGCCGTTGTAATTGATCGCCACCGGCAGGAAGTGGTACTGCAGGTTCGGCCAGTCGAATTCGGCATCGCTGCGGATGAAGCCGCCGGCCTCGAACTGGTTGCTGGCGCCGATGCCGGTGCCCAGGAACAGCCACTCGGCGCCGATCGCCGGCTGGTTGTACAGCTTCAGCGCAGGGGCCAGCGACACCGGCTTCTTGCACTCGTACTGCAGGTACATCTCCAGGTGATCCTGCAGGTTGGCGCCGACGCCCGGCAGGTGGTGCACCAGGTCGATGTCGAGGCTGCGCAGCAGATCGGCCGGGCCGACGCCCGAGCGCTGCAGGATCTGCGGCGAGGCGATGGCGCCGCCACACAGCAGCACTTCGCGGCGCGCGGTGGCACGCTGCGGCTGGTCGTTGTGCAGCCACTGCACGCCCACCGCACGCTTGCCCGAGAACAGGATGCGGTCGGTCAGCGCGTGGGTGACGATGGTCAGGTTCGGGCGCGGCTTGGCCAGGTCCAGGTAGCCGCGGGCAGTGCTGGAACGACGACCCTTCGGGGTCACCGTGCGGTCCATCGGGCCGAAGCCTTCCTGCTGGTAGCCGTTGAGGTCGTCGGTGCGCGGGTAGCCGGCCTGCACGCCGGCCTCGACCATCGCAGCGAACAGCTCGTTGTTGCCGGCCTTGGGCGTGGTCACCCGCAGCGGGCCTTCGCCACCGTGGTAGTCATTGGCGCCGATGTCGCGGGTTTCGGCCTTGCGGAAGTACGGCAGGCAGTCCAGGTAGGTCCAGTCGTCCAGGCCCGGCATGCCGGCCCAGTTGTCGTAGTCCATCGCGTTGCCGCGGATGTAGCACATGCCGTTGATCAGCGACGAACCGCCCAGGCCCTTGCCGCGGCCGCAGTCCATGCGGCGGTTGTTCATGAAGGGCTCGGGATCGGTCTTGTACGCCCAGTTGTAGCGCTTGCCCTGCAGCGGGAAGGCCAGTGCGGCCGGCATCTGGGTACGGAAGTCGAGCCGGTAGTCCGGGCCACCGGCTTCCAGCAGCAGCACGCTGACATCGGCATCTTCGGTGAGGCGGGTGGCCAGCACGTTGCCGGCCGAACCGGCGCCGATGATGATGTAGTCGTACTCGTTATGGGTGCTCATGGTTGCTCTCCTGCAGGCCGGGGCGCGCTGCATGCAGGCGTCCCGGCGGAATGTCGGATCGGCACGATGGCCGGACGTGGGGCGCGCCCGGAGGCGCGCCGGTCAGAACACGCTGGCGTAGTCGCCCAGTTCCACCTGCACCGACTTGATGCGGGTGTAGTGGCCGAGGGTGGAGAGGCCGTTCTCACGGCCGACGCCGGATTCCTTGTAACCGCCAACCGGCATTTCGGCCGGCGATTCGCCCCAGGTGTTGATCCAGCAGATGCCGGCTTCCAGGCGGTGGATGATGCGGTGGGCGCGGCTGACGTCCTTGCTGACCACGCCGGCGGCGAGGCCGAAGGTGGTGTCGTTGGCACGACGCACCACTTCGTCTTCGTCGTCGTAGGCAAGGATGCTCATCACCGGCCCGAAGATCTCTTCCTTGACGATGGTCATGTCATCGCGGCAGTCGGAGAACACGGTCGGCAGCACGTAGGCGCCATTGGCCAGCGCGCCTTCGGTAGCACGGCCGCCGCCGGTCAGCAGGCGGGCGCCTTCGGCCTTGCCGCTCTCGATGTAGCGCAGCACGTTTTCCATGTGCGGGAAGCTGGTGAGCGGGCCGAAGTTGGTCTCGGCGGCCATCGGGTCGCCGATGCGGATGCGCTTGACGCGCTCGACCACGGCGGCTTCGAACGCGGCCAGCATGCTGCGCGGCACGAATACACGGGTGCCGTTGGTGCAGACCTGGCCGGAGCTGAAGAAGTTGGCCATCACCGCGATGTCGGCGGCGCGGTCCAGATCGGCGTCATCGCAGATCACCAGCGGCGACTTGCCGCCCAGCTCCATGGTCACTTCCTTCAGCGACGAGGAGGCAGCGCTGGCCATCACCTTCTTGCCGGTGGCGACGCCGCCGGTGAAGGAGATCTTCTCGATCAACGGGTGCTCGGTCAGCCACTGGCCGATCTCGCGGCCCGGACCCTGCACGACGTTGAACACGCCGGCCGGCACACCGGCTTCGGTGTAGATCTCGGCCAGGCGGATCGCGGTCAGTGGGGTCACTTCGGACGGCTTGAACACCATCGCGTTGCCGGCGGCCAGCGCCGGGGCCGACTTCCACATGGCGATCTGGATCGGGTAGTTCCAGGCGCCGATGCCGGCGACCACGCCCAGCGGCTCGCGGCGGGTGTAGAAGAAGCTCGATTCGCGCAGCGGCAGCTGGATGCCTTCGATGGCGGTGGCCAGGCCGGCGTAGTACTCGACCACGTCGGCGCCGGTGACGATGTCCACGGTGGTGGTTTCGGCCAGCGCCTTGCCGGTGTCCAGGGTTTCCAGGTGGGCCAGTTCGTCGTTGCGCTGGCGCAGGATCTCGACGGCGCGGCGCAGGATGCGCGAACGCTCCATGGCAGTCATCGCCGCCCACACCTTCTGGCCTTCAGCCGCGCTCTGCACGGCGCGCTCGACGTCGGCCTGGCTGGCAACCTGCACTTCAGCGATCACGTCACCGGTGGCCGGGTTCACGGTCTTGAAGGTCTTGCCGCTGGTGGCATCGACGCGCTGGCCGTGGATGTAGAGCTGTTGGACGGGCAGGGTGGTCATGGGGCGTACTCCTTGGAAGGGGGCGGGTGCTGCAACGCTTATAGCGCGACAGCCTGCAACTGGAAGTCGATGTAGCCGTAAGCGATGCGCCGGGACTTCTCGGCATTGAACTGGCCGCCGACCAGGCTGCCGCGCAGCCACAGGCCGTCGATCATCGCGGCCAGGCCACGGGCGGCCAGGCGGGCCTGCGGGTGGGGCAGCAGGCGGTTGAACTGGTGGCACAGGTTGGAGAACAGGCGCTGGTCGTTGGCGCGCTGCAGCCGGGCCAGTTCCGGCTGGTGCATGCTGGCGGCCCAGAAGGTCAGCCAGACGCGCATCGCGGTGCCGTTGATCTGGCTGTCGTCGAAGTTGCCGTCGACGATGGCGCGCAGCTGGTCGCGCGGGTCGTCGCCGACGTCGGCGCGGTAGCGGGCGACCGCCTCCTTCAGTTCGCGCAGGATCTGCCGCATTGCAGCATTGAGCAGGCCGTCCTTGTCGCCGAAGTAATGGGCGACGATGCCGCTGGACAGCCCGGCCTTCTTCGCGATGGTGGCGACGGTCGCATCGGCCATGCCGATCTCGTCGATGGTCTGGAAAGTGGCCCGGATCAGCTGCTCGCGCCGTACCGGTTCCACGCCTTTCTTCGGCATTGTCTCTCCACGGATTGCGACCCGAAGGATCGGGCTGCCGACCATTATGAGGGTCGGCAGGGATTCGTGTAAAAACGGGCCGAAAGTGAGCTAACTGCCTGTCGCAGCTGGCTTTATTGGCCGCTCCAGAAAATCGAGGGTTGGGCAGCACTCTCCCGCCGGCACTTGGGCGCACCGCGCTATTTTCTGTTCGAGATCCCTCTCCAGCTGTCGCAGCTCGCGGATTCGTAGACGGACATCGACGAGCTTTCGCTCGGTCAGCTGACGGGTCTGCTCGCAAGAACCTTCGCCTGTGATCTCTAGCAGGCCAGCGATCTCGTCGAGGCTGAATCCCATCATCTGAGCGCGCCGGATGAACTGAAGCCGATTGACATCGTTTTCGTCGTAACGACGCACGCCTCCTATGGGTCGCTCGGGTTGACGCAGCAGCCTACGCCGCTGGTAGTAGCGCACGGTTTCGACGTGCACATCGGCCGCCGCCGCCAGCCGGCTGATCGTAAACGTGTTCGGACGCACGGCTTGACTCCGTACCTAGGTACAGAGGCTAGTATGCTCTGATGCAAACAACCCCGGCCAAATCGTCTGTTCCAGCCATCGTTGGCGCGAGCATCGCCGCCATTGGCGCATCGGTCTGCTGCGTCGTGCCGCTGGTGCTGGTCCTGCTGGGCATCAGTGGCGCCTGGATCGGCACCCTGACAGCTCTCGATCCCTTGAGGCCCTGGTTCAGCGCCGCCGCCGTACTGTCCTTGGCCGTGGCGTTTTGGATGCTGTATCGACCGGCGGCACGGTGCGGTGTGGATGGCAGTTGCATCGCCCCGGACGCTCTGCGACGCAGGCGACGTTGGCTCTGGTTGGCGACAGCCCTCATCGTCCTGTTGCTGCTGTTTCCCTATTACATCGTCTGGATTCTGTAGGAGGCGCGATGCACAAGTGGATACTGGCCCTGGTGGCTGCTCTGTCGGTCGGTGCCGCTCTTGCGACGCCCGCAACCGTAGTGATGCTCGATGCTGAGAACATGACCTGTCCCGCCTGCGGCATCACCATCAGGAAGGCGCTGGAGAAGGTGCCGGGCGTGGCCGATGTGAAGGTGGACACCCGGGCTGAAACAGTCACGGTGACGTTCGAATCGAGCCAGACGGATGCAGCCGGAATCGCGCGTGCAGTCACGGAAGCAGGCTTCCCGGCCAAGGTGCGGACTGGCGGTGAGTGACGTCAAGCTGGAAAGCATCTTGACCTGCCCGGAGTGCGGCCATCGGGCGACCGAGACAATGCCCATCACAGCGTGTCAATTCTTCTATGAGTGCACGGGCTGTGGAGCGGTTTTGCGTCCGCATCAAGGCGACTGCTGTGTGTTCTGCTCGTTCGGAACAGTGCCATGTCCACCGATCCAACAGAACAATCCCTGTTGTGGTTGAACCGCGGACTCCGATAATAGTTGGACAGACAGGCTGCGAGATCGACTGTGCCACCCTGGAAAGCGCGCCGCTCAACCAGCGGTGTGCATGCGAAGTGGTCGACATCCTCCGTCTGCACGAGTCGATCCGGGGTGCCTTTCCGGAGTTCACGACTGATCCCGCCGTACACGCGCACTTATTTTCACCCTATGCCTTGTTCGTTGATCGGCCCGCGTTGGAGGCCATGGGACGAGTCGCGGCGGCGGTCTTCGACGTCGCAGGAAACCCGGGATATAGCCAACGGGTCCTGCAATGGGCCCCTGACATTGCAACCCATGATCCGGGTTCGGCGGGGGGCGTCCTGGGTCTGGACTTTCACCTGACGGTCGATGGCCCGCGGCTGATCGAGGTCAACACCAATCCAGGCGGTCTGCTCCTCAATGCCTTGTTGCTCGATGCCGTGCGGTCTTGCGCGCCGCCAGCATGGGCCACCTGGACCAACGCGGCCCAAGCGCGTGATGCGGCCGTCACGGCCTGGATGGAGGATGCTCGGCAGCAATCCGGGCGCACGCCGTCGCGCCTGGCCATCGTGGACAGCACTCCGCGAGCGCAGTTCCTTTACCCCGAGTTTGTGCTGTACGCGAACGCGTTTCGGGACCATGGCGTGGACTGCGTGATCAGCGCTCCCGAGGATTTGTCGTTTGGTTCGGACGGGCTTGAGGATGCCCACGGTCGAATCGACACTGTCTACAACCGGTTGACCGATTTCGCGCTCGAGGATGCCTCGCATGCAGACATTCGTGAGGCTTACCTGGCAGGGGACGTCGCGCTGATGCCGCATCCCCGAGCACACGCGCTGTTTGCCGACAAGCGCAACCTTGCGGTGCTCGGGGACCCGGCTCTGCTCGGCGGGTTCGGGGTCGATGCGGGTTCGACGGCACTGCTGGGCCAGGTGATCCCGCCCACGGTCGAACTCGTGCCCGCGAACCGGGATGCGTTGTGGGCAGTGCGCAACGGATATTTCTTCAAGCCTGCAGCAGGGTTTGGCAGCCGTGGGAGTTATCGGGGCGACAAGTTGACCCGGCGGACTTGGGCGTCTATGGCGTCGGCGACCTACATCGCACAGGCCTTCGCGCCACCGAGCATGCGGATCGTGCATGGGGGCCAGTCCCTCAAGGCGGATGTGCGCTGCTTCGCGTCCGAGGCGGGTGTCCTGTTGTTCGCGGCCAGGCTGTACCAGGGCCAGACCACGAACATGCGCACCCCCGGTGGTGGATTCGCAGCGGTGCTCACGTCGTCACGGATCGAGGAGTGATTCCCCACCGGAGCCGACCCTTGGGGCGTGTCGTGGCTACAGCCAGGCGAGTGCCGATTCAGCCAGTTCGCGCTCCTCATCGATCGCGACGTTCCATATGCTCGGCCCGCCCCCGCGGTCGATCCGCGTGGCTCCAGCATCGTTGACGTCAGGTGCCAGCGCCAGGCCGAGCCAGGCCAGTCGCGCGACGATGCGAGCCCGCAAAACCGGCGCGCGATGGCCGATGCCGCCGGAAAAGACGACATGGTCGAGACCGCCAATTGCCGTGGCCATGGCCGCGATGGACTGCGCAATCCGGACTGCAAAGAGCTCCACGGCAAGCTGGGCCTGCGGGCCGGGATCCGTCAGCAACACGCGCATGTCGCCATGGCCGGCGATTCCGGCAAGGCCTGCACTGCGGTACAGGCCGTTTTCAAGCGCCTGCGCATCCAGGCGTTCATGCCTCAGCAGATACAGCAACGCGCCGGGATCGAGATCTCCGGAGCGGGTAGGGCTCGGGATTCCACCCAGCGGAGTGAGCGCCATGGTGGTGTCGCGGCTGCGGCCGCCCTCGACGGCGCAGACGCTGCAGCCACCCCCCAGATGCGCGAAGACAGCGCGGCCCTTCAGGATTCCAGCGTCGTGGCTGGCCACTATGCGGAGCGCGGAGGCAAAGGCGAGTCCATGGAAACCGTAGCGGCGGATGCCCAGCGCATCCCATGCTTCAGGGACAGGCAAGCGCCGGCTCCAGGGCGCGAGCGACGCGTGGAAGTCGGTGTCGAAGGCCACGCCTTGGCGCGCGTGCGGCCAACGCATGCGCGCGGCACGCGCGAAAGCGAGGGCTACCGGCTGGTGCAAGGGTGCGAACGGCACCAATGCATCCAGTTTCGCGAGCACGGTTTCGTCGAGCTCGCGGGCGTCGTGAAGGTCACCGCCATGTACGATTCGGTGCACCACCACGTCGGGGCTGGGCCACGGCTCCGACAATGCCTCGAGCAGGGTGGCAAGGCGCTCCTGCGCATCCACGCCGACTGGAATTTCGGCCCGGGAGCGCTCGAGCAGACGAGACTGCGCGCCGTGTCCCTCAGTGTTGAACAGATAGGACGCGCCCTTGAGGGTGGACGAGCCAACGTTGAGTGCAAGAAGCCGGCGCGTGGTCACAGGTGTCCCCGAATCATGTTCATGGGGACCGCACCGCCCGGCGCAACAACTGCGCATTGATTGCCACAACGACGGTGCTCAGCGACATGAGCACTGCCCCAAGCGCAGGTTGCAGCAGGATCCCCCATGCGGCGAGAACGCCAGCGGCGAGAGGGATGGCGACGATGTTGTAGCCGGCGGCCCACCACAGGTTCTGGATCATCTTGCGATAGGTGGCCTTGCTCAATTCGATGATCGCTGGCACGTCGCGCGGGTCGCTGCGCACGAGTACGACGTCGCCGGCCTCGACCGCGACGTCCGTCCCTGTGCCGATGGCGATGCCGACGTCGGACGTGAGCAGCGCCGGAGCGTCATTGACACCGTCACCCACCATCGCGACGCGCTTGCCCTGGGCCTGCAGCTCCTCGATCTTTGCCACCTTGTCCTCGGGCAATACCTCGGCGAAGACGGTGTCGATGTTGAGTTCCTTCGCGACCGCGTTTGCGACCGCCGTGGAATCACCCGTCAGCAGGACAACCTCCAGTCCTTCGTCGTGCAGCCGCTTGACCGCGTCGAACGATTCGGGACGGATGGCATCCGCGATCGCAAATACGGCGAGCACCCGGTCGCCTTCCACCAGGTAGGTTGCAGATTGACCATCGGCTGCCGCTGATTCGGCAGCCCGCCGAAGCGTCTCCGGCGGTTCGACCGCGAGCATTCTCAACAGACCCGGCCCGCCAACGTGAAGCGAGCGCTCCTCGACGACTGCGCGCACGCCGCGTCCCGGCATGGACTCGAAGTCCTGCGACATCGGAACGTCGATGCCATGTTCCTTGGCGCTGGTCATCAGCGCCTGCGCGATCGGATGTTCAGCGTCGCGCTGGACCGACGCGGCCACGCGAAGCACCTCGTCGTCGGTGAGTCCATCGGCGGCAGTGGTCTTCACGACGCGGTGCGAACCGAGCGTGAGCGTGCCTGTCTTGTCGAACACGACCGTGTTCAGCAAACGGGCCTCTTCCAGGCCGCGTCGATCGCGCACGAGCAGGCCGTTCCGTGCGCCAATCGTGGTCGAGATGGCGGTCACCAGCGGGATGGCCAAACCCAGCGCATGGGGACAGGCGATCACGAGCACGGTCACTACGCGCTCGATCGTGAAGCTCCACGGTCGACCGAGGAGTGGCCAGACAATGGCGGTAACCGCGGCGGAGACGATGGCGATGATCGTGAGGTAGAACGCCGCCCGGTCCGCCAGGGCCTGGGCGCGCGAGCGCGACGTCTGGGCCTGCTCGACGAGCCGCATGATACCCGCGAGCGCGGTCTCGTCGCCGGTTCCCGTCACCTCGACACGCAACGAGCCCTGTCCGTTGACGGTGCCGGCGATCACCCGGTCGCCCGTCGACTTGTCCATCGGCTTGGACTCGCCGGTGATCATCGCTTCGTTGACGGCGCTGGTCCCTTCCTTCACGACGCCGTCGGCGGGAATGCTCGCGCCGGGCCTGATGAGCAGCAGGTCGCCGCGCTTCAGTTCCGCGACAGGGACTTCCTTCGCGGTACCGGCCTCATCCAACCGCACCGCCATATCAGGCAGCAGCTTCGCGAGTTCCTTGAGAGCGCCCTGTGCCTGGTTGATCGAACGCATCTCGATCCAGTGGCCGAGCAACATGATCGCCACCAGCGTCGCCAGCTCCCACCACAGGTCCAAGCCCTCGACAACGCCGAGCGTGACCAACGCGCTGTAAAGGAAGGCGACGGTGATCGCAAGCGAGATCAGCGTCATCATGCCCGGCAGGCGATTTCTCAGCTCGTGGTATCCGCCGCGGAGGAACGGCGAGCCGCCGTAGAAGTACACGATCGTGCCGAACACCGCCGGGATGTACGCCGACCCCGGGAACTGTGGTGCGGTGTAGTCGAACCAATGCTGGATCATCCCGCTCCAGATCAGAGTGGGGATGGTCAGCAGCAGCGTGAGCCAGAACTTGTCGCGGAAGCTCGCCACGCTGTGGCCGGCATGCTTGTCGTGCCCGGCATGGACGTCACCTTCAGCACCCGTGCGGGGATGCGGCGGTTGCTCGCCGTGCGCCTGATGATCTTGATGATGATGATTGTGTTGCGTCATGGGTCTGCCTTCCTGGATGCACTGATGCGCCGGGCACCAGCGGGGAGATAGATCAGTGTTCTGTTACAAGTGTCCCGATCTGGCGATGGCCATCACCAGCCGCAGTGAGAGCAATCCCGCAGCAGCGAAAGCCACCATAGCCAGGAAAGGCATGTGACCGAACACTTGCGGGCCGTCGGAATGCAGGCTCAACAGCGCACCGCTTACGTACAGGCCCAAGGTGACCAGGGCCAACGCCAGCCGGTTGCCCGTGCGCGCGATTGCCTCCTGCGTGGAACTCAGGCCATGGTGGTGTACGGAGAAGGCGGGTCGTCCGTCGCTCAGTTGCGCCTGCCGCAACAGGTCGGTGGCGATCTGTGGCAGTTGGCGCGCAGTGCGGGCCAGCCGCATGGCAAGCGGCCTGTTGCCGCTGGGGCGGCTGGCTTCGGCAATGTCGGCGATCGCGGCCGCCTGCGCGGACAGCGTCCCCAGCAGGTCCAGATTCGGATCCAGCGCCCGCAGCGTGTTCTCGACCAGGAACAGCGTCCGGATCAGGGACAGCAGGTGGGCCGGAAGCCGGAAGCCAGCGCCCTGCCCAATGCGTGCCACGCGCCAGATTGCCTCGGCAATGGACCACTGCGCCAGCGGACGGCTGGCCATCTCGGCCAGGATCAGGTGGATCTCGCGCACATGCGAGCGGCGGTCGACCTGCGACGGGAAGAAGCCCATGGCGATCGCTGCATCCAGCACGCCCTCGGCGTCGTCGGCCGCAATGGCCTCGACCATGCCGCCGAGCGCGAGCCGGGATGCAGGGTCGAGCACGCCGATCGATCCAAAGTCATGCAGGCACAGGCGACCGTCGTCAAAGAAGAACAGATTCCCCGGGTGCGGGTCGGCATGGAAGACGCCGGCGCCGAAGAGCTGATGCACGTAGGCACCGAGCAGCGCCCTTGCCAGTGCGGGAGCGGCCGCTGTGCCGTACGCGGCCTCCAGACGGGTCCCGTGGCTTCGATCCTGCACAAGCACGTTGCGGGTGGCATACGGCTCGACGACGTGCGGCTGGGTGATGCCGGGCAGGGCATCCAGCACCTTGGCCATGCGCCGCATGTTCTGCGCCTCGTGACGCATGTCGATCTCGTCACGCAGGAATGCGCCTAGTTCGTCCACCAGTTCGAGCGGCCGGTGGCGTTTCAGTGGCGGCCAGATCCACTGGGCGACGCGCATCGTGCGCCGCAGGAGCAGCAGATCCGCCTGCACCTGGGCATGGATCCCGGGGCGGGTGATCTTGACGACCACATCGCGACCATCATGCATGCGCGCTGGATGGATCTGGGCCACTGAAGCCGCGGCCAGGGGCTTGTCATCGAAGCTGGCGAAAAGTTCGCCGACCGGCGCGCCAAACGCCTGTTCGACGATACGCATGGCCTCCTCCGCCGGGAAGGGGGGCACATCGCTGTGCAATCGCGACAGCGCCTCGCGATAGGGCGCCGGCAGCAGGTCCCAGCGCAGGCTCAAGCCCTGGCCCAGCTTGACGAAGGTGGTGCCCAACCCCACCAGTGTGGTGCTGACGTATGCCGGAAGCAGGTCGGGTGCACGTCGGCGCAGGCGCAGCACGGCGACGCCGAGCTTGAGTCCCGCCCAGGCAATCTGGCCTCCGCGCCGCACCGTGCCCGCCATCAACGCGCGCTCCCGGTTGGACAACTCATGGCGTCGACCCACTTGCAGGACGCAGGATCGTGGCCGGATCGCCCCGACCATCCACTGCCGCCAGCTCCGCTTCCGACAACAGGCCGCCCCGGGACTGGCCGAGGACGCCCGCGGCCGCATCGACCACGTGCGCCCAGGTGCTGCGGTTGGCGAACAGCAGTCCCGGCACGTCCAGCGTGCCGCCGCGGTTGACGAAGCCGAGCGCCGCGGTCGTGGCCGGGCCAGTGTCGAGCCGGCGCAGCGCGCCCAGGAAGGGCTCGGGCCGCGTATGCGTGACGAATATGCGCGGCCGTTCCGCCGGGAACAGTGCATGGACCTCGCTGTCGGAGTGCACGTACCGCGCCTCGTCCGGATCGCGCGGCGTGCGGAACCGGCCGGGCTCGCCGAGATAGACGATCGCGGCCGACACGCCACGTTCAACGAGGCGCACCTGCGCGTGGCGCACTTCCTGCAATTGGTAAGCACCGGTGGCGACCAGCAGGATCGCCGCTGTCGCCGGGTTGCCGGCCAGGCACAGCGCACCTTGGGTGGCCAGCGCCTGCGCCTGCGTCGGTGTCAGCTCGTGCGGCACCGGTCGCTTGGGGACGACCAGGGTGGTGACCGTGCCGCGTTGCGCGTAGGCGTGGGCGAGGGCCGCGGCGGCGCCGTTGGCGTCCGGGGGAAACACCACGCGCGATATGTCGGCCATTTCGCCCAGGAGCGCCTCGGCCATGGTCGGATCCTGATGGGACTGCTCGTTCTTCGCGTTCTCCCACGTGTGCGAGGTCAGCACGAGAGGCACGCCCAGCCAGCCGGGCGGTCGCCCCGCCTGTGCCTGGTGACGCGCGAAGATCAATTCCTGGCGCACGGCGCCAAGCATCTTCGGTGCGAACGCCTCGTAGGTGACCACCAGGTTCAGCCCGCCCTTGTTGCCGAGCGCGGCGCATACCACGGCTTCCTCATTAAGCGCGGTGATGACCGCGCCAGTGGTCGATTCCGCGACACCGGGCTCGGGCTCGTGCACCCGGTGCTTCATTGCGTCCAGGGTGCGATCGAGCTTGTTGCTGCGCAGCTCGTCAGGATTGCCCACGCGCACGCGCAGCCCCGGGTTCGCTTCGGCGATGGCGACGAACTGCTCGTCGAGCGCGGTCATCGGCGAGCTCTCGCCGCCGGCGCCGCGGTCGGCGATCGCCGGGACGCGGGGCGGTTCCACCTGGCGATCGGCCAGCGCATGGTCGCGCTCGCGCACGCGCTGCTGGAGGTCGTGGCTGTTGAGTGCGGCAACAGCCTCCTCGAGCTCGGACGCGGCCACGAACAGCGCCGCGGCGCCTTGATTGAAGAGCGCGCGTGCCTCGGCCTCCTTCGACGGATTCCCGGGCAGGGGCAGGTTGTGCGAGGCGTTGGTCCCGGCGCCGGGGAATCCGAAGCCCTTCACGGTTTCGGCAATGCCATAGGGCAGCCGCACGTCGGCATCGGGAACGGCGGCGCCCGCTTGCAGGCGCGACTCCATCACATGGATACCCCACGCGATGCTGGCCGGATCGCGCCCGTCCAGCGCGATCGGATCAAAGCCGTTCAATCGCAGGTGCCGGTCCAGCCACCGCTCGCCGCCCTGCTGGGCGATCTGGCTGCGCTGTTCGATGCGCCGCCCGTTGAGGATGATGATCGGGCTGACCAGCCCGCTGTCCTCGGCACGCCACCAGCGCGGCGCCCAGTCGCTGCCGCGCTGTTCCTCGAACGCACCGTCGCTGAGGAACGCCACCAGGCGTTCGTCCTTGAGCGGTGCATGCACGTACTGCAGTTCGGCAAAGCCGAGATAGCCGCCTTCCATCACGCCCCCGGCGGTGTGCGCATTGACGTGGGAGCCCAGGGGCGACGCCGGTGTTCCGTCCGGATTGAGGGTGTAGGCATAGAAGTCGCCGACGAACCGGCTCAGCCCCGCGTCGGAGCGGTCGTAACGTTCGGCGTGCCGGGCGGTCATGTTGCCAACCAGCACGTTCAGCGCGTCGATGGCGGCCACGCAGTGCCCCTGGCCCATCATCCATGCGCGGGTGACGCCATCCAGGGCGTCCATCAGCAGGTAGCCGGCGTAGGCCGGCACCATGTTGAGGGACCCGCCAGTGTGGCCTTCGGGCGTGGCCTTGAAGTCATCGGCCTCGAGGGCCGCGCCGTCGGTGCGGACCCGCTGGCTGTAGGTCATGTGGGCCACCAGCCACATGCCGGCGCTGGTGACGCGATCGGCCGCGGCGAGCCGCTGCCAGGCGGTGCCGGCATCGGGCGTGCGGCCCAGGGCCACCAGCTCGTGCACCATCTGGCGGACCCGGAGCTGGGTGAGCGGGTCATGTCGGATCACGCCGTAGCCGGCCGCCCAATGGTCAAACGCGGGATCGGCCCGCCGGTGGGCGTCGGCGAGTTCAAGGGTCCGCTGGCGCTCGGCGGCCGACAGCTGGTCGGCGGTGCAGCAGTTGAGATGCAGGTTCATGGGTCCTCCGGGGAGTCGGCCGAAGCGGACATCAGGGTCGATGCCGCGTCAGCGAGGTCCGCGCCGAGCGCGATCGCGTTCGACGGGTGGGCAATGGTGTCGGTACTGACGATGCGGGCCAGACCTGCTTCCTGCAGGCGGGCATAGGCATCGCCGGCGAACACCGGATGGATGGCGACCAGCAGTGGCGGCGGCAACGACAACCGGCGCAGGTGTGCGAGGGTCTCCAGGATGGTGTGGCCGGACGACACGATGTCGTCGATCAGGACCGGGGTCCGGCCCGCCACGGCCTGCGGGTCGGGCAGGCTGACGCGCACGTCGTAGTCGCCGTGCCGCTCCTTGGCCAGCACCTGGTAGGGCATGCCGGACAGGGCGGCGATGTCCGCTACCCACTGCTCGCTCTCGCTGTCAGGGCCGATCAGCACAGCGTCGGGGACGGTCTCAGCGATCCAGCGGGCCACGGCCGGCGTCGCCGATACGTGGACCGTCGGAATGCGGTAGAGCGACTGCAGGCGCTCGACGCGGTGCAGGTGCGGGTCCACGGTCACCAGCCAGTCGAAAGCCTCTTCGAGGAATTGCGCAAACAGCGGTGTACTGACCGCCTCGCCGCGATGGAAGCGGGTGTCCTGGCGCATATACCCCAGGTAGGGTGCGATGAGGCCGACCGAACGAGCCCCGAACTCGCGCGCGGTCCGGGCGGCGAAGCGCAGCGGGAGGGCCAGGGCATCGGCGTTGCGCAGGCTGGCCAGGATCGCCACATCGGCGCCGTCCAGTGCGTCGTCCAGGGTGACCAGCGACTCGCCATCGGGGAAGTGCCGCCAGGCCACGGGTGCAATGCGCGCCTGCAGGGGCTGGTTGATGGTGCCGGCCAACACTGCATCGGCCGGGAAGGGCATCAGCACACGGGTCATGGAACCTCTCCAAGCACAAAGGGTTGCAGCGTCGCGGCGTGCTCCAGGGCGTAGGCCAGTTCTCCCGGCGACTCCGCATGCAGGGTCATCATGGGCTGTCCGCGCTCGACCGTATCGCCGATCCGCAGACCGGTTTCGAGGCCGGCGGTGGGGGATGTCGGGGCGCCGGCCAGCTTGGCCAGTTTGGCCAGCCTGCGGTTGTCGATCGCCGCGATGCGGCCCGATGCAGGCGCCGGGACGTCGGCGGTGAACGCCGCCCGTGGCGGTTCGCGGAAGCCTCCCTGGGCCTCGCAGATCGCCAGGAACTTGGCCAGCGCCGCCCCGGAATCCAGCACGCCGCGCGCGCGCTCCAGTCCGGTGCCGGCGTTGCTGCCCGCTGCCATGTCCAGCAGCGCCGCGGACAGCGCAAGTGCGCGTTCGCGAAGGTCGGCGGGTGCATCGGCCGCGTTGCGCAGCACCTTGAGCACGTCGTGCGCCTCGAGCGCCGGGCCGATTCCCCGACCCACCGGCTGGGTGCCGTCGGAGCGATGGATGCCCAACTGCAATCCCAGCGCGCCCGCGGTGTGGGCAAGCCGCGTGCCGAGGCTGTGGGCCGCGGCCTCACCTCGCACCTTGGCCGTCGGACCCACCGGCATGTCGATCAGGACGTGGGTGGAGCCCGCGGCTATCTTCTTCGACAGCACGCTGGCGACCAGTTGGCCGTCGCTGTCGAAATCCAGCGGGCGCTGGACCCGGATCAGGATGTCGTCGGCCGGGCTCAGGCGCACGTTGCCACCCCACACGATGCAGCCGCCCTCGCGCTCCACCACCCGGCGCATCGCCGCCAGGTCGAGCGCCACCGGCGCCATCACTTCCATGGTGTCGGCGGTGCCCGCGGGCGACGTGATCGCGCGCGACGAGGTCTTCGGGATGCGGTAGCCCAGCGCAGCCACGATGGCCACCACGATCGGGGTGGTGCGATTGCCCGGCAGGCCACCTACGCAGTGTTTGTCCAGCACCGGCCCTTCGCCCCAGTCCAGGCGCTGGCCCACGGAGATCAT
Organism: Stenotrophomonas sp. 1L-E-5-B-C3; assembly: GCF_057292075.1. Classification (NCBI taxonomy): domain Bacteria; kingdom Pseudomonadati; phylum Pseudomonadota; class Gammaproteobacteria; order Lysobacterales; family Lysobacteraceae; genus Stenotrophomonas; species Stenotrophomonas sp. 1L-E-5-B-C3. The sequence goes on from NZ_JBXAWS010000002.1 coordinate 433,944, forward strand.
GGCTCGCGTCAGCGCGGTCGTCTCCGCATGGTCCAGGCGGTCACCCGCGCTGGCAGTGACGAAAGCTGCAAGCTCCAGGTCCGACAACCTGCTTTCCATCACGTCCTGCACCAGGGCGAAGTACTGCGCGTCGTCCAACCGGGCGCCGAACACCTTGGCACGGAGCGCGCCCGCCGACGCCGCGGGTTCCGCGTGCCTGACGCCGGCGAGGGCGTCGGGCGCGGGATCGAGGAGCGTCCACGCGGCCTCCGACAACGCCACCTCGTCCAGGCCGAGCCGATCGTCGATGACCACGTTCAGCGTCGCCACCAGCGTGCGGGCGTCCACGTCCAGCCTGACGCGCGTCATCGCGGCAAAGCCTTCCGAGCGACAGACCTCGCAGTCGCGGTGCATATAGACCACCGGCTGCTGGTAGGTGTCGATGCCGGCACGGGTGACGCGCAGGCGGGTGTGGCCCGGGGCCTGCGTGGTCATCTCGCATCCTCCAATCCGACTTGCTCCAGGTGCCCCGGCACGCGCGCACGCCAGCCCAGTTCACGCTGCACGCGCCCGCGCAGCGTGTCTGCAGCGTCGGGCTCGCCGTGGGTGAGGTAGACCATGCGCGGCGCGGACGGCGCGGTGCGCATCCAGTCCAGCAGCTCCCCGGCGTCGGCGTGGCCGGAGAAGCCCTCCAGCTGCACCACCTCGGCGCGGATGGGGACCTCGCGGCCGAACATGCGCAACGTGCGCTTGCCTGCCGCCAGCGCGGCACCGCGTGTTCCTCCGGCCTGGTAGCCCGCGAGCAGGATCGCGTTGCGGTCATCGGGGCCGAACGCCTCGATGTGGTGCAGCACGCGCCCGCCGGTGATCATGCCGCTGGCCGAGATGATGATCATCGGCCCGCGCTGGCGGTTGAGTGCCTTCGACTCTTCTACAGTGTTGACGAAGGTGGCCACGTCGAACATCCGCTGGCAGTCCTCGTCGGACACGTGGTGCTCGGAGTGGTGGTCGTGGTAGTGCCGGGTCGCGTTGATCGCCATCGGGCTGTTGAGGTAGACCGGCACGCGAGGGATGTCCTTGCGCTCACGCAGCCGGGCGATATGCAGCATGAGCGCCTGGGCGCGGCCGATGGCAAAGGCGGGAATGACGATCACGCCCCCGCGGGCGGCAACGCGGCGGATGATCGGTGCCAGCTCGGCTTCTTGGTCGATCGGAATGTGTTCCCGATTGCCATATGTGGATTCGCAGACCAGGACGTCACAGGCGGGCAGGGGCGTCGGCGGATTCATCAGCGACTCCTGCTGCCGTCCCAGGTCGCCACTGAAGTGCAGGCGCTGGCCCTGGACGTCAAGGCTGACATGGGCAGCGCCCAGGATGTGGCCGGCAGGATGGAAGCGGATCGTGACGCCTGATGCGACCTCGATGTCGCGACCATAGTCATGCCCCTTGAGCTGCTTCAGGCTGCGGCGGGCGTCATCCTCGGTATAAAGCGGCCGTGGTTCCTTGTGCTTGGAGTACCCCTTGCGGGCCGCGTACTTGGCCTCCTCTTCGAGCAGGTGTCCGCTGTCGGGAAGCAGCAGGCCGCACAGGGCCACGCTGCCATGGGTGCAGTGGATCCGGCCGCGGAACCCTTGTTTGACCAGTGCGGGCAAGTAGCCCGAATGGTCCAGGTGGGCGTGGGTCAGGACCACCGCGTCGATTGATGACGCCTCGACGGGAAACGGAGCCCAGTTGCGCTCGCGCAATTGCTTGTAGCCCTGGAACAGGCCGCAGTCCACGAGCACGCGCTGACCGTTGGCCTCGACCAGGTAGCGCGAGCCGGTCACGGTGCCCGCGGCACCGAGGAATTGCAGGGTGGGGTTGGAAGACGCTGTCATGGTGTGGCTCCTGTCCTGGAAGGGAAGTGATTGCGGAGGGCATGGCGAGGGCCGAGGCGCATCTGCATCGCCCGCGCGCCTGTCAGGGGCGGATCAGCTCCACTGTGTCGTTGACCTTGGGGCTCCCGGAGATCACTTCAGCCTCCGCGTAGTGGCTGTCGAACAGTTCGACGATGCGCACTTGGCCAACGTTCTCGCGGCGGTAGCGTGGACCGCCGGCCCGCGAATGCCGGATACGGCGCTTGTGCCGGATCACGTCCAGCACCTGCCCGACCTGGGCACCGTCGGCCTGCCCGACACAGACCACAAGCGTTCCGTCCTGCTTTTCCAGCACCTGGCCGCGCATCAACACGTTGTGGCGGAACCCACCCTCGTTCGCGGAGACGACCCCCGGCAATGCGAACGCGAGCGCGAGGGCCAGTGCGGCGACCCAATGGCTGCGATTGGTACCTCGGGGTCTGGAATGGGCGACGTGTGTGACCGTATTCATGGTGTGGACTCCTTAGATGGGCTGCGAGGGGTGGCGGCATCCGCCAGTGGAAGGCGTTTGAGCAGCAACGCGTTGAGGGCGACGATCACCGAACTGCCCGACATCGACAGCGCGGCGATTTCTGGCGACAGCACGAACGGATAGAGCACACCGGCCGCCAGCGGAAAGGCCAGCACGTTGTAGCCCACGGCCCAGCCCAGATTCTGATGCATCTTGCGCAGAGTGGCGTGGGCGATGGTGGTCGCGCGAACGACGTCATAAGGGTCGCTGTGCATGAGCACGATGTCGGCACTCTCGATGGCGACGTCGGTGCCGGCGCCGATCGCGAACCCAACGTCGGCTTGGGTGAGCGCCGGTGCGTCGTTGATGCCGTCGCCCACCATGCCGACCTTGAGGCCCTGCGACTGCAGCTTGATGACCTCATCGGCCTTGCCGCCCGGCAGCACGTCGGCCAGCACGATGTCGATTCCCAGGTCCTGTGCCACGCGCTCGGCCGTGGGGCGGTTGTCGCCGGTGATCATCGCCACCTTGATGTTGCGCCGGTGCAATTCGTCGATGGCCGCGCGCGAGGTCTCCCGGATCGCGTCGGCAATCGCGAAGAAGCCTGCGAGCCGGTCACCCACCCCGGCATAGATCACCGTGCGACCGGCACCGGTGAGGCGCGCAGCCTCCGCTTCCAATACCGAGAGGTCGATGCCGTGCTCGACCATCAGGATCCGGTTGCCCAGCACCACCTGCACCCCGTCAACCACGCCGGTAGCGCCCTGGCCATCGATGTTGGTGAACGCGGTAGCGCGCTCGGCTACCGGACCGGCACGCTTCAGGATGGCCTGCGCCAGCGGGTGCTCGGAGTGCGCCTCGACCGCGGCGGCCGCGGCCAGCAACCGCTCCTGCGTCCAGCCCGGCGCGACCGCCATGTCGACCACCTCGGGGGCGCCGACCGTCAGGGTGCCGGTCTTGTCGAAGATCACCACGTCCAGGCGTGCGCTCTTCTCAATCGATTCGGCATGCTTGAAGAGGATGCCGTGTCGTGCCCCCAGGCCAGTGCCGATCATGATCGCCATCGGCGTGGCCAAACCGAGTGCATCGGGGCAGGCGATGACGAAGACGGTGATCGTCAGCGTGAGCGCGAACAGCAGCGGCTGTCCCAGCCACCAGAACCAGACCGCGAAGGTCAGCAGCCCGATCACGATCGCAGCCAGCACCAGCCATTGCGAGGCGCGGTCGGCGAGCAGCTGCGCGGGCGCCTTGGAGTTCTGCGCGGTCTGGACCAGCTTGATGATCTGCGCCAGTGCCGTGTCGCTGCCGATCTTGGTGGCGGTGTAGGCGAATGCGCCGCTCTTGTTGATCGATCCGCCGACGACGGACTCTCCGGGATCCTTGCGCACCGGCATCGACTCGCCGGTCAGCATGGATTCGTCGACCTGAGAGCTGCCTTCCGTCACGATGCCATCGACCGGGATCTTCGCCCCGGGCCGCACGATCACGGTCTCGCCGACCAGCACTTCAGCGGTGGGAATGTCGAGCTCCTGCCCCTCGCGCCGGACGACCGCGCGGGGTGGGGACAGCTTCAGCAGCGCTTTCATGGCGTCCGAGGCGCCGGCGCGAGCCCGCATCTCGAGCCAGTGGCCAAGCAGGACGAAGGTCAGCAGGACGGCCGAGGCCTCGTAGAAGTTCGGCCCGTCGAAGAAGAACGTCGACGCGATGCTGAAACCGTAACCTGTGCCCACGCTCAGGAGCACCAGGACCGCCATGTCCAGCACACCCCGTCGCAGGGACCGGATCGCGGCGCTGAAGAATGGCCAGCCCGGATACAGCACGGCGCCGGTCGCCAGCAGGAACAACCAGACGTTCTCGCGCAGTCCGAACGGCACCGGCGGCGGCTCTATCAGCCCGCCCATGGGCGACCACACGAATACCGGGATCGCGAAGGCGAGGGCGACCAGGAAGCGGCGGCCCATGTCGCGCGCCGCGGCGTGCAGATCGCTGCCGTGGTTCATGCCCGCATGGGCGTCGTGGCCCCCGGCATCCGTGGCGTCATCGCCGTGGCCGGCGTGGGCGTCAGCGGGGCGCTCTGCGGCCAATTCCTGTCCGTGCCCGGCATGCGCAGCATGGGCGTGCGCGCCTGCGGCGGGGTCGGCATCGGGCATCGGCGCGTTGCATTGGAAGCCGCAGTCGCGGATCGCGGTGGCGACCGCGCCCGCCGACAGGCGGGCCGGGTCGTAGGACACCTGCAGGGTCGCGGTAGCGAAATTCGCGCTGGTGGCGTTGACTCCAGGCAGCGCGGCCACGGCCTTCTCCAGCGTGCGCGCGCAGCCGGCACTCACCATGTCGCCGATGGGCCAGGTGCGCGTGCGCACAGTGGGTTTGTGGACGTGCGTCATCGGGTTTCTCCTTGGGATGGAGCGGGGCCGCGCCGGCGTCGCGGGATGAAGGCCGGCACTTCCTGCATGTAGCGGACGTAGTCGTCGCCGAAGCGGCTCAAGCAGTCTTTTTCCTCACGACGCGCCAGGCGGGCATAGGCCCACACGAGCACTGGATAGCTGGCGAGCGTGAGCAGCGTGGGCCACTGCAGCAGGAAACCGGTCAGCACGAGCAGGAAGGCGACGTACTGCGGGTGACGCATGCGCGCATACACGCCCTCGCGGGCGAGCCGGCCTTCACGCTGTGCCCGATACAGCACCGGCCAGGCGGCCGACAGCAGCCAGAAGCCGCCGCCGATCAGGACGAAGCTTGCGATGTGGAATGGGCCGAAATGCGGGTTGGCGCGCCAGCCGAACCACATCTCGAGCAGATGGCCCGCGTCATGGCTCAGCCAGTCCACCTGCGGATAGTTGGCGCTGAGCCAGCCGCCCAGGACGTACAGCGTCAGCGGGAAGCCATACATTTCCGCGAACAGGGCCACGACGAAGGCGGAGAACATACCGAACCCACGCCAGTCCCAACGGGTCAGCGGTTTGTAGAAGCTCCAGGCGAAGAAGATGAAGAACGCGGCGTTGATGGCGGCGAGGAGCCAAAGACCGTAGCCGGAGTCGGGTGCCTGCATGTCAGTGCCCTCCGTTCGAGGTGTCGGACGTTTCGTCGTTCAGTGCCCGCTTGCTACGGCTCTCATGCTGGCCATGGGGTGTGTCGTCGGCATTGCCGTCGCGCCCATGACTTCCGGAACCTCCATGACCGCCATGCCCCTTGTGCATGAACACATGCATCAAGGGACATAGCAGCAGGATGGCCAGGGGCAACCAGCGAAGCGTCCCCCCAAGGTGGGCGCGGTGCTCGACGGCGAGATAGAACACGGCCAGCGCCAGGAAGATCCAGAAGACCCAGCGTCGGGAGCCTGAGGGGGCAGGACTGGAGGCTGTCATGGCAAATTCTCCTCTGTGGGGCGGCGTCCAAGAAGTCGCCGGGGGGTGGACTTGACGAACCCGCCGCCTTCAGCAGCGGCAACAGATTCGATCAATGCGCAGACGTCATCGCCAGTCGGAATGGAGTCCGGAAGCTCCGCCCAGGCGTGGATGGCACGCTCCATTCGTCCGTGCATGGCGAGCAGCCTGTCCAGTTGTTGGCGGGTGTCGTCGAGCCTGCGCCGAATGATGTCCCGCACAAGCGGACAGGGACTATGTCGCAGCAGGCTGTGGTGGATGATTTCCTCGATTTCCCCCAGCGTGAAGCCAAGGTGTTGCGCCGTGCGAATGAAGTGCAGGCGAAGGAGCTCCGAGGTGGAGAACAACTGGTAGCCGCCCTCGGTATGCGTGGCCGCTTGCAACAGACCGCGCCGCAGGTAGTTGCGCACCATATGCACCGTGACATCGCCCTGCCGTGCCAGCTGGCGGACCGTCATCAGCGGCAGCGTCACTTCTTCCTTGGTCGTCATCGGCTTGCTCCCGGCGAGGTGTTGATCAGGCTAGACCTGTGTCTCGCACACAGGTCAACCGGCCTTGCGGTGGGCGAAGCCAGTAACGCGCGAATTGGCCGTGGACGGACGGATGTTCGCGGCCACAGTTGCATGAGCCGTCGGTCCCTGCCTGCGTTGAACGGCCCCATCACTACTTCTCCTTGGGTAGTGCGGAGGAGGGGTGCGGCTTCCTGGCCAGCTGCCGCTGCTTGATCAGCGAGTACAGCGCCGGGATCACGACCAGGGTGAGGATGGTCGAAGACACCATGCCACCTACCATCGGCGCAGCGATTCGGCGCATGACTTCCGAGCCAGTACCGCTGCTCCACATGATGGGCAGCAGGCCCGCCATGATCGCGACCACGGTCATCATCTTCGGGCGCACGCGGTCGACCGCGCCTTCGATGATGGCCTCGCGCAGGTCCCGTGAATCCAGTGCCCGGCCTTCGGCCTGCCTCTGCGCGGCACGCGCTTCAAGTGCGTGGTCGAGGTAGATCAGCATCACCACGCCGGTTTCCGCGGCGACGCCGGCCAGCGCGATGAAGCCCACGATCACCGCGACGCTGGTGTTGTAGTCGAGCATCCACATCAGCCAGATGCCACCGACCAGTGCGAAGGGCACCGACAGCATCACGATCAGCGACTCGGTGACACGGCGGAAGTTGAGGTACAGCAGCAGGAAAATCAGCGCCAGCGTCACCGGAACGACGACACGCATCTTCTCCGCGGCACGTTGCATGTATTCGTACTGTCCACTCCAGGTCACGTAGTAGCCAGGCGGGAACTGCACCTGCTCGGTGACCGCTTCCTGCGCAGCCTTCACGTAGCGGCCGAGATCGCTCTCTCGGGTGTCGACGTAGATGTACGCCGCCAGCATCGCGTTCTCGGTGCGGATGCTCGGCGCACCCTTCCTGACCTCAATCCGCGCCAGTTCGCCCAGCGGCACCTGGGCGCCGCCGGGCACCGGCACAAGGACTTGGCTGCCTATCCGGTGCGGATCGTCGCGGAGTTCGCGGGGATAGCGCACGATCGCGCTGAAGCGTTCGCGGCCCTGGAGGATGGTGGTGACGATCTCGCCGCCCAGCGCGGCGGCCACCACGTTCTGCACCTCGCCCAGGGTGACGCCGTACTGGGCCAGGCTGCCAAGGTCGGGGGTGATGTCGAGGTAGTAGGCGCCGGTCAGGCGTTCGGCGAACGCGCTGGTCGTGCCCGGCACTTCGCGCACCACGGCTTCGATCTCGGTGGCCAGCGCGTCGAGTTGCTCAAGGTCCGTGCCGAAGAGTTTGATGCCCACGGGCGTGCGGATGCCGGTGGCCAGCATGTCGGTGCGCGCCTTGATCGGCATCGTCCAGGAGTTGGCGACGCCCGGGAACTTCAGCGCCGCGTCCATCTCGGCGATGAGCTTGTCGGTGGTCATGCCGTCCCGCCATTCGTCCTCGGGCTTGAGGTTGATGACGGTCTCGAACATCTCCAGCGGTGCGGGATCGGTGGCCGTCAGGGCACGGCCCGCCTTGCCGAACACCGACTCCACTTCCGGGAAGCCCTTGATGATCCGGTCCTGCTGCTGCAGCAGCTCCGAGGCCTTGGTCACCGACATGCCCGGAAGCGACGCGGGCATGTACAGCAGCGTGCCTTCGTTGAGGGTTGGCATGAACTCGCTGCCCAGCCGCGATGCAGGCCACAGGCTTGCAAACAGGGCGGCCAACGCAAACATGATTGTGGCCATGCGATGCCGCAGAACGACGTTGATCACCGGCCGATAGGCCGCAACCAGGAACCGGTTCACCGGATTCTTGTGCTCGGGCACGATCTTGCCGCGCACGAACAGCAGCATGAGTACCGGTACCAGCGTGATCGACAACAGCGCGCCACCGGCCATCGCGAAGGTCTTGGTGAAGGCCAGCGGCTTGAACAGGCGACCTTCCTGAGCCTCCAGGGCGAACACGGGCAGGAACGAGACGGTGATGATCATCAGGCTGAAGAACAGCGCCGGCCCGACCTCGCGACAGGCATCGATGATCAGCTGGGTCCGGCTGCGGGAGCCGTCGGAGCGCTCGATGTGCTTGTGCGCGTTCTCGATCATCACGATCGCCGCGTCGACCATCACGCCAATCGAGATCGCGATGCCGCCCAGGCTCATGATGTTGGAGTTCATGCCCAGCATGCGCATCGCGATCACCGCGATCAGCACGCCGACGGGCAGCATGACGATCGCGACCAGCGCGCTGCGCGCATGGAACAGGAATACCAGGCACACCAGTGCGACGATCAGGCTCTCCTCGAGCAGCGTCGTGCGTAGCGTCTTGATCGCGCGCACGATGAGATCGGAGCGGTCGTAGACCGCCTGGACGCTGACGCCCTCGGGGAGTCCACTCGCAAGCTGGGCGATCTTGTCCTTCACCCCCCCGATCACGGCCAGGGCGTTTTCGCCGAAGCGCGCAATGACGATCCCGCCCACAACGTCGCCTTCGCCGTCCAGGTCGACGATGCCACGGCGCTCATCGGGTACCAGTTCGACCCGGGCGACGTCGCCGATCAGCACCGGTGCGCCCCCTTCGGCGCGCAGAACCAGGCTCTCGATATCCTCGATACCGCGCAGGTAGCCGCGGCCCCGCACCATGTACTCGGTCTCGGCCATCTCGATCACGCGGCCGCCGACGTCGCGGTTGCTCTCGGCGATCACCTCGGACACGCGTGAAATCGGGATGTCGAACTCGCGCAGCCGGACCGGATCGACGGTGATCGAGTACTGGCGCACGAAGCCGCCGACGCTGGCGACCTCGGCCACGCCGGGCGCGGTGGTGAGCTGGTAACGCAGGTACCAGTCCTGCATCGCGCGCAGCTCGTCCAGCGAGTGGCGGTCGCTCTGCAGCACGTACTGGTAGACCCAGCCCACGCCGGACGCGTCGGGTCCCAGTGCCGGTGCCACGCCAGCCGGCAGGTTTTTCGACGCGACGTTGAGGTTCTCGAGCACGCGCGAGCGCGCCCAGTACAGGTCCGTGCCTTCTTCGAAGATGACGTAGATGAAGGAGGCGCCGAAGAACGAGAAGCCGCGGACGTCCTTCGACTTCGGCGTCGCGAGCAGGGCGCTGGTCAGCGGATAGGTGACCTGGTCCTCGACCACCTGGGGCGCCTGCCCCGGGTACTCCGTGAACACGATCACCTGCACGTCCGACAGATCCGGTTGTGCGTCCAGCGGCGTGTTCATCAGTGCGTAGATGCCACCGGCGACAATCGCCAGCGCCATCAGCAGCACCAGGAAGACGTTGCGCACCGACCATTCAACGAGACGGCCAAGCATGTCAGTGCCCCTCGTGGCCGGTGGGGGCGGGCGGAGTCTCTTCCGGGGTAGCCGGCATGGAATGACCGGCGTGCGGATCAGAGGCCTCGTCACCATGACCTGCGTGCGGGTCGGCGGCGTCCTCGCCGTGCCCGGCGTGTGGATCCTCAGCGGTGCCCGAAGGCGCGCCGTGTCCTGTGTGACCCTCAAGACCCTGGAGTGCCGACTGCAGGTTGCTTTCGGCGTCGATCAGGAAGTTGGCGGAGACCACGACCTGCTCGCCCTCGGTCAGGCCGTCGAGGATCTCGATGCGATCGCCGCCGCGCCGCCCCAGGCTGACATCGCGCGGTGCGAAGCGGCCAGGGCCGGTCTCGACCAGCACCACCTGGCGCGTGCCGCTGTCGAGCACGGCCGAGCGCGGAACGGTCAGGACCGGTCCAGCCCCCGGCTCCTCCAGCACCACCGTCCCATACAGCCCGGGCCGCAGGTCGCCAGCGGGGTTGGGCAGGGCGATGCGCACATCCACGGTGCGCGTCATCGCATCGATGACGGGCTGCACGAAGGTGACCTCGCCCTCGGCCACCTGGCCCGGCAGGGCCACGGTTTCAAAGCGGGCCGTTTGGCCGGGCTGGATACCCGCGGCCTGCGCCGCCGGCACCTTGGCGATCACCCACACCTTCGACAGGTCCGCCAGGCGCAGGATGGTTTCGCCGGGCTCGAAACGCGCGCCCTGGACCACCGGCTTCTCGATCACGACCGCGTCCGCGGGCGCGGTGAGCACCAGGCCCGTCTTGCCCATCTGCGCGTCACTGATTTCCCAGTTGCGCAGGCGGGTGCGGGCGGCATCGCGCAGGCGGACCATCGACGCCGCGCTCGCGGGATCGGACCCGGCCAGCCTGCGGGCGGTCTCGTCGGCCAGCCGGTATTCCTGCTGCGCCGCGGCCAGCTGCGGGCTGTAGACGGAGAGCAGCGGCTGCCCGGCGCTGACCCGCATGCCGGTCTGGTTCGCGTACAGCCGCTCCACCCAGCCTTCGAAGCGCGGGGCGATCGCGTACTGCCGGGTCTCGTCGACCTCGACCGTGCCGCTGGTGCGCACGGTAGCGGACAGGGCTCCGCGCTTGACCGCTTCGGTGCGCACGCCCAGCGCCTGCACCTTGTCCGGCGGCAGCACCACCGTGCCCGGTGCCGCCGGCGGTGCGTCGTCGGCATAGACCGGGACGTAGTCCATACCCATCGAATCCTTCTTCGGCACCGGCGACGTGTCCGCCAAGCCCATGGGATTGCGGTAATAGAGCACCTTGCGTTCTGCGGCCGGGCCGTCGATCGACGTGCCCGCGGTCGGGGAGTCGTTCGTGGCGCGGCCGGCAATCCAGCCGACGGCGAGGGCGGCGAGTGCAACGCCGATGGCGAGCGACAGGGTCTGGACACGGGTCATCGGATCTCTCCTTCGATGGCGCGCACGGCGGCGGCGCCCAACAGTTCGTCACGCAGTGCATCGACCCGTGCGAGGTCGGCGCCCTGCCATTCATTGAGTGCTTCCAGCAGCGTCCCGAAGTCGACTTCACCGACCTGGTAGCTGGCCAGGGCGGACTGCCAGGTGGCGTCGGCCTGCGGCAGCAGCGTGTTCTCGATCAGTCCGCGACGCTCGCGCGCGTTGGTCCACTGCGACCAGGCGGAAGCGCCGCGTTCCTCGACGGCCCGCAGCGTGGCGTCCCTGCGGGCAAGCGCTGCGTCTTCGAGCAGGCGCGATTCGCGCTCGCGCTCGCGGCGGGCACGCTGCTGGAACGGGATCTCGACCTCGAACATCAGCTCGGTGCTCTCGATGCCGTTGCCGAACTGCATCGCACCCACGCCCAGGGTGATGTCGGGAAAGCGGTTGCGACGCTGCAGTACCACGTTCGTGCGCGCCGCCTCGGCGCGAGCCTGCTGCGAGCGCACCGCGGGATGCGCATCGGCGTCATCCAGTGCCTCGGCAAGCGAGGCGCTGTGGACGGCGAGGCGCGGCGCCTCGTCGGGAGTCGCCAGCGGTGCATCGGACCGGCGCCCCAGCACCGCGTTCAAGGTGGCGGCCGCCTCCTGCTTGGTCGCGAGGCGTTCGATCCGCTCGCGCTGGAGGCTGGTCTGCTCGACCTGGGCGCGGATGGCATCCTGCTGCGCCGCGCGACCCAGGGCGTAGCGCACGCCGGCCATCTCTTCCACCTGGCGGAGCAGGGCGATGCGGCGATCAAGCACGGCCACGGCCTGGTCGGCATGCCAGTAGCGTGCGTAGGCCGCCTCGGCGTCGGCCAGCAAGTCGCGCGCAGTGGTGAGGCGATCGAGTCCGACCGCGACCGCGTCCTGGCTGGCCGCGGTCCGCGCCAGGGCGCGCTTGCCCCAAAGCGGGAGGCGCTGGCGCAGCGCGTAGTTGACCTCGCGCTCGGCACCGGCGGAGCGCCAGGGCTTGTCCGGATCGAGGCCGCGGAATCCAAGGGAAGCCGTCGGGTCGGGTAGGGCGCCCGCTGGCTGGATCCGTGCTTCGGCGGCCTGGGCCTCGAAGTCCATGGCCCGCAATTCCGGGTTGTGTTCCAGAACCCAGGCGCGGATCGACTCGAGGCTGTGCCCCGGGACGGGTTCGGTGGCGGTCACCGGCAGCGCCAGGGCCCACAAGGCGCCGGCAAGCACGCCGGCAAGAAGGTGCCGGAGCGGTGGCAGACGGCGGGACAGAGGGCGAGGGTGCAGGCGCCTGGCCGGCAGTCGGTCGAACGGGGATGCCATATCAGTGTCCTTGGGCCGACGCGACGCAGGTCGCTCGGACGAGGGCAGGAACACATGCCGTGACGCAGCCACGGCGCGAACGCACAGGACTGCGCCGCACAGACGTGCGGAGCAGTCAGCGTCCAGGCATCAGATCAGCAGGAGTGCCGCTGGATGGGCGGTAGGTCGGTGCCAGGCGGGTCTGGGCGGCGAATCCACCCATGTAGCCGTGACACCTGGCGCAGCATCCGCAATCGCGGCGATCGCAAGCCAGGAGAACCAGGCTTCGGCCAGCAGCGGCGGAATCGAAGGGATGCGCCCACTGTCCGCCGAGATGTCACCCCCGGTGCAGTGCGCGTCGCACACTGCCTTGCTCGCTGAGGGGAGCTCGGCATCGCAGCCGTGGCCATGGTCGTGTCGGGTGTCGGTGGCGGCAGCGACAAACGCCGCCGGCGTGACTGGGAGATCCAGGCAATCGCCATGGCCTGCGAGCGCGAACTGGGACCAGAGCAGGGCCACCATCGCGAGGAGGGCGGTGCGCTGGAACAAGTTCCGATGGCGGATGCGGACCATGGCGTGAGCTTACCTCTTACTGGAACCGATGCAATTGATCCAAGTCAATCCTTGGCCAGGCCCAGGGGCTGGCGCGGCACAGATGTGGTCGGCGAGGACGGTACGGCGGCCGACTTGGCAAGGCGAAGGGCGTTGGCCACCACCGACACCGAGCTCAAGCTCATCGCAAGCGCCGCGACCATCGGGCTCAGCAAGATCCCGAATGCGGGGTAGAGCACCCCGGCCGCGACCGGCACCCCCAGCGCGTTGTAGAGGAACGCGAAGGTGAGGTTCTGCTTCATGTTGGCCACGGTGGCCTGGGAGATCTTCCGGGCGCGCAGGATGCCCCGCAGGTCGCCCTTGACCAGGGTGATCTGGGCACTGGACATCGCGACGTCGGTGCCCGTGCCCATGGCGATGCCGACGTCGGCCGCGGCGAGCGCCGGGGCGTCGTTGATGCCGTCGCCCGCCATCGCCACCCGCCGGCCTTCGCGCTTGAGGCGCTGCACCAGCTCGGCCTTGTCCTCGGGGCGGACTTCGCCATGCACCTCGTCCAGGCCCAGCTCGGTGGCCACGGCCCGTGCGGTGGTGAGCCCGTCGCCGGTGGCCATGATGATGCGCAGCCCGGCGGCGTGGAGCTCGTTGATGGCCGCCGCGGCCGACGCCTTGATCGGGTCGGCAACCGCGACCAGCCCCGCCAGGCGCCCGTCCACGGCCAGGAACATGGCGCTCGCGCCCTCGCGGCGCATCCGCTCGGCCACGTCGACGTGCGCAGCGGGATTGGCGCCCAGGTCGTCCATGAGCGCGGTATTGCCCAGCGCAAGCGCATGGCCGGCCACGGACCCGCGCACACCCATGCCGGTCACCGAGTCGAAGTCCTCCACGCGGTCGAACTCGAAGTTCCGGCGTCGAGCCTCGGCGACGATGGCGTCGGCCAGCGGGTGCTCGCTGCCCTGGTCCAGGCTGGCGGCCAGGTGCAAGACCCGGTCGGCGTCGAAGCCCTCGAAGGCCACGACTTCCTTGAAGGCGGGGCGCCCCTCGGTGAGGGTGCCGGTCTTGTCGACGATCAGGGTGTCGATGCGGCGCATGTGCTCGATGGCCTCGGCGTCGCGGAACAGCACGCCCACCTGCGCCGCCTTGCCCGTGGCGACCATGATCGACATCGGCGTCGCCAGGCCCAGCGCGCAGGGGCAGGCGATGATCAGTACCGAGACCGCGTTGAGCACCGCAAAGGTCCAGGCCGGCTCCGGACCGAAGGAGCCCCAGATAAAGAAGGTGGCCACCGCGATCGCCAGCACCGCGAGCACGAACCAGTAGGCCGCGATATCGGCCATCCGCTGCATCGGCGCGCGGGAGCGCTGCGCCTGCGCGACCAGCTGCACGATCTGCGACAGCACGGTGTCGGAGCCCACCTTGGCGGCGCGGATCACCAGCGCGCCGGTGCCGTTCTGGGTCGCGCCGATGACCTGGTCGCCTGCGGTCTTCTCGACCGGAATCGGTTCACCCGTGAGCATCGACTCGTCGACGCTGGAGCGGCCTTCCACCACTTCGCCATCCACCGGCACCTTCTCGCCGGGACGCACGCGCAGGTGGTCGCCGACGTGGACGTGGGTCAGCGGGATGTCTTCCTCGGTGCCGTCGGCGTTGACCCGCCGGGCTTCCTTCGGCGCCAGGCCAAGCAGGCCCTTGATCGCCGCGGACGTTTTCGAGCGCGCCCGCAGTTCCAGCATCTGGCCGAGCAGGGTCAGCGAAACGATCACCGCCGCCGCCTCGTAGTACACCCCGACGCGCCCATGTTCGGTAAACGACGGTGGGAACAAGCCGGGTGCCAGCGTGGCGACCAGGCTGTAGCCAAAGGCGGCCGCAACGCCAATCCCGATGAGGGTGAACATGTTCGGGCTGCGGTTGCGGATCGACTGCACGCAGCGCTCGAAGAACGGCCAGCCGGCCCACAGCACGACTGGTGTGGTCAAGACCAGCTCGACCCAGGTCTGCACGTCGATCGACAACGGCAGGATCTGCACGTCGCCCAGCACGACACGCGGGAGGTACTGGCCGAACATGGCCAGCACGAGCGTCACCACAGTCAGCGGAAGCGTCCACCAGAACCGGCGCGAGAAGTCGCGAAGTTCCGGATTGTCATCGTCCTCCAGGCTCGGCATTTCCGGCTCCAGCGCCATGCCGCAGAAGGGACAGTTGCCTGGACCTTGTTGCCGGACTTCCGGGTGCATCGGGCAGGTGTAGATGGCGCCGGGCTGTGCCACCTCGGGTTCGTCCTGGGGCGTCAGATAGCGCTCCGGATCGGCCACGAACTTCGCGCGGCATCGCTCCGAGCAGAAGTGGAAAGGTGTGTCGGCGTGGGTCGCATGATGCTGCGTCGTGGCGGGATCGACCTGCATGCCACAGACCGGATCGGTGACCCGTCCATCCGCAGCCTCGACAGGGGCTGCGCCTGCAGAATGGTGATGGTCATGGGACGACGGTGAGTTCATGCCGATGCTCGCTTTAGTGGGGATGGACTGCCAAGGCAGTGTGCCATTGCGGGTTACACAGCTATTCGGGGCTGAGCGTCCCGAGCACTGAAACAACAATCAGGATCAAGATGGCCAGCGCGGCCTCAGCCGTAACACTCTGCCGCAAAGCCCGCACCTCCTGCGCGGGATCTCCGCTGGTCAGCGCTCGTTCCAAGCGCGGCACCAGCGTCCATCGGTGCAGCGCTCCCAAACCCAGCATTCCAGCGAACAGGGCCAGTTTGAACAGCAGCAACTTCCCGTAGGTGCTCTGGAACAGGGCCGAAAACGACCACGCGGTGAGATCCCCGTAGTGCGCGATGCCGGACACGATGAGCGCACCAACGAAGATCGTTCCCAGCGTCGAAAAACCATGCAGAAAGTCATGCGTTGATCGCAGACGCCCGCTGCCGTTCGTCTCTTTGCCGCGCAGCAGCATGGCAAGGAACATCAGGACCGCTGCGATCCAGCCGCCTGCCGCGAGAAGATGGACGATGCCTGCAGCAAGCCGGACCGCGCCTGCCAAGCCCTCGCCAGCGGCGGCGTGGCCGTTCCATGCCAGCGAAGCGAGTGCGCCGCCCGCCAGCATCGCCCCCAGCGGGAAGGCGGTCTCCACCTTCCCGCGGCGACGATGCCATCCGAGCACGAACATCAGGGCGACCAGCAGCGCGCCTCTCGCCATGGCTGCCCGGCCCGCGGACGTCTCGAGCAGATACCAGCCAAGCGATGCGCGATCAACCTCGGCAAGCGGCATTCCCATGATGCCCGCGGTCTTGAAGACGACATCGAGCCCGGTGAGCACGAGACCGGCTACGGCACCCGCCAATAGAACGCCCATGAGTGACCACCCGGCCAAGGCGTCGGCGAGTGCCGATCGACGCGACCCGTACCAACCGAAGAGTGGAACCCCGAAAAGAACCATGATGACAAGGTATTCCAGGAATCTCAGTGCATAAGCCGACAGGTCGAACATTCGCGACTCCTCAGCGCACCGTGAAGCTGAAGCTGCCCGGCATGGGGTGGTTGTCACCACCGACGGCGCGGTATTCCACGGTATAGACGCCCGGAGTCAGCGGCTGGGGCAACTTGGCACGCAGGGTCTTACCGTTGTTGACGATCTCGGTCGTGAAATTCTCGATCGGCATGGTGGAACTGCCGTGCTTCATGAGCAACTTGAGACGCGACGCCCGCGGAGTCAATGTTTCGTTGAACACGAGATCGATCTGGCCCGGCGAAGCCACCACCGCATTTGCCGCCGGTGTGGACTGCTGCAGCGCGGCGTGGGCGTGCGCGATCTGCAGGGAGAACTGCCCAGCCGCAATCGCGAGGACGAGCGCGAAGGAGCGAAGGACGTTTGATGATTTCATAGGGATAAATCCTCATTGCGAATGTGATGCAAAGCCCCGTTCGGCGCCGTGCTGTGTTGGATCCGACAAGCGTTAGGTGTCGGGCTGTCACCGAAACCACGGTTGGTCGGCTTTTGATATTTGAGATGAGGATCCCGCCGCTCAGGCGGGATCCTCGACGCGTCAAGCCGCCATGGCGCTGCAGCTTTCCGCGCAACGGCGACAAACTTCGGCGCAGCGCGCCATCTCCGGGTCGTTCATGGCGTCGCATGCTTCGGCGCACTGGCGGCAGATCTCCGCGCAGGCACTGCAAACCACCGAGTGAGCGCTGGCGCCACGCAACATGGCGTCGGCGCTGGTGGCGCAGATATCGGCACACGTCGCCAGCAGGGCGATGTGCTCCGGGGCTGCGTGGGCACCTCCTTTGCTCAGGCAATAGTTGATGGTCTCAAGGCAAATCGCGTGGCATTGCGTGCAGTTGTCGATGCACTCGTTCATGGCCTGAGACCGGTGGTCTTCGGAATGGTGAGTCATGTGGATCTCCTGCTTCATCGCGGACGAGAATCGGCGCGCCCGCAACACCGCCCCCTGTTGCTCTTGCGGATCAATGCTGTGCGAAGGGTTCGGTGGTTCCGTCGTGATGGACCAGCTCGACCGTATACGGCTGCTGGCGTCCTTCCGGGACCTCCATGCCCGGCGAACCGAGCGGCATTCCGGGCAGGACCAGGCCGCGTGCGTCCGGCTTTTCTTCGAGGAGGCGCTTGATGTCCTCGGCCGGGACATGGCCTTCGATGACGTATCCGTCGACCTCGGCCGTGTGGCAGGAGCCCTTTGCATAGGGGACACCCAGGCGCTCCTTGACCGGACCCAGGTCATCCATGTCATGCACATCCACGGTGAACCCCGCCTTCTTCACGTGGTCGATCCAGCTACCGCAGCACCCGCAGGTCGGGGTCTTGTGGACGGTCATGCGTGGCAGGGCGGCTGGAGTCGCGTCGGCTGTTTCCGGGACGACCTGTGCAGTGGGCGCGATGGTGGATTGCGCGGGTGTAGCCGCTTGGGTGCAGGCACCCAGGCCGGCGACCGCAAAAGCCGCCCACGCCAGTCGGTTCAATCTGCAGGTTTTCATTTCTGGTTCTCCGCTTAGCGCTTGGTCCGCGAAGACCAGTGGATGTGGGCGATCCGCCAACCGTCGGTGGTCTGCTTCAGCACCATGGTCTCGGTGCTCTGGACGGTCAGTGGCTTACCGTCTTTCTGGGCGTGCAGCTCGCTTTCGGTTCCGACCCATGCGAACTCACCAGCGGTGCGTGCACGCTGACGGAGCAGCTGGCGATGGGCGCCCTTGAGGAATGCCGCATCGCTGACTGCGTGATGACCCAGATATTCCTCGCGGCTGCGCTCGGCACCCCCGGACTCGAGGATGAGGACGTCGGCAGCGAGCAGGGCTTCGACCGTGGCCAGATCGCCGCTAGACAGGGCCCTGTTGAAACGCTCCGCTACGGCGACCGCGGCCTCTGCAGTGACTGGGACGTCGACGTCCGCAGATGCCGCGGCAGCGGGGTGATGTGCGTGCGGCTGTGTCGCCTGCGCCATTGCGGGGGACACGACGGCCAGTGCCAGTGCGAGGGTGAACGAGATTGCTGTTGCGTTCATTGCGTGGGCTCCAAGGAGATCAATGGGTGTGCGCATGGCCGTCATCGGCCACGGGCGTGTGTGGTGCAGGGTGCGACTCCACCTTGCCGTCGGGATGGCCGTGGCTCACCAACCCGACTTCCGTGTCGCTGGGTGTCGGGCCGTGGTGATCGTCGTCCACGCCCGGCGGGTGCGCATGCGGCATGGAGTTGTTGCCCGGCTCGAATAGGGCAGGGTGATCCTCGGCCTTTTCGTCGTCATGGTGGCCTTGCGTCTCGCCGCCGCCATGCGAATGACCATCACTGCTGGCCACCAACGCCTGGTAACCGGCCTTGTCCAGCGTGGGCAGCTTCTGCAGGAAGGCCGACATGTTCCAGATGAACTCATCGTCCATGCTGCCGCCCCACGCGGGCATGCCGCTGGCCTTGATGCCGTGCTTGATCACCCAGAACGCCTCAGCTGGAGCGACCGACTGTTTGCTTAGGTTCGGTGGCGCGGGGTACAGGCCCTTGCTCATCTCGGTGGCCGCCGCCTCTGGCGAAAGATGGCAGGTCACGCACATGGCGTTGTAGTTGCCCGCACCCTGGCGGATACGCTCAGGATCATCCAGGTTCGTGGGCACCTGAAGCTTGGCGGCGCGCACCTCAATGGAACGCTCGCGCGCCGTTTCAAGTAGCGCATACACCGGGCGACTATGCGGATCGTCGGCGGCCACGTTGTACACGCCCAGAGAGACCGTGGCAGTTGCCGCGACCGCAACCAATCCCACGCCGGCACCGAGCCATACCCACATCCTTTTGTTGGATTTCATTGTCAGTTCCCCTTAGAACCAGGTACGAAGGCCGATGACCAAGCGCGTGTCTTCAAAGGACTCGCCATGCTCGCGTCGCATGTCTGCGGTATTGCCAAACGCGCGCTCGTACACCACGCCGATGTAGGGAGCGAACTTTCGGGTGAACTCATAACGAAGTCGTAGCCCCGCCTCAGCGGTACTCAGACCCGAACCTATCCCGCGCAATGGATCGTTCTTGCCATAGGCGGTGACTTCCACCAGCGGCTGCAAGATCAGCCGGTTGGTTAGCAGCAATTCGTACTCGGCCTCGACATTGGCGGCAGTCTGGCCCCCTTCGCCGAGATAGGCTGTGGCGGACACTTCGAACTTCATCGGCGCCAAGCCCTGTACACCGATAGCGGCGAAGTTTTGAGATGCCCCAGGCTTGAAGTCATGACGCACACCGGCCACCACATCCCACCACGTGGAGATACTGCGGCCGTAGAGCACTTCCAGATCAGCCGACTCGGTCTGACCATCCGTGCGTTCGCCTTCACTGCGGAGCCAGACGCGATTGAGGTCCGTACCGATCCAAGCCTGGCCCTCCCAGCCCAGCCCGGTGCCCGGATCGGCATCCCAGGCTTCCAGGCGATTGAGCAGCACGTAGCTCTTGATCGAGTTGTCATGCACCGGATGCGCGTGTTCCGGCGCGATGGCCGCCTTGCGATCCGCGTCCGTCACCGCGGGTATCGGGGTGCGCGGCTGCGTTGGCACTGCAGGCCCGTGTCCCATCTGACTGTGGTCCATGCCCTGCATCGACTGTGTCTGCGCTTTGGGCGTTGCGGGCGTGCTCGGAGGCGCGCCGTGCCCCATCTTGGAATGGTCCATCCCCTGCATCGCAGGCGTGGCCGTACTAGAGGTGTCGGCTGCAGCGGGCTGTGCCATCTGACTGTGATCCATGCCCTGCATCGACTGCGCCTGTGCTGTGGGCGCCGCAGGTGTGCTCGCGGGCGAGACGTGCCCCATTTGCGAATGGTCCATGCCCTGCATGGCAGGCTCGGCTGCTTTAGCCTGCGGCGCGGCGTGGCCCATCGTCGCATGATCGATCGTCGCTTCGCTCGGCTTGGCCGGTGTTGCAGGCTTTTGGGCTGGCGCAGGTTTTGATGTCGGCGCCTGTTGTGCAGAGTGATCCTGAGTCTGGGTCTGCGCGCCCTGCTCCATCGGCATGGAGCCGTGCTGCATGGATTGGGCGCTGGCCGCATTGGCCAGGGCCAGCGAGATAGCCAGCGTCAGCGCAGTCAGGGTGGTATCGCGTCTATTGATGTTCATTCGTCGACCCTCACCGTGCGCATCATTCCGGCTTCCATGTGATAAAGCAGGTGGCAATGGAACGCCCAGCTGCCCAACGCATCGGCACGCACGCGATACGTGCGTCGGCTACCCGGCGGCATATCCACCGTGTGCTTGCGCACCATGAAGTTGCCGTTGTCGTCCTCCACGTCACTCCACATGCCGTGCAAATGGATGGGATGGGTCATCATCGTGTCGTTAACCAATACGATGCGCATACGCTCGCCGTAGTTCAGCCGCAGCGGCTTGACATCGGAGAACTTCTGACCGTTGAAGCCCCAGGAGAATTTCTCCATATGTCCGGTCAGATGCAGCTCGATCTCGCGACCGGGGTCGCGTCCGTCAGGGTCTTCAAAGGTGCTCTTGAGCATGGAATACGTCAGTACATGACGGCCGTTATCGCGCAGGCCATTACCCGGATCATCCAAGCGCGAACTCACGCTCATGGCCTGGTTGTCCAACAGGGGATTGTTGGTCTCGCTGGCAGGGTGTGATTGCATGCCCCCGTGCTGCATGCCTGCCATGGCACCATCGCCGGCGGCGGGCATCGCATGGCCTGCATGGGCCGAGGTCGCGTTACCGCTGGCAGGTGGGGTCATGCCAGGCATGCCCATGGCCGCACCACAGCCGCCTTCCATGCCCTTGCTGCCGCCAGACATATCCATCGATCCATGATCCATGCCCATGTCTGCCATCGTCAGCAGCGGCCGGGGATCCACAGACGGAACGGGCGCGCGTAATCCTTCGCGCACGGCGAGCGTGCCGCTGACGTAGCCGGTGCGACCGGAGTCTTGGGCAAAGATGGTGAATGCGTCCTGCCCGGAGGGCTCCACGATCACATCGAAGGTTTCTGCTACCGCGATGCGGAACTCGTCGACGGAAACCGGATGGACATACAAGCCATCTGCTGCCACCACGGTCATCTTTAGCCCCGGAATACGCACATCGAAGTACGTCATGGCAGAGCCATTGATGAAACGCAGGCGCACCTTCTCGCCACTGCGGAACAAACCGGTCCAGTTGCCCAGCGAGGTCGTGCCGTTCATCAGGTAGGTGTAGGTGTTGGCGTTGACGTCGGACAGATCCGTGGGCGTCATCCGCATCACGCCCCACATCTTGCGATCTTCCAACGTGGCCGACAGGCCGTTGCGCTTCACATCGCGCGCAAAATCGCCGACCGTGCGCTTGTAGTAATTGTCATGGCCCGGCATCTTCTTCAAACGATCGAACAGGGCCGTCGGGTCCAGGTCTGTCCAATCGCTCAGCATCACGACGTAGTCGCGATCGAAGCTGAAGGGCTCCGGCTCCAATGGGTCGATGATGATCGGGCCATAGAGCCCGGCTTGTTCCTGGAACCCCGAGTGGCTGTGGTACCAGTAGGTGCCGCCCTGATGCAGGGTGAACCGGTAGTGGTAGGTCTCACCACGTCCGATACCGTCAAAGCTCAGGCCCGGCACGCCGTCCATGTTGGCCGGCAAAATGATGCCGTGCCAATGGATGGAGGTGTCCGCGCCATGGAGGGAGTTAGCGGGCAATGCATTGGAGACACGCAGGTTGACCGTGGTGCCTTCCCGCCAACGCAGCAACGGCGCCGGAACGGACCCATTGACGGTGATCGCGGTGCGGGTCTTGCCGGTGAAGTTCATCGGCGTCTCGCCGATGGTTAGGTCAAACTCGGTGCCCGATAGTACGTTGGGTTGTCCCGGGCCCTTGAGCGCCCAACTGGCTTTGGGCCAGAAACCTAATCCTGCGACTGCGCCTCCCAAGGCCAAGCCCTGGACAAATCGCCGCCGCGAAGGTAGCAGCGGCGGTCCACCGTGTGGACCACGAAAATCATCATGCGACATGAAAATGCTCCAAGCGTCGTGTTGCCACCGGCGGGCGGTGGTACAGAGCGGGCGGCTGGCCTATAAATAGGCATGCAAGCCACACCAACGGCGCCATTGCGGCGCTTAGGGACGCTTAGCCGATCGGTGGTCGGATCAGATGAGGCAAGGCAGGTGCCGCATGCCCTAGGGGCAGCGGCATGACATCCAGGCCCAAGGCCAGTTGCACCGAAACATGCAGGCGCGCCGGAAGTGCGCTCGCGCACGCGTGTACGCAGGCGCACCGGCACGCAGAAGACTTGCAACAGTCGGGACCGGCATGGTCGCCATGCCCAGTGCCAGCCCTTTCAATCGAGGTGGCATCGGGATGATTCTCAGCACTGTGATGGGCGACGCAGTCTTCGTCGCCTTGCACCGCGGCAGCCACTTCGCTGGCCTGCGCTTCCATGGCCGGGTTCATACTGATCGACGCAAATGCCGACCACGCGCCGTTAAGCACGAGCATGACGATCAGGAGCAGTCGCAGTAGAAGTGAGGAGGCTGACACGGGCGACATTGTAAATCACTTTAGACAAGGCGCGTGTGTATCGGTCGTGAACAAAATCTCAAGTAGGCCTGAGATGCCGCCACTTGTCAGTCGCACTAGTCACGGCCACTGCAGCTCCCTCCAGGAGCGCCCAATGGGCGGGTTGAGGCGAAGGGTTGCCCATAGGGCTAGCGCTTGTTCGGTTTACTTCTCGGGTGTGGCCTCGATCAGCTTCACCAACTCCCGCTTCTGCTGCTTGCTTAGCGAGCCCCAGCGCAGGAGCAACTTGGCCAGCAGATCATCGTCGGTGTAAAGGAAGGCGGCGGGGATCCCCAACGCTTGGGCCAACCGCTCAGCAGTCTCCAGCTTGGGCTCGTGCTTGCCACGTTCGTACTGGTTGACTCGGGGGCTGGCCACGTAAGGATCCAGACCGGCCCGGATGCCCAACTCCTTCTGCGACAAACCCGTGTGCAGGCGGGCTTGTTGGAGGCGTCGAGCGAAGGTCGGTGTTGAGTCGACGGACAAAGTCACGCGCACCCCCCATGGAAACCCCATAAGGATGGCGGATGTGGGGTTAAGCCGAGATACGTGCAAAAATGCCCCCCAGAATTTTTTTTTCTTCCGTGAAATCATTTGGTTGCCGGATTTTTGTTGGTACCTGAACTGTCGGCGCGATCGGGCCGCAACTGCGCCAGCAACTGCTCCAAGGTGTCCTGGCGCACACCGGCACGCAACGCTTCGGCCTCGGCTTGTTCACGCCGTTCTCGCTCCTTGGCCAAGTCGGCGTGAGCATTGGCCAGCTTGACCCGTGCGCTCTCCAACGCTTGGGCGTCCTGGGTCCAGCGTGCCAGCAAGGCCTGGTACTCCGCAGCCGTAAGCCGCAGCGCGTCCAGCTCCTTCCGCTGGTCGTCCGCAGCTTGCCGCACCTGCGCCAGTTCCCTCTCTAGGCGGCTGTGGCGTTCCAGCCACTGCCCGTTGTCGCGGTTGAGCTGAACCAGTTCGTGGTTCTTGGCGGTCAGCGCCTCGTTGGCCTGGCGCAGCGCGACCTGCAGTTCCTGCACCTGGTGCTCGTGGCGGCGCTGTTCCTGTTCGCGTTGGTCCTTGACCGAGGTGCGGTAGTGCTCCAACGCCTCGCGAGCATGCTGGTGCTTCTGCTCCAGCGACTGGGCATGCGCCTCGTGCTCCGCCAGCCGCGCGGTCAGTCCCGCGATCCGTTCGCCGAGCTGCGCGACCTCGGTGACCCGTTCGGCCAAGGCCTGCTGGGCTGCGGCGTGGGTCGTCTTTTCTTCGCGTAAGGCAGTTTCAATGCGCTGAAGCTGCGCGCTCAGCGTGGACGCCTCCTGCTGGGTGCGTTCCAGCGCCTCGCTACGCTCCTGCAAGTGCGCTTCGAAGCGCTGCCGGGCCTCGGCGATTACAGCCTCGGCCTCCTCGTGTAGGCGACCGGCAAGCCGACCGACCAGGTCCTGTAGCGCGTCGCTGACCGCGACCTTGGCGCCAAGGCCTTGCCCTTCATCTTCTTCCAGCTCCTTCAGGTAGCGGTGAATGGTTGTCTTGGAGCCGGTGTTGCCCAGCGCCACCCGCACCGCGTCCACCGACGGGTGTTTGCCCTGTGCCCGCAGCGCATCGCGGGCCTTCTGGATGTCGCTCTTGTACAAGCCGCCGCGTGCCATCGCACTCTCCGACTATTTCGTAATGTATTACATACCACGTAATTACATACCAATCAAGTTACACTACTCGCCGAGTACGGGTCGTATCTAAAGGCGGGATAATATTGAATTATCCCGCGTAACCAGCGTTTCGGCCATTTCAAGTCGTCAAAACAGTACGAAACCGCCCAAGGCTGGCGATCCCTGGGTAGTATGGCCCAGAGCGGAAAGGAGGCCAGCCGGGGTGCAAGCAGGCGCCGCCACCGAACTCGTTGGCCATCAAAGGACTGTGCATGCCGATCGAACGTATCGTCATCGACAATTTCAAGTCGTTTCGCCATCTGGACCTGCCCCTCAACGCCCACATGAACCTGGTGGTGGGCGACAACGAGGTCGGTAAGTCCACCCTGCTGGAGGCCATCCACGTGGTGGTCACCGGGCAACTGCATGGGCGCAATCTCGCCTACGAGCTCACGCCCTACCTGTTCCACCAGCCCGCGGTGCAGGAATATCTGGCGACCCTTGCTGCAGGCACGCCGGCTTCGCCGCCACGGATCTCCATCGAAGCCTATCTGGGCGCAGATGTCGCGCTGGCGTCGTTGCGCGGCACCAACAACTCCCTGCGCTTGGATACCGCCGGCATCCGGCTGCTGGTCGAGCTCAACGACGACTACCGCGAGGAGTTCAACGCCTACCTGCAGCAGCACCAGGGTGCGGTCAGCCTGCCGGTGGAGTACTACACGGTGCGCTGGTATTCCTTCGCCAACAATGGCGTCACCGCTCGCAGCATTCCGTTCGATTCGACCATCATCGACACTCACGGCATCAAGACCTTGTCCGGTGCCGATCGCTATATCGCCGGCATCATCGATCAGGCACTGACGCCTGCGCAGCGCGTCTCGCTGTCGTTGAGCTTCCGCCGCATGCGGCAGAGTTTTTCCGAAGAGGCGGACGTGGCGGCCATCAATGCGTACCTGACCGAGCACACCGGGGACATCAGCCACCGGGCGCTGACGGTGGGTGTGGACACATCGCCGCGCTCAACATGGGAAACCAGCTTGTCACCTTACCTGGATGAGCTCCCGTTCACCCAGGCCGGCAAGGGTGAGCAAAGCGCGGTGAAGATGAAGCTGGCGATGCACGCGGCCGGCGCTGCCCACGTGCTGCTGATCGAGGAGCCGGAGAACCATCTGTCCTATTCCAGCATGACCCAGCTGATCGACAAGATTGCGGCCCTCTCCACCGCCCAGCAGGTGATCATCGCCACCCACAGCAGCTTCGTGTTGAATAAGCTGGGCGTGGACAACGTGATCCTGTTCAGCGCGCAGGGCCAGATGAAGCTGGACCAGCTGCCGAGCGATACCCATGACTATTTCATGAAGCTGCCGGGCCACGACACGCTGCGATTGATCCTGGCCAAGCAGGCGATCCTGGTGGAAGGCCCTTCCGACGAGCTGATCGTGCAGCGCGCCTACAGCGACCACCATGGCGTGGCGCCGATGGCTCGCGGCGTAGACATCATTTCGGTCAAGTCGCTGGCATTCAAGCGCTTCTTGCAGATTGCAGATCGGCTGAAAATCCAGGCCAAGGTGATCACCGACAATGATGGCGATATCGCCGTTGTGCAGGAGCGCTATGCCGAACACATCAACGCGATCTATTACGATTCCGACGAAAGCGCCCCATCGCTGGAAGAGCAGCTGATCAAAGCCAACTCGCTGGCCGAACTCAATACCGTGCTGGGCAAGACGTTTGCCGATGAGGTGGCGCTGCTCAAGTACATGAAGGGCCATAAGACCGATACGGCCCTGGCGATCTTCAACAGCCCGCACTCGATCAGGTTCCCGGACTATGTCCAGCGCGCCATCACCTAACCGGGTCCTGCTTTCGGCGGCCGGCTCGGGCAAGACCACCTTGCTGGTCCGGCAGGCCCTGGAGCGGCCTGGGCGTCGCATCGCGATTGTCACCTACACGCTGGAGAATCTAGAAGAGATCCGGCGCTCGTTTGAGGTCCACGCCGGTGCGGTCCCCGTGCATGTCACTTTGCACAGCTGGTATGGCTTCCTGCTGTGCCAGTGCATCCGCCCGTACCAGGCAGCGCTTTGCCCTGAGCCTCGCATCGAGACCATCCTGTTCGTAGAAGGTGTCACCAATAACAGGGCCCCACGCACCCAGGTGGCGCGCCACTACTTGGCAGGCAACCGGATGTATTCGGACCGGGCGGCCGATTTCGCTGTGCGCTGCGATGAGCTCACCCAAGGTCAGGTCATGGCACGCCTGGCGGCCATGTACGACGAGCTCTACATCGACGAAGTTCAGGACCTCGCCGGCTTTGATCTGGATCTGGTCGAGCGGCTGTTGAAGAGCGGCATTGCCATCACGTTGGTGGGTGATACGCGGCAGGCGACGTATGCCACCAACTATGCTCAAAGGCACAGCCAGTATCGTGGACCCAATCTGGCAGCGCTGTTTCAGATTTGGGAGGCGGACGGCTTATGCCAGCTGGATCACCGCCTCATCAGCCTTCGCTGCGTCCAGGCCCTGTGCGATATGGCGGACACGCTCTATCCGCAGATGCCGCGAACCCAATCAGGCAATGGCGAGGTCACCGGGCACGATGGCATCTACCTCGTCGCTCCAGCGGATGTTGAAGCGTACATGCAGGAGTTTGCGCCCACCGTGCTCCGGCATGACCGGCGGCAAGCGTGCGACGGACTACCGGCCGTGAACTTTGGGCAGTGCAAGGGCCGCACCTACAGCCGGGTCCTCATCTTTCCGAACGGCCCGCTGACACAGTACCTGCGCACGGCAGATGCAGCGCGTATCACCGCCCCACCAAAGTACTACGTGGCCTTCACCCGGGCGCGGCAAAGCGTGGCCTTTGTGTATGCCGGCGCGTGCGCGTTGCCGGGTTATCAGCTCTATGCGCCCGCCAACGCAGACGCATAGAGCCACGGGCGATCACATTTTCTTCAAGGGCGCCGCGGTGGGCTGTGGTGGCACCGGACCCGGGTCGTTGAAGCACAGCATGACCTGATCGATGTCAAATTGATCGGCCAGCACGCGGGCGATCACCGCATGCACCAGGTCCAGGTCGACCGAGGGCGCAGCGACGGTGATGGTGGCCGCGATCGCACGACCGCGCTCTTTGGCGGGGACTAGGCGCAGGTCATCCACCGCTTTCACGCCGGGGTCGGTAAACATCGCCGTACGCACTTGTTCCAGCTCGGCTTCATTCATGTTGGCGGTGACTCCAGGGAATGTGATTGTCAGGCGGGATAGGTCTGAATCTTGCAATCAAAAAACACCGGCCTTGCCAGCAAGGTTGGTAGGCGGGGGACAGGCTCCGGCCGATGACGACTGTCGCCAGCGACCGCTGCAACCCTGAGCGCGCATCTTTGAGGCTCCGGTGGGCTTCGGGCGCATTGAAACCAGAAGTCGCCACCACGGACCTACCTCGGGGTATTGCTTCCGGCCGGTAGAAGACCTCCACAAACGTGATCTCGATGCGCCACCTCTCACAGAGCGAGACTGACGACGGGTGGTCCCATCCGCCCTTGCGTCATATTTGTCGCGCTCGCAGTTGTCAAGAATTAGCCTCCATGATTTGGATTGGTTGATCGGATCCTATTTCCTGCGAGGCTTGGACCGAAGCCCCGGTGGTCTGCGTTGCTTAATAGGTTGCTTCAATCTCCACCGGCTCCATTCACTAGTAGATCCTTCAGCTATGAAGGTGACCAGAACCCACTTCAGTAAGGGAGAGAACCCCACCTCAGCATCACGAAGC
Organism: Stenotrophomonas sp. 1L-E-5-B-C3; assembly: GCF_057292075.1. NCBI lineage: Bacteria > Pseudomonadati > Pseudomonadota > Gammaproteobacteria > Lysobacterales > Lysobacteraceae > Stenotrophomonas > Stenotrophomonas sp. 1L-E-5-B-C3. Next base: position 462,145 of record NZ_JBXAWS010000002.1, read on the forward strand.
AGGTTGGCCCAATACCTTCCGACTAGGAAGGAGAATAGACTCATGGCAGTGACAGACGATGCGAACCACGGCCAACTGATGTCACTGACGTTCGCTTGGATGCCTTTCTTGTACATGTAAACTGCAAACACCAGAGCAGCGCACTGCATCGAGATCACAACCGCGGTCGGCGTCGCCCGGGCTCTGTGGAGGGCGGCGGCGAAGAGAGTCTCCGCAAACGAGAAGCCGATCAGCAATAGAGCTGCACTCAGCATCGCTGGACCGAACTCCGCAATTCCGGCGAGTGACAGCACGATTGGAAGGAATGCAAAGGGGAGTGGCTCCAAGCAGAGGGTTGGATAGAATTTCACGAACAGTGGCCATCTCTTTACCGCGACCAGAATGATGTCTTGCATCATCGCAACTACCAATGCAGCAGCCGCACTCGTTAGCGCAATCGACACCGGTATCCAAAACATCATCTCTTCTGATGCCGGCGCGAAGGGCACCATGGCCGCTGCGCCCCAAATCGCTGCGGCCAAGAACGCGCCAATTGGGAGTGCGGCTGGCTTCCACATGGTCATACTCTGATCAGAATACGTGGCCAAATAGTCAGGCGCTCAAGGTCTGCACTGACGGCTCTGCAGCCATGTCTACGCCTCACCGTCATAGGGCCTCCCTTCCCCGGGGGGGCATAGGCCTTGATGGCGGTATCAGTCGATACCCAACCCGCGGCAGCGTCTGGATCATCTTTTCCTCAAACGGACCATCAATGCTTCGCCGCAGGCTGGACATCTGTGATCGCAGAAGATCCCCGTCGGGCAGGTCGTCACCCCAGAGAGTGTGCTCAAGCTGCCGCCTGGTCACAGCGGCAGGACTTGCCCGCATCAGCGCTTCAAGGAGCTTCCTGCAAGCTGGGTACAGATGCAGTCGTTTTCCAGCCCGTGTGGCCTCCAACGTACTCAGGTCCAACGTGAGCTCTCCGATCAGCAGCCGCCTCCTTGTTACGCGTCCCTCCGTACGGGAAACCAACGCCTCTAGGCGAACTTCGAGCTCCGGGAGCTCAAAAGGCTTGGTCACATAGTCATCTGCACCGGAGCGGAAAGCGATGATTTTGTCCGAGAGCGCAACCTTTGCAGCCAACATCACAACGGGAACTGAAACACCGTGATTCAACCGCAGCCTTCTCAGAACCTCCGGGCCTTCCATGCGAGGAAGCATCCAATCAAGAATGACTGCGTCGTAACCATTGGACGCCGCAAAGTGAAGGCCGGCGATGCCGTCCCCGATGGTATCAAGCTGATGCCCTCGGGCCTCGAAGTAGGCCAGAATCTTCAAAGCGACTTCTCGATCGCGCTCAATCACTAGAATTCGCATGTCACGACTGACGGAAGCCAAGGAGCCTCAGCGCATTGAATACAACCAACAAGGTTGAACCTTCATGCACTGCCACAGCCGGTCCAATGCCAAGACCTAGGATGGTCGCAGGAACCAACAACGCTACGACGCCCAGGCTCACATACACGTTCTGACGGATCACCCGTTTCGTGCGTCGACTAAGCGCTACAGAGAATGCAACCTGTCTCAAATCCTCAGACATAAGCGCGACGTCGGCAGTCTCCAGCGCTACGTCCGAAGAGGCGGCACCCATTGCAATTCCGACGCTGGCACTAGCCATTGCGGGTGCGTCATTCACACCGTCGCCGACCATTGCCACTCGCTCCGTCTCCTTCAACTGACGTATTGCCTTCACCTTGTCGTCAGGCATGAGATTTCCCCATGCCTCGTTTAGACCCACGTCCGTTGCCACGGCTTGAGCTACAGTCTGGTGGTCGCCAGAGATCATGATCATTCGTTGGATGCCCAAGCGCCTTAGCTTGTCCAGGGCTTCACGCGCCTCTGGCCGGGGCGTATCCATAAGGCCGATGACACCTAGGTCGCGATCACCTAGGCGAACGGCCATCGTGGTTCTGCCGGCGTTACGGAGCTCCTCAATGGCAGACTCCGCACCCGCGGATAGAGCGCCAATGCCGTCGTTACCGAACATTTCTGCCTTTCCTATCCACACGTCAATGCCGTTCACCTTCGCCTGAACGCCTCTTCCAGCGAAGTTAGCGAGGTCTGTCGCTACCATGACCGGTCCATCGCCCAGGCGAGTATTACCATCTCGAACGATAGCTGCGGCCAAAGGGTGGTCACTTAAAGCCTCGACGGCGACGGCAACGTGAAGCAGTTCCTGCTCTGTCGTTCCCTGCATCACTTTGATGTCGGTAATTCGCGGCTTGCCTTCAGTGAGCGTTCCAGTCTTGTCGAACGCGATGGCACGGACCATGCCCAGCTCCTCCAGTGGTGCGCCACCCTTGATGAGTACGCCACCTCGCGCAGCTCGCGCAATTCCCGCTAGAACCGCGCTTGGAGTCGCGATTGCCAGTGCGCAAGGGCTTGCCGCTACAAGTACCGCCATCGCTCGATAGAAGCTGTCGCGGAATGGCTCATCGATCACGATCCATGAGAAAAGTAACAGCACGGCCAAGATCAGAACAGCGGGAACGAATACCCTCTCAAACTTGTCTGTGAAGCGCTGCGTTGGCGATTTCCTGGTTTCGGCTTCGCTCACCATCTTGACTACGCGGGCCAGTGCCGATTCGCCTGATCGACGCGTGACTTCGACCTCTAGGACGCCGGAGCCATTGATAGTGCCGGCGAAGACGCGGGACTCCATTCCCACCGAATCAGGCCGACCCCGTGCCTGAGCAGGGTCAGTGACTTGCAACTTATCTACCGGAATGCTTTCCCCGGTGACAGGGGCTTGGTCAACGCTGCTAGTGCCTTTGACGACGAATCCGTCTGCCGGCATCCGATCATTGGGACGAACAACCACCACATCTCCAGGTATCAACGATTCAACCTTGACTTCCACGACCTGCCCATCCCTCAGCACCCTGGCGGTTTCTGGGGCAAGCTTTGCAAGAGCTTCAATCGCGCGCTTAGCCCGGCCCATCGCGTAGTGTTCAAGGGCATGACCTAGACTGAAGAGGAACAGAAGCAAGGCGCCTTCGGCCCATGCGCCCAGCGCTGCCGCACCTACCGCTGCAACCAGCATCAGAGTATCGATTTCAAAACGCTTCAGCTTGACGTTCTCAATCGCTTCGCCAAGCGTGAACCAGCCGCCAAAGAGGTAGGCAGCTACGTAAAATGCGGTAGGAATCCATGGCGTTTGGAGCAAGCCGAGCTTTTCAATCGCAAATCCCAAGATCAGGAGCAGGCCACAGGCAAGTGAGAAGATCAGCTCGCTATTGCCACCCAATACGCCTCCGTGGGAATGACCATGGTCTTGTCCGTCCTTGTGTTCGTGACCTTCGTGCTGATCTTTCAAGTCTTCCTTCGGACCGGATGCGCCTTGCCCTACACCCAGCGCGTGGAGCTCTGCTCTCAGCTCCGTCTCGCTTGTCTTGGTTTGATCGTATTCGAGGCTCACGCCGCCAGTCGGGCTGGTGGTGGCTTCAATGACCCCCGGCAAAGCCTGTAGTTGGCCTGCAATTGTTCGTGCTTTCCGGGCGTGAACTGCTGAACCCAGTTCCAAGGAGAGGTGACCATACCGCTCACCCAGCTTGACACCCATGGACGACGCCACCTCTCGCACTCGTTGAAGCGAGATGAGCTCGGGCGCGTAATGAATGCAAAGTGTTCCGCAAGCCCCATCGCTACCACCGCGCACGTGCACGCGTGATATTCCGTCCATTTCCTGAAGCCCGTCCACCAGCCTTTGGACGCAGTTATCGTCGCGAGAAACGCCTGGGAGTACGACCGGCAATTCGACTTCTGTGGTCAGGTTCATGTGTTCCCTCCAACGTCATAAGAATGGATCGGGAAGTCCGGCAGGCAGATACGCTGCCGGACACAAACACTCCATCAATCAGGGAACATTTCCCGGTTGCCCTTTGGGATCTGGCTTGGCCAGGCGCCCCGCAAATGTCGGCAGCACAAGAAGTGTCAGTACTGTTGCGGTCAACAGGCCGCCAATGACCACCGTGGCGAGAGGCTTCTGCACCTCAGCACCAGATCCACTCGCAATAGCCATCGGAATGAAGCCGACGATCGCCACCAGCGCCGTGGTCACCACAGCTCGAATTCGGCTGCCGGCACCGTTCATTGCAGCGATCAATGGACTGTCACCGGCATCAAGCCTCTCTCTGATGGCTTGCATGAGCACCAATCCGTTCAGCGTCGCAACACCCGATACCGCGATGAATCCGACAGCGGCAGATACCGAGAACGGCATACCACGCACCAGCAATGCGAGAATTCCGCCAACCAGGGCAAGCGGGACGCAGGTGAACACCAGACCCGCCTCCTTCGCACTGCCCAATGCCATGAACAGAAGACTTCCGATTAGCAGGAAGACAATCGGCACAACTGTCATGAGTCGCCTTTCCGCCCGCTGCAAGTTCTCGAACTGACCGCCCCACGTCATGTGGGCGCCTGGTGGAAGCTTCACGTCCTTCACCGCAGCTTGGGCCTCTCCGACAAACCCGCCCAAGTCACGACCGCGAACATTAGCCTGCACCACGACACGACGGCTCCCGTTGTTTCGACTGATCTGGTTCGGCCCCTCGCTGATCTCAATGCGTGCGACAGAGGAGAGCGGCACGATGCCCCCAGTTGGGGTTGCAATCGGCAGCGATGCGAGCTGATCGGGGTCATTGCGTGCATCGTCGCCGAGGCGCACCACAACATCGAACCGGCGGTCGCCCTCGAAGATCTTGCCTGCCGCAGCGCCGCCAATACCGGTTGAAAGTGCGTCGCTCACGTCCGCCGCCGTGAGGCCATACTGCGCAGCTGCAAGATGATCGATTGCCACATTGAGCGTGGGCAGGCCGGAAATCTGTTCAACACGGACATCCGCTGCGCCCTGAGTATTTCTCAGCTTCAGCGCGACCTGGTCAGCAACAGCTTGCAGTTGCTCGAAGTTATCGCCGTAAATCATGACGGCTAGGTCCGTACGTACACCTGAGATCAGCTCATTGAAGCGCAGCTCGATGGGCTGGCTGAATTCAAAGCTGTTGCCTATCTGCGAGGCGGCGATCGTCTCAAACCTTGCAATCAGATCCTCCTTGCTCAGGGAAGAGTCTGGCCACTCCTTTCTCGGCTTAAGTACGATCACACTGTCGGAGATGTTGGTCGGCATGGGGTCGATAGCTGCTTCAGCAGTACCGGTCCTCGAGAAGACCGTCACAACCTCTGGTTCAGCAGCAATGGCCTTCTCCAGCGCCAACTGCATAGCCAACGATTGCTCAAGCGACGTAGATGGCACACGCAACGCCTGCATAGCGAGGTTTCCCTCATCAAGCGTTGGCATGAATTCTCGACCCAGCATCGTAAAGCCGACCACGCCCATTGCGAGCATCACGAGGGCGCCAGCGAACACTGCCTTGGGCCTACGAATCGCCGCTTGGATCACCGGTTCGATGCGGCCGCGCAGGACGCGGATGATGGCTGTCTCATGTTCTTCGTCCTGGTCGCCCTCGTGTCCTTCCTTCTTCGCGTGGAGCTTGGGCTCCCTGACCAGCAGGGCAGCCATCGCCGGTACGAAGGTAAAGGAGAAGATGAATGCGCCAACGAGGGCGAGCATGAAGGTGGCGGCCATCGGGTGGAACGTCTTGCCTTCCACACCTTCCAAGGTAAGGATCGGTGCGAACACCAACAGGATGATCACCTGACCGAAGGCTGCAGGACGCGCCATCTTCCTCGCCGAGTCGGCGGCTACACGCAGTCGCTCCATGGCATTGAGGGGTCGGCCAAGTTCGGCACGCCGCTTGCCAAGCATCAGCAGGGTGGACTCGATCACAATTACCGCGCCATCTACAAGGATTCCGAAGTCCAGCGCACCCAAGCTCATCAGGTTGCCGCTGATACCGAACTTGTTCATGCCGATAACAGCGAACAGGAACGACAGCGGAATGACCAATGCGGTGATGGCTGCCGCACGCAGGTTGCCCAGGAGCAGGAACAGCACAACTACGACCAGCAGGGCACCTTCGGTCAGGTTCTTGGCGACAGTCTTGACAGTGGAGTTAACCAGCACACTACGGTCCAGCACTGGCTCTGCGAAGATATCGGCGGGCAGAGATTCATTGACCTGTGCCAGGCGCTCAGCTGCAGCTTGAGCGACGGTGCGGCTGTTGCCGCCGGCGATCATCAGTGCCGTGCCCAGTACCGCCTCATGACCATTTCGGCTAGCTGCACCAAGCCGTGGGGCGCGCCCCATACCGACCTCGGCAACATCGGCCACCCGGATGACCACACCGTCCTTGGTGGCCACCGGCGACTGAGCCAAGTCGTCGGTCGTCAGGGCAAGGCCGTCTGCCCTAACGACCAGGCCTTCGCCCGCACGCTGGACGAAACCCGCGCCAGCCTGGACGTTGGAGCGTTCCAGTGCTTGGACCAGATCGGCCAGACCCAAGTTGTATGCCGCCAGTCGAGCGCTGTCGGGGTAGATGCCGTATTCCTTGACGTACCCACCCACCGTATCAACACCGGCCAGGCCGGGGCTGGAGCGCATCTGTGGTGCGATGATCCAGTCCTGGACAGTACGCAGGTACGTTGCGCGCTCCTGGGCGGTTCCAAGACGATCGCCCTCTGGTGTCAGGTAGACCTCACCCTCTTGCCAGCCAGCCTGGCCGGGCTTGGCCAGCTTCTTGGGGTCGAATGGCTTGAAGTCCACCGTCCACATGAGAACCTCGCCCAGCCCGGTTGTAACCGGGGAGAGCATGGGGGACACGCCCTCGGGCAGATCTCCGGCAGCCTCCCGCATCCGCTCTGCCACCTGCTGGCGGGCGAAATAGATGTCGGTCTGATCAGTGAAGATCGCGGTGACCTGAGAGAAGCCATTGCGTGATAGGGAGCGAGTGGTGTTCAGACCTGGGATGCCGGCCAAGGCCGTCTCCAGAGGATAGGTGACCTGGCGTTCAATCTGCTCCGGAGTAAGGGCAGGTGCGATGGTATTGATCTGAACCTGGCGGTTGGTGATATCTGGTACAGCATCGACTGGCAGCTTGCTCAGTTGGAACAAGCCAAAGCAGGCAATCGAAGCAGCCAGAAACACCACGAGCCAACGGAACTTGACCGCTGCTTCAATGATGATCTTGAACATGGTGTATGAGTTCCCTTAGTGGCCGTGCTCGGCTTCGCCCTTGGCCAGTTCGGCTTTGAGCAGGAAGGCATTGGCGCCTACGAGGCGCTCACTACCTGTCAGGCCGTTAAGGATTTCGATTCGATTACCTGCACGACGACCAGCGAGTACCGGCGTAGCCTGGAAACCACCCTGGACGGCAACGAAGACAACACTTCTGCCATCAACGCTTTGGACCGCATCCGCCGGCACACTCATACCTTCAGCGGCACTATCGGCGATGATGACGGCCGAAACGGGGGAGCCGGCCGGTGGCAACTTCTCCGAAATTGGTTTGGCGCGAATGGTCGCGGTGCCTCCCTGCTGCATCACATTCGCAGCGGCGGCAATCACCTCAGCTTCGAAGCTTCCGCCCGGGCCAGTCACTTCCAGCTTCATTCCGGGCACCGCGAGAGTGGCCAGTGCTGGCGGTGCAGTGAATACGAGTTCATTCATGTCCGGATTGGAAACCTCCGCAACAAGCGTTCCAGCTGAGACGACACCACCGGGCGTCACTTGGACGTTGCCAACCACGCCAGCGACAGGACTGGAGATTGTCACCCGGCCGGAACTGTCCGGAGATCCACTGGCCGCTACCTGTGCACGTGCAGCACTAGCGGCGGCATCAGCGGCCAAAGAGCGCGCGCGCGAGGCCTCCAGCTCCTGGCGAGCCACTACGCCCTGCTCGACAAGAGACTTGTCGCGGCCGTAGGCCAGGCGAATGGCTTCGGCCTCCGCCGCAGCGGCAGTGGCGGCGGCTTTGAAGGTCGCAGCTTCTCCACTGACAATGATCACCAGGGGCTGGTTGCTCTTGACGGCTGTACCCGGCGCAACAAGCACGCGCTCAACGCGGCCGGTGACCGTTGAGGCGATGGCAGCACGCCCCCCGATGGCCGGCTCGACGCGACCTGCAAGGCGGGTCGATGCGCCACCGCCGCGGCCGACAGCCACCACGCCGATGCCAGATGCCTTGATCTGGTCAGGCGTCAGCTTGACTACACCTTCCTCGGACTCCTCTTCGCCATGTTCGCCATCACCATCACCTTCACTGTGCGCCTCGGCGGAGCCCGGCTTTGCGTCAGCTGCGTGATCGTCGTGACCATCATCCTTTCCAGCCGGCTTTTCTGCCTCCGTACCGGTGGATTTGGCATCCTCCTGCGCCCCGCCACTGCATGAGGTCAGCGCGCCGGTCATCATCAAGGTAGCCAGCAGCGTCGCTCCGATGAGCGTCTTGTTTCCGTACTTGTTCATTTTGCCTCCACAAACGGTGCGCGCCCTTCAAGGCGGGCGAGGTCGATTTCTGCTGCCACCCGGCTAAGACGGGCATCCACAGCACTGCCACGCGCAGCGATCAGGGTTGATCGCGTGCTGCGCAGCTCCAATTGCGATATACGACCTGCCTCAAATCCGATGCGGGCCAGCCGATAGGCTTCATCTGCGGCCTGTACGCTTTCATCCGCTGCTCGTGCGCGGCTGTTGGATGCCTTGAGACTCGCTACCGCTCCCAAACGGGCCGCCTCACTGTCACGCCTCTGAGCCTCCAGAACCGCTTCGGCAGCACGTTGTTCCGCATAGGCCGCCTGGATCGCACCGCGGTTACGATCGAATAGGGGGATCGAAAGGCTGATGCCCACGTTGTAAGCTTGGTCGCCCGCTTGGCGGAAGCGCGTCTGAGCCACGGATGCACTCAGTTGTGGCAACGCACGCTTGCGCTCAACATCGATAAGGCGGCCGGAGGCGTCCGCTTCGGCTTGGGCGATACGAACGGCAAGCGGGGCGGCCTCATTGTCAATTGGGTGAGAGGGCACTCGGTCAAGCAGGCTTTCGCCGATGTCGGTCAGCGGGCTGTCCACTAAGGACACCCCGGCTAGGCGAGCAAGCGCCGCATCCCGGTAGGCCTCGGCCTCATCTAGGCTGGCCTTTGCATTGGCGACCTCGCTCCGTGCCTGCACACCGCGCAGGTTGGGCTCACGTCCCTCGCTGACCATCGCAGCTACCGCCTTGGCGTCCTGTTCAATCAAGGCCAATGCCTCGCTGGCCAACTCATATCGGCGCAGCGCAGCCTCTGCTTCGGCGTATGTCGCAGCCAGGCGACCCGCTGCGTCACTGCGCATCAGATCACCCCGCAAGCCTGCAGCCCCAGCCTCCGCACGCGCGGCGCGCACTCGGGCCCCTCGTTGACCCCAAATCTCCAGCGGCTGGGAGAGGGTGACAATGCTGTCAGCGTTTGAGAAACCTTTGTAGGGACCAGTGCCGTAGGCGTTCTCCGCTTCGATGGAGACCGTCGGATTGGGCAGTGCCCGAGCCTGTTGTACCCGCGCCTCGGCTGCCTCAGCCAGCGCGACGCCTTGGACCGTCGCAGGCATCTGGTTCAAGCGAGAAAGCAACGATTCGTAAGATGGTGCAGTTTGAGCAGCTACATGCCCGGTTGGCACCAACGCCAGCAGAACAGCGACAGCCAACCCGGTCGCTGAAAGCGACCGACCCGTCAAAATCGACATAAAAACTCCCGTAAATTATCTGAGCGAACTACCCGCAAATGCGGGGCAGAGCCAGATCAGATACGGGGGGGGCGCATGGGTCCGTCGAGTCGGAGGGCGTAGACGTCCCCGTGCTCGGTACTGTGCAGCGAAATCCGGCCATCGGCGAACAGATCGTCGTGACCGGCAGCTGGGAGGCTTGCCGTTGAATGGTGGCAATGCCCATGGCCACAGGCATCGGCACTGGACGAATCCTTGCTCTTGCTCGACTCGGAGTCTGAATCACTTTGCAAGGCGTGCACATCGCCCACGCTGACCGTCGCTTCTTGCGCGCACGCCAATGCCTCGGCCACAGGCACGACCACGAACGCCGCCAAAAGCAGCAGCATCAGGTATATACGAATAGCAGGCAGAGAGCGACGCATTGGGAAAGGTTAGCAACCTCTTTTGGACGGATACAATTACATAAAAACACTACGGTGGCTGTGCTTGAACGCACCCTAGCCCCGTTCAGGTCGGGACCCAGGGAATCAACCCACAAGGATAACGGCCCATGTGAGGGCGACATTGCAAAGAGCCACGAACACCGCAGCCGACCCCATGTCCTTCGCACGACCAGCCAGCTCATGGATTTCTGGGCCATACCGTTCGATCACTGCCTCGATAGCGGAGTTCAGCAGCTCGAATGCCAAAACGAACAGTACGCTCCCCATGAGAAGCACTCGCTCTACCCCTGAGTTGCCGAAAAAGATAGCTGTAGGTAATGCCACCGCGGCCATAACAACTTCCAACCGAAACGACGATTCATGCAGCCAAGCTGATCTCAGTCCCTGGAGAGACCAGCGAAGCGCCTCAAAGACGCGCGCAATGCTCCGCGGACGATGACCGTACATATCTGCCACTTCGATGTTTCCTTCTTTTGGGCCCAAGAGACGCTCACGGGTCTTCCAACAGCGATACTCGCCGTGGTCGGCTATAGGCTGTGACCGGCGTTGCTGGTACAGCCTGAGAACAGATTTAGGCTCTCGTCTAGCACCGTCGTCCTAACCTGCATCAGGCCAAGCACAGAATGGAAGAGGTTGTCGTGGCTGGACGGCTGCTTTGATCGGTCCCGGACACATTGAAGGTCCAGGTTGTTGCTGCTCTTCATACCATCAGACATCCACATCACCATCGGCACCTTGATCTGAGTATCAGGGGCGATAGCGTAGGGGAGCCCGTGAAGATAGACGTTCGCCTCCCCTAATGACTCGCCGTGGTCGGAGACATAGATCAGCCCGGTATCGTGACTCTTGTCCTGTTCAAGCATGCGAATTGTCTTTGCAAGGAAGTCATCTGTCGCAAGGACCGCGTTGTCATACGCATTGACGATTTCACCGCGTGTGCACTTGCCCAAGTCTGCGTTTCGGCAGTCGGGAGTAAATTTCGTCAGATCTTCCGGGTATCGCTTGAAGTAGCTGGGTCCGTGGTTCCCCAGCTGATGTAGAACGACAACGACATCACCAGGGTTGTCCTCGATCGAGTCATGCAGACCTTGCAGCATAATCTCGTCACGGCATGCTTGGTCGTCGCACAGAACATCCTTGACCGGCACGCGATAGGATTCAAATGCCAGATCAGAGCAGACGCCCTTGCATCCAGTCTGGTTGTCACGCCATAGGGTCCTGACCCCGGCACGCTCCAAAACATGCAGAAGCGACTCCGAACCTTTGATCTTGTCTCGATCGTAGTCTCGCCTCCCGTACGCAGAGAACATACAGGGCACCGACACTTCGGTGTTTGACCCGCAGGCGGTCACGTCTGAGAAATTGACGACGTCCAACGCTGCCAACTGTGGCGTTGTCTGTCTGCCGTATCCATTCAAACCCCAGTTCTGCGCACGAACCGTCTCACCTACAACGATGACCAAGAAGTGGGGCTTCGCGCCTGGCGGATGAGGCGTCATCATGGCATCGGGGCCAACCACTTGGATCGGACCGCGCTCCGCACGGGTGTCTTCTCGCACAACCTTCGCAATGGAAGCGATGTAGTTTCCAGGGTTTGCAAGGTATCTGACTTGCTTGTGATTGCGTATGAGTGATGAGAGGTCGTCGAATGACGCAATTGCCGCGCCAACGATTACAACAACCGCCATGCCAAGTAGAAGCACTCTTGCAAGTATCGCCCGCGTCACATTGGAAGAACGTTGGAGCCTTACCATGCATACCGCGATAGCTGGCACGACGCCTTTAATTAGTACCGCAAGAAAGAAGCCCCAGGTCAGCAACTCTCCGGCTTCAGCGCCGTCGGTCTTCAGCACATTTCGTACCATGCTGGCGTCGAAGTAGACGCTGTAATTGTCTGAATAGTAGGCAGCAGTAGCGGACACGACGAGAAGCAATGCAAGAACCGGCTTCACCGTCCATCGAACGCATAGCAATCCGAGAATGAGCACATTCAAGGCAGTGAGGATCGCTCCCGTAGAGATAACAAGTAGCGCACGAGCTGCTCCGTCCGCACCACTCTTCGCAATTACTTCTGCGAAGAACGCGCTGTTGAGAAAGAACGTGAAGTACATCGCCACGATGATAATCAACGTGTTGACGCCCAGCTGCGGGCCGCAGATGGGCTTGCCAAGACGGCCCAGTGGATCTGAGCCTAGGCCCCCGCGCGAACTGCCTCGGTTGAATTCTGTTTTCACGTAATGCATTGGTGATTCCTTTTTATTGACCACCGCGCGCGCCCCTAGCGCACACGGCCGCCATTGCGCGTTCCTAGATGGAAAGCCATCCACACATATGCAACGCCTGACACCAGCGAAGGGGCCAGGACCGCGGTCCGCAGGTTTTGGGTCAGTGACAGCAGTGCAGCCGAGATCCACATGAAGAGACGCTTGTCTGGGTGCAGCTCCGCTCCCCGACGCGGGAACAGCGAGCTTCCGGTTGCCACCATTTGGGTGGCAACCAAGGCAAATCTCGGTTCGTCGACAGGCCCAAAATCGCGCACACCAAGAGATGCGCCGATGGCAAGCACGGAGGTTGCCATCAGTAGTGCCGCTCGATCGCGTGCAGTTCGGAGATTGGTAGATGTTGAGAAGGGCATTCAGGTCGCCTTCTTCAAGGCGGCGCAGTACTGGCCGGCGACTGCACGTGCAGCCACGCGTCGGCCGAGCGCACGGAGCGCCCAGCAACAAGATGTGTTCATGGAAAGACCTACACAAAGGTGATCGCAGAAGGACTGACAGGCGCGTTGCGCCTGTTATGCGATCAAAGCCTGGGAGGTCTAATCAGCGTGTCCGGGATGTGGGACGTCATGGGCTGTTCGTAGAACGTGTGCCCGCCTTCATTTCTTGCGGCTTCGGCACTGGTGAAACCGTTGGACGCCACAAAAGTGCTGCTGTGGTGGCAGTGACCGTGACCACAAGCGGCATGCGCCTTATCGGGGTGGCCATCGCCTGGCCCTGCCACTTCCTGGTGTGACTGCTCCTCAGAGAAGCAGACCGAAGCATCAACGACAGGCACGATGATCATCACTGCGAGCAGCAGTGCCAGAGCGTAGCGCTTGGCATGGATGACAATGGAAGGCACGTGTGGCTAGGACTGATACATTTGAGGCCGGAAAGATACCTTGGGTCCCGCTCATCAGCAAGCTGACGCTTATTCATCAATCTCGCGGGCTCGAGTGGCCTCTGCGAGTCAGGTGGCCAGGCAAAAGCTGGCGCGGGAAATTGACGGAATCCGGCATCCGAAGAACAGAAAGTTAACGTTTTGCCTGAGCTTCCGCACGGTCACGCAGATTGAGCTGCGACGGATTAGGTCGGGGGCCAGCTGCGCCACGTGACAGTGCCGGGTTCAAGCGCAGCCGCCAGAGTCCGAGCTCAGTCGGCCAAGCCTGGTCATGCAGCCGTCTTGCGCGCGTCGGCACCTGCCCGGCGGGCATCACCTAAAATCTCGAAGGCTTCCTTGATCACATACAGGCCGATCAGGGCGCCGATCACGAAATCCGGGTACGGGCTGGCCAGCCACCACACCAACAGACCGGCCAGGATCACCCCAACATTGGCGACCACATCGGCCCGCGTGAACAGCCACGTCGCTCGCAGATGCACTTCGCCGGACTTTAGCGGTGCCAGCATGCGCAGCACCGCCATATTGACCGCCAGCGACAGCAGGGCGGTGCCAATCATCCAGCCGCTGACCGGCTCGGCGCCGTACATCACCCGGCGGCCCACCTCAACCAACACGCCCACACCCAGCACAAGCAGCACGCTGCCGCTGACCCAAGCGGCATTGGCCTTGAAGCGCGCCGTGCGCCCGATAGCGACCAGGCCAATGGCATAGGCGGTGGCATCGGACAGCATGTCCAGAGCGTCGGCCAGCAGGCCAGTGGAATGGGCAATCCAGCCGGCGATGCCGCCGATCACGGCCATCGCCGCGTTCAACGCTAGGGCGATCCAGAGGACGCGCCGCTCCTGCGCATTCTTGGCCTCGTGGTGGCAGCCGCAATCACTCATCGGAACATCTCCAGTCGCAGGGAAGCCGGGCCCGGGCGGGTCGCTGGCATGACACAGCAGGTGAGTGTAAAGTCCGTAGCTACTACGGAGTCAAGCGTACTACGAATGAAAATCAGTGAGGCTGCCGACGCCAGTGGATGCCACCTGGAGACGATCCGCTATTACGAGCGGATCGGCCTGTTGCCGCGCCCGGGGCGCTCGGGCAATGGCTACCGGGTCTATGGCCCGGCCGACATCGAGCGGCTGCGCTTCATTGCGCGCGGCCGGGACCTAGGCTTCAGCCTGGAGGAGGTCCGCAGCCTGCTGCAGCTGGCCGGCGATGAGGAGCTTTCGTGCGGGGACGTGGACCGGCTGGCACGCAGCCATCTGACCGACGTGCGGGCGCGCATGGCCGACCTGGAGCGCATGGCCACCGAGTTGGAACGGGTGATTGCCAGTTGCCACGGTGGGCAGCGGGCTGAATGCACCATCCTGTCGACCCTGCGGCAGCCGGTCGCTGTGGAGGCCACGCGCCAGTGACCGAACTGGACCGCTACCTCGATGCAGCCACGCGCCAGAACACGGTGCGCAGCTATGCGTCGGCGCTGCGGCACTTCGAGGTTGAATGGCAAGGCCACCTCCCAGCGACACCGGACAGCGTGGCGCGGTACCTGGCCGCGTATGCGCAGACCCTAGCCGCCAGCACGCTTCGCCACCGGCTGGCCGCCATTGCCTCTTGGCACCGCGACCACGGCTTTGTCGACCCGACCCGGTCGCCGCTGGTGCGCAAGGTGCTCAAAGGCATCCAGACCCTGCACCCGGGCCAGGTCAAGCAAGCCGCGCCGCTGCAGATTCGGCGGCTGGTCGAGCTCGATGACTGGTTGGCTGCCGCGATCGCGGCGGCGCATGCCCGGGGCGACGGAGCGGCGGCGCTGCGCCATCAACGCGACCGAGCGTTGGTGCTGCTCGGATTCTGGCGGGGCTTCCGTGGCGATGAACTGCTGCGTCTGGACGTGGCCCATCTCACGCTGGTGCCGGGACAGGGGATGACCTGTTTCCTGCCGCGCAGCAAGGGCGACCGCCAGGCCGCCGGCGTCACCTACAAGGTGCCGGCGTTGTCGCGGTTGTGCCCGGTGGAGGCGACCCAGGTGTGGCTGCAGGCGGCCGACCTGCACGAAGGGCCGGTGTTTCGGGCGGTTAACCAATGGGGCCAGGTGAGCGCCGAGGGCCTGCATCCCAACAGCTTGGTGCGCCTGCTACGCGAGTTGCTGACCAGTGCCGGCTTTGCCGATGCGGGGCTCCACAGCAGCCATTCGTTGCGCCGCGGCTTTGCCAGCTGGGCCAACGACCAAGGCTGGGACATGAAGGCGCTGATGGAGTACGTGGGCTGGCGCGATGTGCAGTCGGCCATGCGCTATCTGGACGGGCGTGACCCCTTTGCCCGTGACCGCATTGAAGCAAGCCTGCCCAGTCCAACCGCGCCGGTACCGGCGATGGCACTGCCGGCGCCCGAGGGCAAACCGGCCTTGCAGCTGCGCCTGCGCATGGTGCTGACCCCGTTTGCCCGCACGGGCCGCGGCGCGGCCAAGGCCCGAGGCCGGATCGAAGAGATCTGCTTGGCCCCGTTCCAGGCTGTGCGCCTGAACACTGCCAGCAGCGAGTACCAGTTGACTGTTCCCACCGATCCCGACCGGGATCTGGATGAAATCCTGGCCACGTTGCTCGATGACATGCACCGCATGGCCGATACGCACCAGTGTTTCCTGGAAGCGTCTCTCAATACAGACGACGGCCGGCACTGGGATTGATCCCCTCATAACCTCCGGATCCAATGGCTACCCTTCACGAGACCGCCTACCCGCGACTGAAGCCTGATCCCACCGCCAAGGAACTGGAGGAGATCTATACCCCCACCGCCGCTGAGATTGCATTCGCCAAGCAGCTGACCACCCAGCCGGGACCGCAGCTGGCGGTACTGATTCATCTCAAGCTCTTCCAGCGCCTGGGTTACTTCACGGTGTTAGCCGAAGTGCCCGAGCGGATCCGGAAGCACATCGCCAAGGCCGCCCGACTCGGGCGCGTATTGGACACCGACCAGCTCGAACGTTACGACGCTTCCGGTAGCCAGCGCCGCCATATGCCGCAGCTTCGGCAGTTCATCGGGGTACATCCCCTGGACAAATCAGGCTTGGCCTGGCTGGACACGGTGGCCACCGGAGCAGCCCAGACCAAGCACACCATCCCGGACATCGTGAACGTCCTGCTCGAAGAGCTGGTGCACCACCGCTACGAACTGCCAGGCTTCCGCACCCTGGAGCTGGCCGCCATCGGCGCACGTGAGCGGGTCAATCTGGGCTACTACCGCAGCATCAGTCACGCGCTGACGCCTGCCACGCGCACGCTCATTGACGAATTGCTGCGCGCACCGGAAGGCTCCAGATTTACTGGCTGGCAATCGCTCAAGCGCGAGCCTGGCCGACCGACCAACAAGGAGGTCCGGTTCTATCTGCAGCACATCCGCATGCTGCAGCAGTTGGCCGAGCAGCTGCCTCCCATCGATGTGCCGGTGCCCAAGCTCAAGCAATTCCGTGCAATGGCTCGCGCCTATGACGCCAGCGAGTTAGCCGAACTGGCTCCGGACAAGCGCTATGCGTTGGCCACCATCTTCATTCGCGCCCAGCATGCCAAGACGCTGGATGACGCAGCCGAGCTGTTCATCAAGCAGGTGCGCGGGCTGGAGAACACGGCCCAGCAAAAGCTGCTGGCCTACCAGCTCGAACATGCCAAGCGGGCCGACTTCCTGATCGGCCAGCTCAAGGAAATCCTGCAGGCCTATCAGCTCGACGGCAGCGATAGTCAGCGCGTGGATGCCATCGATAACAGTCTGGAAGCGGAAGTGTCGACCTTGTTGGCCGAATGCGAAGAACATATGGCATACGCAGGAAAGAACTATCTGCCTTTCATGCTGCAACCCTACGGCGCGGTCAGGCCGCTGCTGTTCAATGGGCTGGAGCTGATGAACTTGCGGGCAACCAGCCACGATGCCGGCATGGAGCCGTTGATTGCAGCGGTGCTGTCGCTGCGCAACCAACGCCGTGAGCTGATCGAGGTCGCATCCCTCGGCCTGGACCCGGAAAAGGACTTCGATTGGATGTCCAAGCTCTGGCGTCAGCACGTGTTTGGCAAGCGGGCCAGCGCGGCAGGCGCCGGCTGGATGCACCGTAAGTACTTCGAGCTGGCCGTGCTGGTGCAGGTCAAGGACGAACTGAAGTCGGGAGATCTCTTCATCCCGAGCAGCGAACGATTTGACGACTACCGCGAGCAGCTGGTCGATGAAGCCACCTTGGCCCAGGAACTGGAAGCCTATGGCCAGGTGTCAGGCTTGCCCACCGACGCTGCGACTTTCGTGGCCGGGTTGCGCGCACAACTGACCGACTTGGCCGACGAAGTTGACGAGCGTTTCCCCGAGAATGTTCATGCGGACATTCTGGAAGGACGCCTGGTACTGCGGAAGGGGCAACGCGCCGAGGTCTCAAGCGCCATTGCCACCGTGGACCGCCTCATCGCCGAACGGCTCCCGGAGTCCAGCATCGTCGATGTCCTGATCGACGCCAGCCAATGGCTGGATCTGCACCGATTCTTCCGTCCGATCGCCGGCACCGAGAGCCAGGTTGAAGATCTCCCTCGACGGGTGATCACCACGCTGTTTTGCTATGGCTGCAACTTGGGTCCGACGCAGACGGCGCGGTCGATCAAGGGCTTCAGCCGTCGCCAGGTCGCTTGGCTCAACCTCAAATACGTGACCGAAGATGTCCTTGAGAAGGCCATCGTGGAGGTCATCAATACCTACAACAAATTTGACCTGCCGGGCTATTGGGGCAGCGGCAAGAGCGCGTCAGCAGATGGCACCAAGTGGAGCGTGTACGAGGACAACCTGCTGTCGGAGTACCACATCCGCTACGGCGGCTACGGCGGCATCGGCTACTACCATGTGTCCGACAAATACGTGGCGCTGTTCAGCCACTTCATTCCCTGTGGCGTGCACGAGGGCATCTACATCCTCGATGGCCTGCTGGCCAACACGTCCGACATCCAGCCCGAGATCGTCCATGGCGACACGCAGGCCCAAAGCTATCCGGTCTTCGGTTTGGCCCACATGCTGGGCATCCAGCTGATGCCCAGGATACGAAACATCAAGGATCTCACATTCTTCCGGCCTGAACCTGGCAGGACCTATAAGAACATCCAGGCACTGTTCGGAGACAGCATCGACTGGCAACTGATCGCCACCCATCTCCACGACATGCTGCGGGTAGTGATCTCGATCCGATTGGGGAAGATCACCGCGTCCTCGATCCTGCGCCGGCTGGGCACCTACAGCCGGAAGAACAAGCTGTACTTCGCCTTCCGGGAACTTGGCAAGGCCGTCCGAACGCTGTTCTTGCTGCGCTACATCGATGACAACGAGATTCGGAAAACGATCCATGCTGCGACCAACAAGAGCGAGGAGTACAACGGCTTCGTAAAATGGGTGTTCTTTGGCAGCCAGGGGATCATTGCTGAGAACGTCCAACACGAGCAGCGCAAGATCATCAAGTACAGCCAGCTGGTCGCTAACATGATCATCCTCCACAACGTAGAAGGCATGAGCCGGACCTTGGCTGAGATGCGGAAGGAGGGAGTTGAACTGACGCCCGAGATCCTGGCCGGACTGTCGCCGTTTCGGACCAGCCACATCAACCGCTTCGGCGACTACCATCTCGACCTTGATAGGGAAGTGGCGCCGCTGAGCTATACAGCGAAAGTCCTTGAACAGGCCCCATAGACGGGGAGATGCGCTATCGGGACAAGGCAATTATCATTGCGTTTCAATCGCTTAGGTGGTTTTTGGCCCTGTACGTAACGATTCCCTGCCGACCCTCATTATGCTTTTTATTGATTGAACGTTCAATCAATAAACCCTAGGATGCGCTCGCGCCCCACGCCATGGGCCCGGTTTACCGGTCCGGCCCCGCCCATGTGCTCCCTCGGACTTGATGAGACGACCCCATGTCTTCCCTGGCTCATCCCAAGCGTTCGCCCCTGCGCTTGAACCGTTTTGTCTTCTTCAGTTCCTCGGTGTCGATCGGCATCCTCGGGCTGCTCACCGTTCTCTATCCCGAAGGCAGCGAGCACTGGCTGCAATGGGCGCAGGCCGAGGTGTCGGCGGCGTTCGGCTGGTGGTACATGCTGCTGATCGTGCTGTGCCTGGGCTTCGTGCTGTGGCTGGCGTTCTCGCCATACGGCCGTATCCGCCTGGGCCACAACGAGGAATCACCGGCCTTCGGCTACGTCGCTTGGGTATCAATGCTGTTCTCGGCTGGCATCGGCATCGCGCTGCTGTACTACGGCGCCTACGAGCCGCTGGACCACTTCCTCAATCCGCCCGGGCAGCCCGGCGGAACGGTGGCAGCGGGCCGCGAGGCAATGGTGCTGACCTTCCTGCATTGGGGCCTGCACGGCTGGGCGCTGTACGCCCTGGTCGGCGTGGCCCTGGGCTACTTCGCCTACCGCCGGAACCTGCCGCTGGCGCTGCGCTCGGCGCTGTACCCGATCTTCGGTGAGCGCATCCATGGCCGCATCGGCGACATGGTCGATGGCTTCGGCATCCTTGCCACGCTGATCTCGATGGTGACCAACCTCGGCATCGGCGCGCTGGTGGTGCAGTCCGGCCTGGTCTACCTGTTCCACATCCCGGATACGCCGCAGGTGCTGGTGGCGATCGTGCTGGTGATGATGGTGGTGGCCACCATCGGCGTGGTGGCCGGCGTGGAGAAGGGCATTGCCTGGCTCTCCAACCTCAACGTGCGCCTGCTGTGTGGCCTGCTGCTGTTCGTGCTGGTCACTGGCCCGACCCTGCACCTGTTCGACGGCCTGATCCAGAACACCGGCGATTACCTCGGCGCATTCGTGCGCAAGAGCTTCGACATGTACCTCAACGACCCCAAGGGCCGCGAGTGGATGGGCTCGTGGACGCTGTTCTACTGGGCCTGGTGGATCGCCTGGGCGCCGTTCGTCGGTCTGTTCGTGGCGCGTATCTCGCGTGGCCGCACCATCCGCGAAGTGATCATGGGCGTGCTGCTGATTCCGCTCGGCTTCACCCTGGCGTGGCTGTCGATCTTCGGCAACACCGCCATCGACCTGGTGCTCAATCACGGCCAGGCGATCCTGGGTGACGTGGCCCAGCACGATGCGGCAATGACCCTGTTCAAGCTGCTGGAATACCTGCCCGGCGCGCCGTACGTGGCCGGTGCCGCGGTGGTGATCGGCTTCGTGCTGTTCCTGACCCCGGTCGATTCGGGCACGCTGATGATCGCCAACCTGTGCACCCGTCGCGTTGACGATGGCGTGGAAGACGGCCATGACGCGCCGATCTGGCTGCGCGTGTTCTGGGCGGCCGGCATCACCGTGGCCAGCGTCGGCCTGCTGCTGGCCGGCAACTTCAGTGCGATGCAGACGGCGGTGGTGCTGTGCGGCCTGCCGTTCTCGTTCACTCTGGCGTTCTACATGTGGGGCCTGCTGAAGGCGCTGCGCACCGACCCGGACGCACCGCGGCGGTAGATAGCGCCGGGCCCTGCCCGGCAAACGCGAAAGCAAAGGGCCGGATCTGTGAGGATCCGGCCCTTTGCGTTTGCTTCCGGGATCCGCCGGGCATGGCCCGGCGCTACCGGTTACTTGGCTGCCAGCTGGCGCAGCACGTACTGCAGCAGGCCACCATGACGGAAGTACTCGACTTCCTTCGGGGTCAGCAGCATCACCGAGACTTCGAAGGTCTTCCTGGTGCCGTCGGCCTTGGTCGCGGTGACGGTGGCGCGCTTGCTGGCACCATCTACCAGGCCGGTGATGTCGATCACTTCCGAACCGTCCAGGCCCAGGCTCTGTGCGTTTTCACCGTTGCGGAACTGCAGCGGCAGCACGCCCATGCCGACCAGGTTGGAGCGGTGGATGCGCTCGAAGCTTTCGGCGATGACCGCCTTCACCCCCAGCAGCAGGGTGCCCTTGGCCGCCCAGTCACGCGACGAGCCGGTGCCGTACTCCTTGCCGGCCAGCACCACCAGCGGCACCTTGTCGGCCTTGTACTTCATGGCTGCATCGTAGATCGCCAGCTTTTCCGGCTGGCCGCCGCCGGCCGGGTAGTACAGGGTGTTGCCGCCTTCCTCGCCACCGAACATCAGGTTCTTGATGCGGATGTTGGCGAACGTGCCGCGGACCATCACGTCATCGTTGCCGCGGCGGCTGCCGTAGCTGTTGAAGTCGGCCGGCTGCACGCCGCGTTCCTGCAGGAAACGGCCGGCAGGTGAATCCTTCTTGATGTTGCCGGCCGGGGAGATGTGGTCGGTGGTGATCGAATCGCCGAACAGGCCCATCACGCGCGCGCCGTGCACGTCGTCGATGCTGCCGGTCTGCATGGTCATGCCATCGAAGTACGGCGGATTCTTGATGTAGGTGGAGGCATCGCTCCACTCGTACAGGTTGCCGTCCGGAGAAGCGATGGTGTTCCAGCGGGTGTCACCCTTGAACACATCGGCGTAGTTCTGCTTGAACATCTCCGGGCCGATGGTGGCAGCGATGACGTCGCCGATTTCCTTGTTGCTCGGCCAGATGTCACGCAGGAACACCGGCTGGCCATCGCTGCCGGTACCGAGCGGCTGGGTGGTCAGGTCGATGTCGGTGGTGCCGGCGATGGCGTAGGCGACCACCAGCGGTGGGCTGGCCAGGTAGTTCATCTTCACTTCGGGGTGCACGCGGCCCTCGAAGTTGCGGTTGCCCGACAGTACCGAGGTGACCACCAGGTCGCCGGTGGCGATGCCGGCGCTGACTTCGGTCGGCAGCGGGCCGGAGTTGCCGATGCAGGTGGTGCAGCCGTAGCCGACCACGTAGAAGCCGATTTTCTCCAGCTCCTTCAGTACGCCGGCCTTTTCCAGGTAGTCGGTGACCACGCGCGAGCCTGGGCCGAGCGAGGTCTTGACCCATGGCTGGCGGTTCAGGCCCTTGGCGGCCGCGTTGCGGGCCAGCAGGCCAGCACCGATCATCACCGCCGGGTTGGAGGTGTTGGTGCACGAGGTGATGGCAGCGATGACCACTGCACCATCCTTCAGGCGGACCTTGCGGCCTTCGGTTTCGATGTCGGCGTACCCCTTGGCCAGCTGTTCGTTGCCGACCGCGGCGCCACCACCTTCGTTGACGAACGAGGAGACATCGTCGCTGCGCTTGTCGCGGTTGGCGGTCATGCCGACCAGCGCTTCGCGGTAGTTCTTCTGCACGTCTTCCAGCAGCACGCGGTCCTGCGGGCGCTTGGGGCCTGCCAGCGACGGCTTCACCGTGCCCATGTCCAGTTCCAGCGTGGTGCTGTACTGCGCATGCGGGCTGCTGGCGTCGTGCCACAGGCCCTGTGCCTTGGCGTAGGCTTCGACCAGGTCGATCTGCTCTTCGCTGCGGCCGGACAGGCGCAGGTAGTTCAGCGATTCGTGATCGATCGGGAAGATGCCGCAGGTGGCGCCGTATTCGGGGGCCATGTTGCCGATGGTGGCACGGTCGGCCAGCGGCAGGTGCTGCAGGCCCTCGCCGAAGAACTCGACGAACTTGCCGACCACGCCCAGCTTGCGCAGCATCTGGGTAACGGTCAGCACCAGGTCGGTGGCGGTGGCACCCTCGGGCAGCTTGCCGGTCAGCTTGAAGCCCACCACCTGCGGGATCAGCATCGACGACGGCTGGCCGAGCATGGCGGCTTCGGCCTCGATGCCGCCCACGCCCCAGCCCAGTACGCCGATGCCGTTGATCATGGTGGTATGGCTGTCGGTACCGAACACGGTATCCGGGTAGGCGACGGCCTTGCCATCCTTGTCCGCGGTCATCACCACGCGGGCCAGGTTTTCAAGGTTCACCTGATGGACGATGCCGGTGTTCGGCGGTACGACCTTGAAGTTGTCGAAGGCCTTCTGGCCCCAGCGCAGGAAGCCGTAACGCTCCTGGTTGCGCTGGAATTCGATCCTGCCGTTGATGTCGAGCGCATCGGGCTTGCCGAATACATCCACCTGCACCGAGTGGTCGATGACCAGTTCGGAGGGAATCTGCGGGTTGATCTGCTCAGGCGAGCCGCCGAGCTTGACCACCGCGTCGCGCATCGCGGCCAGGTCGACCACGCAGGGCACGCCGGTGAAGTCCTGCAGGACCACGCGCGCCGGCATGAAGGCGATCTCGGTGTCCGGCTCGGCCGCCGGGTTCCAGCGGGCCACCGCTTCGATGTGGTCCTTGCCGACGGTGATGCCGCCATCCTCGTGCCGGAGCAGATTCTCCAGCAGGATCTTCATCGAGTAGGGCAGGTGGGAGATATCGAAGCGCTGGCCCAGCGTGGGCAGGCTGAAGTAGTCGTAGGTCTTGCCGCCGACGTTCAGCTGGCTGCGGGTGGAGAACGAATCGCTCATGCGGGGTAACTCCTTCTTGCGGATGGCTTGCTCTGGCCCGTGCGTGGACGGGCCTGCTTGCGGTCGCCGCGGGCCTGGTGGCCCCGGTCCTCCCAGTATGAACCCCAAACTGAATGGATTCACCCGGGCCGGGTCCAGCCTGCGGCATCGGTTCCAGACTACAGGGGAAGGTGTATGGCGTATGTCACGTTTGTGGCCGATCCTTTGCGAGGCAAGGGCTGGCGGGGTGCCGGTCCAGTTCAGGGTGGAAGTATGCCCGGGGAAGTATGTATAATTTGTGCATACTCTGGAGGGCCTACCGATGGAAGCCACTGTTGCAGAACGCGGACAGATCACCCTGCCCAAGGCGGTACGTGATGCCCTCGGCCTGACCAAGGGCACGCTGCTGAAGGTCGAACTGGATGGCAGCCGCATCATCCTGCGCAAGAGTGTTGACGATGCCATTTCACGGGCGCGCGGCAAGTTCGCGCTGGACGGCTTCGAATCGTCCGATGCCGCCGTACGTTCGGTGCGCGACGAGGAATAAGCCGTGATGATCGCCGTTGATTCACCGGTGCTGGTCGAGCTGCTAAGTAATGGTCCGCAGGCCGATGCCGTGGAAGCCATCCTCAGGCAGAGCCTGGTTGGTGGCCGTGTGGTGGTCTGCGGCGCGACCCTGGCCGAGGTCTGCGCATCGCTGCGCGGCGGCGCCGAGGTGCTCGAAGCGCTGGAAGAAATGGGCGTGCACTTCAACCCGATGGAAGCCAAGTCGGCGCTGCGCGCCGGCGAGATGCACCGCCGTCACCGCCAGCGCAGCGGCAGCCGCCGGAGCCTGGATGAATTCATGGTCGGCGCCCACGCACTGCTGCAGTGCGATGGCCTGATCACCTGGAACGATACGTTTTACCGCGACTACTTCAAGGGCCTGAAGCTGATCGTGCCGCAAGCCTGAGCCCACTTTTTTCAACCTACGCATTACCCGGGAGTTGTCATGTTGGAAGCCTACCGCCACCACGTCGCCGAGCGCGCTGCGCTTGGCATCCCGCCGCTGCCGCTGAGCGCGCAGCAGACGGCCGATGTCATCGAACTGCTGAAGAACCCGCCGCAGGGCGAGGCCGAGTTCCTGCTCGACCTGCTGACCCACCGCGTGCCGGCCGGCGTCGATGACGCGGCCAAGGTCAAGGCCTCGTACCTGGCGGCAATCGCCCTGGGCAGCGAGCAGAACCCGCTGATCAGCCGTGAGCGCGCCACCGAACTGCTGGGCACCATGCTCGGCGGTTACAACGTTGCCCCGCTGGTACAGCTGCTGGACGACGCCAGCGTCGGCACCATCGCCGCCAACGGTCTGAAGAAGACCCTGCTGGTGTTCGATGCCTTCCATGACGTGCAGGAAAAGGCCAAGGCCGGCAATGCCAACGCCCAGGCCGTGCTGCAGAGCTGGGCCGATGCCGAGTGGTTCACCGGCAACCCGGAAGTGCCGCAGAGCCTGACCGTCACCGTGTTCAAGGTGCCGGGCGAAACCAACACCGACGACCTGTCGCCGGCACCGGACGCGACCACCCGCCCGGACATCCCGATGCACGCCCTGGCGATGCTGAAGAACAAGCGCGACGATGCGCCGTTCACCCCGGAAGAGGACGGCAAGCGCGGCCCGATCCAGCAGATCCTCGACCTGAAGGACAAGGGCCACCTGGTCGCCTACGTTGGGGACGTGGTCGGCACCGGTTCCTCGCGCAAGTCGGCCACCAACAGCGTGCTGTGGTGGACCGGCGATGACATTCCGTTCATTCCGAACAAGCGCGCCGGTGGCGTCTGCCTGGGTTCGAAGATCGCCCCGATCTTCTACAACACCATGGAAGATGCCGGTGCACTGCCGATCGAGCTGGACGTGTCGAAGATGGAGCACGGCGATGTCGTCGAGCTGCGTCCGTACGAAGGCAAGGCGCTGAAGAACGGTGAAGTGATCGCCGAGTTCCAGGTCAAGTCCGAAGTGCTGTTCGACGAAGTGCGCGCCGGTGGCCGCATTCCGCTGATCATCGGCCGTGGCCTGACCGGCAAGGCGCGTGAAGCGCTGGGCCTGGCCCCGACCGATCTGTTCCGCCTGCCGGTGCAGCCGGTCGATACCGGCAAGGGCTTCTCGCTGGCGCAGAAGATGGTCGGCCGCGCCTGTGGCCTGCCGGAAGGCCAGGGCATGCGCCCGGGCACCTACTGCGAACCGAAGATGACCTCGGTCGGCTCGCAGGACACCACCGGCCCGATGACCCGTGACGAGCTGAAGGACCTGGCCTGCCTGGGCTTCTCGGCCGACCTGGTGATGCAGTCGTTCTGCCATACCGCCGCTTACCCGAAGCCGGTGGACGTGAAGACCCACCACACCCTGCCAGAGTTCATCTCCACCCGTGGCGGCGTCTCGCTGCGTCCGGGCGACGGCGTGATCCACAGCTGGCTCAACCGCATGCTGCTGCCGGACACCGTTGGTACCGGTGGTGACTCGCACACCCGTTTCCCGGTGGGCATTTCGTTCCCGGCCGGTTCGGGCCTGGTCGCCTTCGCCGCTGCCACCGGCGTGATGCCGCTGGACATGCCGGAATCGGTGCTGGTGCGCTTCAAGGGCAAGATGCAGCCGGGCGTGACCCTGCGTGACCTGGTCAACGCGATCCCGCTGTACGCGATCAAGTCGGGCCTGCTGACCGTGGCCAAGGCTGGCAAGAAGAACATCTTCTCCGGCCGCATCCTGGAAATCGAAGGCCTGCCGGAACTGAAGGTCGAGCAGGCGTTCGAACTGTCCGACGCCTCGGCCGAGCGTTCGGCGGCCGGTTGCTCGGTGCGCCTGAACAAGGAACCGATCATCGAGTACCTGACCAGCAACATCACCCTGCTGAAGTGGATGATTGCCGAGGGTTACCAGGATCCGCGTTCGTTGCAGCGCCGTATCGAGAAGATGGAAGCGTGGCTGGCCAACCCGGAGCTGCTGGAGCCGGATGCCGACGCCGAGTACACCGCGGTCATCGAGATCGACCTGGCCGACATCCACGAGCCGATCGTGGCCTGCCCGAACGACCCGGACGACGTGAAGACCCTGTCCGAAGTGGCCGGCGCCAAGATCGACGAAGTGTTCATCGGTTCGTGCATGACCAACATCGGTCATTTCCGTGCAGCTGCGAAGCTGCTGGAAGGCAAGCGTGACTTGCCGACCCGCCTGTGGGTGGCCCCGCCGACCAAGATGGATGCTTCGGAGCTGACCAAGGAAGGCGTGTACGGCACCTTCGGCGCCACCGGTGCACGCATGGAAATGCCGGGCTGCTCGCTGTGCATGGGCAACCAGGCGCAGATCCGTGAAGGCTCCACCGCGATGTCGACCTCGACCCGCAACTTCCCCAACCGTCTGGGCCGCAACACCAACGTGTACCTGGGTTCGGCCGAACTGGCCGCGATCTGCTCGCGTCTGGGCCGCATTCCGACCAAGGAAGAGTACATGGCCGATGTGGGCGTGATCGCCGCCAGCGGCGCGGAGATCTACCGCTACATGAACTTCGACCAGATCGAGGAATACCAGGACGTGGCCAAGACCGTCGCTGCCTGAGGGTAGTGCCGGTCGCTGGCCGGCACCCCGTTGAAACGAAGAACCCCCGGTGAAAGCCGGGGGTTTTTTGTTTGCGCCGCGCTAGACTTGCTGCTGGACTTGTTGGAGTACACGGATGTTGCAGAATCGATCGAAGGGGAGTCGCACGCGCTGCTGGCGCTGGTTCGGGCGTGCGGTCGTGTTGGCCACATTGATGCTGGCGCACGGCGCGATGGCGCAGAAGGCGGTTGTCGAAAGGGCTCGCCCCGCGCACGTACCGGCTTCGATCGTGATTGAGAGCAAGCACAACAATCCGCCGCGTTATCCATCGCAGGCCTTCCGCGATGAGAAGCAAGGTGAAACGATTTTGATGGTGCAGGTCACTGCCGAGGGGCAATGGGCCGGCGCCACCGTGCTGCAGAGCAGCGGCTGGCCGGAGCTGGACGAGGCCGCGCAGGCGGCGACACGCAAGTGGCGGTACCTGCCGGCCAGCGAAGATGGTGTACCGGTACCCGGAGAGATCCGCGTGCCGGTGTCGTTCAAGCTGTGGTGATGCTGCGGGCAGGCGTGGGCCTGGGCCGCTTGGTGATGCTGCTGGCAGCTTCGGTGCCGGTTTGGGCCGGTGAACCCGCGCCGCCGGCAACCCAGGCGAGCGACGAGGGCGAGGCGAATACCAGGATGAGCGCCGCCGAACGCCGCGTATATCTGCTGCAGGAGCAGGCCTACGCCATTGCCCTTGCAACGGCGGGACAGTCTCCCGACGCCCGGCTGGCGGAGACCTATGCGTCGGTCGATGCGGCGTCGCAGCGCCTGTATCCGGTTCAGCTGGATGATCGGCGCAGGCCGGAGCGCGGCGATGGCAGGGCCATCATCTTCGTACGCGTGGACGAACACGGAAACCATGACGGCGCGGAGCTGGCGCGTGGCAGTGGCTCGGCGGCGCTGGACGAGGCTGCGGTGCAGGCAACCACGCGATGGCGTTACACCGCGGCCAGCCGCGATGGCGTGCCGGTCCCTGGCATCGTGCGGATAGTGGTGTCGCTGGACGAGCTGTAGTGCCGGGTGGCATCCGCCAGGGATGCCACCCGACATTCACATTCAACAAGTTGCTAGCAGGCGGTGTGCAGCGATTGCTGCAACCATGCATCCAGCTGCACGCTGGTGAAGGCGGGATTCTCCAGTGTCGAGATATGCCCCGCGCCCGGTATCGACTGCAGGCGGCAACCGATCACCCTGGCCATCTGCTGCGCTTCGCTCAGGGGGCGTGGCAGATCCTGTTCGCCGCTCAGGATCAGCGTTGTTTCCGGGTCCAGATCCTTCAACGCCGACAAACGATCCGGGCGGCCGAAAATCAGGCGGCCCAGCGGCACCACCGCATTCAGCAGGCGCTTGCGGGGCCAGGACAGCAGTCGTTGCCGGAACATCACCCGGATCGGATCGTCGGTGGCGATGCCCGGGCGGAAGAACAGCGGCACGATCTGTTCCGCCATGGCTTCGGGGATGCAGCCCAGCTGTTCGATCATGTCGAGCATGCCGAAGTAGCGTTGCCGCGACGCTTCCGGTTCCGCACCGAGATAGGTGTCCATCAGGATCAGCGAACCGACCTGATCGGGACGTTGCAGCGCCAGTTCCGCCGCCCACATGCCGCCCACCGAGAGCCCGGCCACCGCGTACTGCCCGATGCCCAGCGCATCCAGCAGGCGGCCTACTTCATGCGCGAGGCACGCCGGGGTAGTGAAGGCGGCTGACAGTGGCAGATCGTTGTCGTGTCCGGGCAGCTCTGGAACGATCAGGCGGTAGCGCCGCGACAGCAGCTGGATCTGCGGCGCCCACATATCGCGGCCCCAGAGATAGCTGCCGCCGAGGACAAGCGGAAAGCCAGTGCCGATATCGTGATGGGTGAGAAGAGGCAATGAGAGGCTCCGTGGAAGGGAGCCTTACGCTGCAGGGGCAGGGGTAGCACGTCCAATGTGGCGGATCGACCAGGATCCGCCCGCGGGCGCAAACGAGGTGATTGCGTCACACATGTGCGTAAGCAGCACTAGTGAAATGCCAGTGTCCGACGGTATCGCCAGATCGAACGGGTTGAATGCGACGTCTGGCTGGTGTGTTTGGCCGGATGCGGAGCCGAGCGTGGGCTATGCCGGGCGTCCTTGCCCGGCCCCCTGCGGGCCGTCGCAAGCGACGTTGGCAACGGCTCCTGCCGTTGCCTTCGGCTCTACAGCCATTCCATCAGCCGCGGGCAAGCGAGAGCAATCGCTCGGCAATCCGCTCCAAGGGCACCTGCTCTTCGGCAGCGCCGAGCTTGAAGGCCGCACCGGGCATGCCCCACACCACGCTGGTGGCCTCGTCCTGCACCAGGGTGGGGGCGCCGGCTTGGCGCATTTCCAGCAGGCCGCGTGCGCCATCATCGCCCATGCCGGTGAGGATAGCGCCGATGGCGTTGCCGCCGGCGTTCTGCGCGACCGAGCGGAACAGCACATCCACCGCAGGCTTGTGCCGGTTCACTGCCGGGCCGTCGTCGACCCGGCAACGCCAGCGCGCACCATCGCGGATGATGCGCAGGTGCTTGCCACCCGGCGGCAGGTAGGCGTGGCCCGGCAGCACGGCCTCGCCGTCGCTGGCCTCGCGCACGGCCATCGCCGAGTGCCGGTCCAGGCGTTCGGCGAAGGCGCTGCTGAAGCTGGCCGGCAGGTGCTGGGTCATCACCACGGCCGGGCCGTCGGCGGGCATGCCTTCCAGCACCACACGCAGCGCTTCGGTGCCACCGGCCGATGAGCCGATCGCGATCAGCCGGTCGGTGGTGCGGAACTGCGGTGCGGCGGGACGCATCGCAGGGGCTGCTTCCAGCAGGAGCTTCGGTGCGGCAGCGCGCACCAGCGGGCGAACGCGCGAACGCGCCGCCATCTTCACTTTGGCGATGATCTCGTCGGCGTAGCCCTGCAGGCCGCGCGCCACGTCCAGTTTCGGCTTGGAGACGAAGTCCACCGCGCCCAGCGCCAGCGCCTGCAGGGTGGTGTCGGCGCCACGTTCGGTCAACGAGGAGATCATCACCACCGGCAGCGGGTGCAGGCGCATCAGGTTTTCCAGGAACGCCAGGCCGTCCATGCGCGGCATTTCCACGTCCAGGGTGATCACGTCGGGGGCCAGGCGCTTGATCTTCTCGCGTGCCAGCAGCGGGTCGGCGGCGGTGCCGACCACGTCGATGGACGGATCGCTGGAAAGGATCTCGGTGAGCATCTGGCGCACCACGGCGGAGTCGTCGACGATCAGGACCCGGCAGGAGGCGTTGCCGGTCAGGGTCATTCGAACAGCTCCACGCCGCCGGTGACCGGGGCCTTGGACAGGCGTGCACGCACCGCCGATTCGGTCGCGGCCACTTCGGCCTCATGGGCATGCGGCAGGCGCTGCACGACCACGCGGCCGGTATCGGCGAAGAACCAGATCTTGCGCGGATGGATGCCGCACAGGTCCTCGGCGATGATCGGAATGTGCTCGGCCTGCAGGTACTGGCGCACGAACTCGGCGTTGCGGGTGCCGACCGGATTGCTGGTGAACCCCTTGAGCACGTTGGCGCCGCCGAACACCTTGGCCTCGATGCGCTTGCGGTGCGCGCCGCGCTTGAGCATGTCGTTGATCAGCAGTTCCATCGCGTAGCTGCCGTAGCGCGCGGGTGCGCCATCGCCGGCGTTGCCTTCGGGCAGCAGGAAGTGGTTCATGCCGCCGATCTTCAGCACCGGGTCGCGCAGGCAGGCGGCCACGCAGGAACCCAGCGTGGTGGTCAGCGCGGTGGTGTCATCGACCACCAGGTACTGGGTCGGCAGTAGTTTGGCCGCAATGGTCTTGAAGCGCGCGTCCTGGTAACGCATCACATCATCGGTACGCAGCGATGCGTTCATGCGCCTGCCTTTGCCGCGCGGCGGTACAGGGTGCGTCCGCAGGGCTGGATCAGGTCGGCGGCGTGCAGGTAGTTCTCCGAGTGGCCGGTGTAGAGCAGGCCATCGTCGGACAGGTGCTGCACCAGCCGGCCCAGGATCGCGCGCTGGGTCGGCTTGTCGAAGTAGATCATCACGTTGCGGCAGAACAGCGCATCGAACGGGCCACCGACGTCGTAGCGCGGCGCGAGCAGGTTCAGCGGACGGAACTCGATCAGCTCGCGCAGTGCGGGCAGCACGCGGCATTGGCCCTCGTTGGGGCCGCTGCCGCGCTGGAAGTAGCGGCGGCGCAGGTCCGGGTCGAGGCTCGCAACGCGGTCGATGTTGTAGACACCACGGCCGGCGGTGGCCAGCACCTGGGTGTCGACATCGGTGGCGACGATGCGCACCGGCGGCTTCAGCGTGCCGAAGGCCTCGCAGGCGGTGATCGCCATCGAATAGGGTTCTTCGCCGGTGGAGGCGGCGCACGACCACAGCAGCAGCGGCGCACGACTGGCGCGCTGCTGCAGTTCTTCGCGCAGCTTGTCGAAGTGGTGCGGTTCGCGGAAGAACGAGGTCAGGTTGGTGGTCAGTGCGTTGGTGAACGCCTGCCACTCGTCACCGTCTTCCTGCTCCAGATGGTCCAGATACTGCTGGAAGCTGCGCATGCCCAGCGTGCGCAGGCGGCGCGACAGGCGGCCATAGACCATGTCGCGCTTTGCCGGGGCAAGGGCAATGCCCACGCGCTGGTAGATCAGGTCGCAGACGCGGCGGAAATCACGGTCGGCGAACTCGAATTCGCGCGGGCCGGTGACGATGGGAGTAGGACTTTGCACGGGGGACGTGTCCATCGGCAGAGGCGGCGGCCGAAGCCGCCGCGGGTGGGTCTCAGAATTCCTGCCAGTCGCTGTCGCTGGCGACGAAGGTGCTGGCGTTGCTGCTGCGACGCAGGGGTGCCGGCGTGGCCTGCGGACGCGGCGCAACCGCTGCGGTGGTGGCTGGCTCGACACGCGCGGCCACTGCCTTCATCGCGGCGGAGACCTGGTTGTCCAGGCGGAAGATCGCCACGGCGTCGGCCAGCTGGCCAGCTTGTTCTTCCATCGCACGTGCGGCAGCGGTGGCTTCTTCCACCAGCGCGGCGTTCTGCTGGGTGGTCTCGTCCATCTGCACCACGGTCTGGTTGACCTGCTCGATGCCGGCCGACTGCTCCTGCGAGGCCGCGGAGATCTCGGCCATGATGTCGGTCACGCGCTGCACCGAGGCGACGATCTCGCCCATGGTGCTGCCGGCCTGGTGCACCAGGCTGGAGCCTTCGGCGACCTTGCCGACGGAGTCGTCGATCAGGCCTTTGATTTCCTTGGCGGCGGCGGCCGAGCGCTGGGCGAGGGTACGCACTTCGCTGGCGACCACGGCAAAGCCACGGCCCTGTTCGCCGGCACGTGCGGCTTCCACTGCGGCGTTCAGCGCCAGGATATTGGTCTGGAAGGCGATGCCATCGATGACGCTGATGATCTCGGCGATCTTCTTCGACGAGGCTTCGATGGCCGACATGGTGTTGACCACCTGGCCGACCACGCTGCCACCCTGCGAGGCCACACCCTGCGCGCCGATGGCGAGCTGGTTGGCCTGGCGGGCATGCTCGGCGTTCTGGCGCACGGTGGAGGTCAGCTCCTCCATCGAGGCCGCGGTTTCTTCCAGATTGGCGGCCTGCTGCTCGGTACGGCGCGACAGGTCGCTGTTGCCCGACGCGATCTCACCAGCGGCGAGGGTGATGCTGGACGTGCTGGCCTGGATCTGGCCGACGATCTGGGTCAGCTGGGTGACGGTGGTGTTGGCATCGTCACGCATGCGCGCGAACACGCCCTGGTAATCACCATGCATGCGTGCGGTCAGGTCGCCTTCGGCGATGGCCGACAGCAGCTGCGAGAGCTTGCCGAGGTTGTCATCGCTGACCGCCATCATCGCGTTGAGGTTTTCAAGCATCAGGCGGAAATCGTGGTCGAAGCGCTGCGCGTCGCCACGACGGCTGAAGTCGCCGGCGGCGGCGGAACTGGCCAACTGCTTGATCTCGGCGTTGATGCGGCCAAGGTTGGCCTTGACCGTATCGACGGTGGTGGTCATCACCGCCTTCTCGCCCGGGTAGCGTGCGATGTCACGGCTGAGGTCGCCGACCGCGTACTGCTGCACCACCTCCAGTACATCGTGCAGGGTCTGCACATGGCCGCCGACCAGGGCGTTGGTTTCCTGCACCATCAGCCCGTACTCGCCGGGGAAGGCGCTGGCATCGATGCGGTAGCTCAGCTCGCCACCGTCGTGGCGGCGGGCCATTTCGCGCTGGCCGCCGATCACCGCGTGCAGCTGCTGCTGCATGCCGGCCATCGCCTCCAGCAGGCGGCCGGTTTCATCATGCGGCTGCGGGCCGATATGGCTGTCGAGCTTGCCGGCGGCGATGCCTTCGGCGACGGCGGTGGCCTGTTTCAGCGGCACGGCGATGCGATTGCCGATGACCCAGCTCAGGGCCAGTACGATCAGCACAAGCACGCCGCCGGAGAGGGCCATGATGGCGGTGAACACCAGCGCCTGCTTCTGAACGTCATCCATGTAGACGCCGCTGCTGATCACCCAGTTCCAGGGTGCGAACAGGCTGGCGTAGGCCACCTTCTCGACGTCGCCCTTGCTGCCCGGCTTGGCCCAGCGGTAGTTGACGAAGCCGCCGCCTGCCTTGGCCGCCTCGACCTGGTCGTAGTAGATCCGTACGCCGTCGTCGGTGCGGAAGTCCTTCATGTCCTTGCCGACCAGGTCCTTGCGGAACGGGTGCATCAACAGGCGATAGCCGGTGTCGTAGACGTTGTAGTAATAGGTGTCGTTCTCGGCGCGCATCACTTCCAGCGCCTGCAGGGCAGCGGTCTTGGCAGCCTCCTCGCTGAGCTCGCCGGTGCCGGCCAGGCGATGGTAGTGCTGGAGGATGCCATCGCTCAGTTCGACCTGGGTCTTCAGCGCGGTCTTGCGGGTCTCGGTCAGGTCCAGGTACTGCATGCGGGCGGCGATCACCGACAGCGCGATCACGCCGAGCGCGATGAGCAGCGTCAGCAGGTTGAGCTTGCGCCGGACGGAGAGGTTGCTGAAGTAGTGTTGCCAGCGATGCAGAAGATTCATCGAGCAGGACCAGGTTGAAGCAGGCGGGCGGCGCCGAGCCGGTCGCGGCGTGATACGCCGTGACAACCCCGTTATCGGCCGCGGGGGCGGGGGATTGAGGCGCAGTGTCCGAACGTATTCAGGTTTCCTTGCAGCGGCGGCTGCGGCGCTGCCTGCGGCAGGCTGGTTTTGAAGCAACGGCAACGGCAACGGCAACGGCAACGGCAGTTGGTCGGCGGTCACGGATTGCGAAAAGGACCAGGCCAGGGTGGGTTGTCGGGGGACGCCGTAAACCCGTCCCTGAAGTGACCCCCGAGACTTGGACGGGGTCAGGCGGCCGATTGGGCCTGCTCCCGGTACTTTATCGGGCTGAGACCTTTCAGTTTCAGTTTGATG